>JASJBB010000127.1 GCA_030066735.1 Woeseiaceae bacterium | reverse complement strand
TTCAGGCCCGGGCACTTCAGGATTTCGATGCTCTTGTTGGCGGCCAGGTAGTTCTTCACGTCAGAGCGCAGGCGGGTCCAGAACGTCTTGTTCTGGATCTTGGTCTTGCCGAGTTCGTAGCTGGCGCCGGCAGGCGCCTCCGACCGGAAATCCCGCTCGTCATGGTCGACGGACGCCACGTCTTCGACATTGATCATGCCGTCCAGCGGAAAGATGACGGCCTCGTAGGTCTCGTTGTGATTCACATCGGCGCGAGTCTCGTCGTACAGGAGATTCACGGTGACTGCTGCCGCCGGCGCCAGGGTCGTTCCGGTCGGGTCAATCCCGAGTTCAGCCGCCCAGGGCGCTGCCGGGTCGAGGTAGACGGCCTCGGTGCCGTCGGCCACCGGTGGCGCGATCTCCGCCGGGGCTGCCGCGACCACCGCTTCCGCGGCCACCACGTCCGCACTCGGCGCAGCTTGTTCTGCCGCAGGCGCTGGCGGAGCGTCTGTCTTGTAAGGCTCCATCAATGCTGCGACCTGCTTGCGGGTAAACGGCCCGAACCGATAGCACATCGATTGCCGGCGCTTTAGCACGGTCTGCCGGCCTTTCTTGGCGAGATGCATCACGAACTCGCGCTTCGCGAGGTTGGAGATGCGCGCGTCGAGGTCGGGCATGCCGCCCGATATCCCGTCGAGAATGCGCCGCTTGTCATTCTCGGTCTGCAGGCGCCCGACAATCCACGCGCCCGCGTTCGACTGGGCCTTGTAGTCGATATCAACCGGGTTCTGGGTGACGAGAACCAGGCCGACACCGAAGGCACGGGCCTGCTTGAGTATGGTGAGGATCGGTTTCTTGGACGGCGGTTCGGCGGAAGGGGGCGCATAGCCGAAGGCCTCGTCCATGTAGATCAGCGCGCTGAGCTCGGAGGTGCCCGGCTTCGACCGCATCCAGGTGACCACCTTCGACAGCAGCAGCGTGACGACGAACTGGCGCTCTTTTTCGTTGAGGTGCGCCATGTAGATGATGGCGCACGGGGTCTTGCCGTCAGCGCCGAGCAGGCTCTCGATATCCAGCGGCTCGCCCTCGAGCCATGACGCCATCGACGGGGAGGCGAGCAGGCTGTTGAGCTTCAGGGCCAGCTTCATGCGCTGCTTTTCGGGGAAGAACATCTCCAGGTCGAACACGCCCAGCTTGCGGAACGGTGGCTTCGGGATCTGGCCGACCAGCGTTGCGAGGTCGAGGTCTTTGCCCTGGCGCCACCAGGTTTCAATGATCGTGGCGATGAGGATGTGCTCGGGCCCGGATACCGGGTCGGACTTGATGCCCGCCAGCACCAGGATGGACGACACCAGGCCTTCGATCTCGTCACGAATGGTCTCGTCGCTGTCGTTCCAGTCGAGGTCGGGCGCCTTGAGCGACCCCAGCACGTTGATGGGGATGCCGATGGACGAGCCCGGTGTGTAGATCTTGAACTCGGTGTTGTCGCGCAGCCTGGCAATGCGCTCCGGCGTAATGCCGTCGCCGAGCAGATCAGCCTGGCGTTCCGCGGATTCTTTTGCGGCCAGGTCCGCCACGGTGACGCCCTTGCGCTTGGCCTTGCCCGCGTCCATCCATGGCTCGAGATCCCCGGGCGCGCTGTCCGGGAAGTTGAGCAGGATGTTGCCCATGTCGCCCTTCGGGTCGAGGATAAGGGTGGGCGTCCCGCCGAGCAGGGCCTCTTCCAGCATGTTGACCCCGAGCCCGGTCTTGCCCGAACCGGTCATGCCGAAAATGACGCCATGGGTGGTCAGGGCGCTGGATTTCAGCAGTACCGGATCGCCCCCTTCGCTTTTACGGCCAATGTAGAGCTGGCCTTTCTTATCGATTTCCATCCGGCAACGATACCACCACCCAAAGACGCGTTGAATCAGCCGTTCGCGGTAAGGAACCGATCCAGGTTGTTGGCGAATTGCTGTTTGTCGCGCTGCGAAAAGGCGGCCGGGCCGCCATCGACCTGCACGCCGCTGGACCGCATCGTGTCGAGGAAGTCACGCATGTTGAGGCGCGCCCGGATATTCTCTGTCGTGAACATCTCGCCGCGCGGGCTTAAGGCGTGAGCACCCTTGTCGATGACCTCGGCAGCCAGCGGGATATCGCTGGTGATGACGAGATCACCGGCATTGGCGCGCTTGACGATTTCATCGTCCGCGACATCGAAGCCGCGCGGTACCTGTAGCGATTTGATATTCGAAGAGGGTGGCGTGCTTAACGGCTGGTTCGCGACCAGCGTCAGCTCGACACCGGTCCGGTCCGCCGCTCGGAAAAGGATTTCCTTGACGACGACCGGGCAGGCGTCTGCATCAACCCAGATACGCATCGACTCAGGCCGGCTTGCGCTGCCTCCGGCTGCGCTTCGGCCGGTTGCGCTGGGCGCGCCGTTTCTTCGGCGCCTGGTGTTGCCGCCGCCCCTGGGTGATGGGTTCCGCCTTGATGCGCGGGTCCACCTCGAAACCGGGGACCACTTCCTTCGGAATCTCCATCTTCAGCAGGCGCTCGATGTCCCTGAGCAGCTTGTGCTCGTCGACGCACACCAGCGAGATGGCCTGGCCGTCGCGTCCGGCGCGAGCGGTGCGGCCGATGCGATGCACGTAGTCTTCCGGGACGTGCGGTAATTCGTAGTTCACCACGTGCGGCAAGCCGTCGATGTCGAGTCCGCGCGCGGCAATGTCGGTGGCGACCAGCACGCGGGCCTTGCCGGACTTGAACTCCGCGAGGGCACGCGTACGGGCGCCCTGTGACTTGTTGCCGTGAATGGCGGTGGCGCTGATGCCGTCATCACACAGCTGCTGGGCAAGGCGATTCGCGCCGTGCTTGGTGCGGGTGAACACCAGCACCTGGCGCCAGTTCTCCTGGCCAATGCGATGCGACAACAGCTCGCGCTTGCGGCGCTTGTCGACCGGCAGCACGGTCTGGCGGATCCTGTCGGCCGTCGTGTTGCGGGGCGCAACCTGGATCTCTTCGGGGTTGTCGAGGATGTCATTCGCGAGTTTGCGAATCTCCTTCGAGAACGTTGCCGAGAACAGCAGGTTTTGCCGCTCGGCGGGCAGCAGTTTGAAGATTTTGCGCATGTCGCGGATAAAGCCCATGTCGAGCATGCGATCGGCTTCGTCGAGCACGAGGATCTCGACCGACGAAAGGTCGATCTCCTGTTGCTGCGCGAGGTCGAGCAAACGACCGGGCGTGGCAATGACGATGTCGAGGCCGTTGCGAATCTTGTCGATCTGCGTCTTGGGGCTGACGCCGCCGAAGATGGCCGCAGACCGGAACCGCAGGTGTTTGCCGTAGGTGCGCACACTCTCGTTGACCTGTGCCGCCAGCTCACGCGTGGGCGCCAGGATCAGCGCCCGAATACGGCGCGGGCCGGATGCACGGGTGTGGTGAATGCGCTCGAGGAGCGGCAGGGTGAAACCGGCGGTCTTGCCGGTACCGGTCTGGGCGCCGGCGAGTACGTCGGCACCCGTCAGGATAAGGGGGATTGCCTGCTGCTGAATCGGCGTGGCTTCGGTGTAACCGGTTTCTTCGACCGCACGCAGCAGTTCGGCCCTGAGGCCGAGCTCATTAAATAACATTGTCTGGATTCTCCAGGTCGCCTGACCAGATGCGGGGTTGCCGCGCAAGGTTCGGTCCAGGCTGGATTCTTGGTGTGGCTCCGGGCCCCTGGATTTATTGGGGCGGAGCGGTTGGCGCAGACCGAAGTGCGCCAAGACGGGCGCGACTATAACAGGTGCGGGAGCAAAAGAAAGGAATTATTGCCGCCCGCGGCAAAGTTCGTAACGGCCGCAGACGAACCCGCGGGTCTCCGGCATCGGGCCGAGCGAGCCGATACCGCGATCCTGCATCCGGCGTTCGAAGCGACCGATGCGCTCGTCGTACTCGCGGAGCAGGCGTTCCTTGATGTCATCCGCAACGAAGGCATGCTCGAGCGAGTTTCGCGACAGCGTCTTGATCTCTTCCCACGACAAGTTGAACTCGGTGGCGGCCACGTAGAACTCATCGGTCATCGTCGACTCCCACATCCCGCGATCGTCGGTCGACAATGCGACGGGTATGCCGGTGCGCAGGTATTCCGGGAACGGGTGTTCGGAATAGTCGTTCACGTACTCGAGCAACAGGTTGCTGATGAGGTTGATCTCGACAAGATAGGGCCCGTGGCGCATCAGCAGCATGGTGTCATCGTCGGTGATGAGGTTGAGGCCGTGGCCAATGCGGTCGGCGCCGAGTAGCAGGGTGTCGCGCACATGCGCGTTCGGCTCGTCCACCTCGCCGGCGTGGATCGACAGTCGCACACCGCTGTACTGCTGGCGCAGCTCGCGCAATGTCGGCAGGAACCGGGCCGGGTAGCCCTTGTCGTTGTCCTCGCGGCCCACCATGTTGACGGCGACCAGCAAGTCGGGGTTCTCGTGCACGAGCCTGTACACGCGCCGCAGCTGGTCTTCGGCGTTGGGCAAAAAGCGCAGGATCGCGAGCTGGAACCGCACGGTGACGCCGAGCTCCCGAACGTCCTCGCGCGCCAGCGTCTCGCGCAGGATGTCGAAAGCCTGCGATGCGTCGACAAGCTCCCCGTTCGGGCCCTCGTAACCGCCGGCGCCGATCTGGTATTCCACGTAGACCACGCCTTCCGCCTCATAGGCCTGCAGGTTCTTCACCAGCATGTCCGCCTGCAGCCAGGGATTGCGAGAGAGGGCGTTGAGCCGCTGCCAGTGCGTCTGGAAAAATTCGTCGCGGCCCTCCCAGGGCTTGTCGAGCCGGATGCTGTTCATCCAGGCAGCTTTCTCGGCATGGTCGAGTGCGGCAAGCGGCTTGTACTCGCCCCGTTCACAGTCGTCGAGGCTGGCGTACTCGAGCGCCGAAATGTTCCTGAAGAGCAGGAAATACGGCGCAGCCGTGAACGCGTTGCCGCCGTAATCGCGGCAGTTGTCGATGCGGACTCTGGTGTAATACTCGTAGCCACGTTCTCTCTGCGCCAGCGCCAGCTCGTACCACCATTCGGCGAAGACCGCGCCCGAAAGGTGATTGTGCAGGTCGCCGCCTTTGGGCATGTAGTACAGCGTGCGGTACAGCGCTTCGGCGTCCTCGCCGTCGCGGATGTCGTCGAACCAGTCGGCGCTGGCGGCCACTGGAAACAGCAAAACCATAAGAATGGCGGTGAGTCTGTTCATAGCTTCATAAACTGTTGTCGTGTCCTGGACCAGGCGTAACCCAGCAGGACGGCCAGGAAAAACACCTCGGCGCCGATATTGATAATGGCGCTGATGATCCGTTGCAGGGCTTCGGGAATGTCGAACGGCACGAGCGCCGCGACCAGTTCCAGGAGAGCGTCGGTCAACAGGTTGGTCAGGAAGAGCGTTAGCTTGATCATGAAGATCGACAACAGCGCGGTTATGCCGGACTCGAACGCCGAGGAGACCAGCGAGTTGAAGTCGCGTGAGTGTGCAATCGGCAGCAGCATCCAGACGCAGATAATGAATGAGGTCGATACGCCGTCGGTATCGCCGAGAATCCCCACATCGGCACTTGGAACGGTCTGCAGCCAGGTCAGTATCAGTACGGCCATGAAACACAGCGCCCAGAGGGCGAGCAGATGCGGTGCGACCAGCACCCAGTTGTCCTCGGCCTCTTTTGCGGTGAAATCGCGGGCCTGAGATTCGGCTTTCTTCATCAGAGCGCGCAGGTACACGCCCACGAATACGGCGGGCATGATGGGCGGGTAAAACGCGATCAGTGTGAGGGTGGCGAGCCAGCCTTCCCGTCCGAGTAGCACCCCCTGTAACAGGCCGGCAACGATCGCGATGCCGAGGACCAGGTAGCTCAGCTGCTTGAAGCGCTCCATCGTGGTCTGCGATTCTTCGACGGCCCGTGGCAATTGCCGCATATTGACGGCCGTGTCATACATGTCCATCAGGCCGAAAAGGGCACGTCGGCGCGCTTCGCCCCACGAGTACGCATCGTCGTCTTCGAGGATCTTGGTGAAGTGTTCTTCGGCCGGGGCCCCGTGGGCGCCCCATACGAACTGTTTGACGCCCAGTTTCTCGGCGATGGCGCGCGCGTCCCGGCGCCGGACATCGAATCCCAGCACACCGGGCACGGTCTCGCCGTCTGCGGTATTGCGCAGCTCGCCGTCGAACCAGTCTCCGTCGGGGAGAGTCTTCTTGCGGCGCAGCGCCGTCGCGCTCGAGGTATTGCGCTGCTTCTTGCCCGTCGTTTTCACCAGCGGAATGAAGACAAACGAGTGAGCGCCATTGCGCTCGAGAAGCTGGTCGACGTCGGCGCAGTGCTTGCCCGGCGCGGCAACCAGCGCCAGGCCGTCGATCCGGATGTGCGCTTCTATGGACGAGTCGTTGTTCTTTTTCGGCATGCAGTCAGTCGTTCTAGAGGTAAACGGCCGGCGTTGCCACATGGTCGATGCCGGCTGCGCGCAGCCGCTCGGCGGCCTTGTCGACACCGGCTTCGGTCATCTTATCCCAGCCGAGCGCTTCGCCCCTGACGCCGTGATGCTGGAAGGCGTTCAGCCTGACGCGGGTGCCAGCCCCGAACTCGGTCACCAGTTCGACGAGCCTGTCCAGCTCTGCATCGCTGTCGGTCCTGCCCGGCACGAGCAGGAAGCGCAGTTCGTGGAGCTTGCCGGCGGCGTGCAGCAAACGCGCCGACGCCAGGCTTTTTGCGTTCGGCATCCCGGTCAGCGCCTCGTGAGTCGGTCCGTCAAAGCCCTTGATGTCGAGCATGACGCCGTCGGTGACGGGAAGGACCTGCTCCCAGCCCGAGGCATCGAGGTGGCCGTTGCTGTCGATGAAACAGGTGAGACCGGCGAGCGCCGCGTCCGACTTGATGGCGCGAAACAGCTCGACCACGAAATCCAGTTGCCGGGTCGGCTCGCCGCCCGACACCGTAACGCCCGACAGGAACGGCCGGTTCTCGCGCGCCAGGTCGAGGACGTCGGTTATGCTGACGTCGCGCACCATGGGATTGGCGCTGATCGGGCAGGCCTCGAGGCAGGCGTCGCAGAGGTCGCAGTGGGTAGGGTCGAAGGCGATGCGGCCGTCTACCAGCGACAGCGCGTCCACGTGGCACGCGGGAATGCACTCGCCGCAGTGATTGCAGTCGCCAATCGTGTGGGGGTTATGGCAGGCGGCGCACTGGAAGTTACAGCCCTGCAGGAAGATGACGAGCCGGTTGCCCGGCCCGTCCACGATCGACCAGGTGAGGATCTTACTGACCGTGGCCCGGGTAGAGCTCATTGCCCACTACTCGCGGCTTGCGGTCGAGTATCCCGGTCTCGGCGGCGGCCTCGGCGCCCAGTACCGTGGTGTTCGTTCGCGAGCCTTGCTGCTCGTTGAACTTCTTGATGTCGGACAGGCGGACCATGTACCCCGTCACCCGCACGAGGTCGTTGCTCGCGACATTGACCGTGAACTCCCGGAAGCCGCGCGCAAACGCGCCCTTGCAGAGCTGCTGGATGGCCTCGGGGTTGTTGCGGACGGACTCGTCCACGGTCAGGATCTCGCTGATCCCCGACGCGTAGTACTGGTGATGCGGCGACAGCGCCTCGACGTGGGTCACCGGGTCCGGCTCGGTCCCGTAGGGAATGCGCACGCCCGGCGTCGTCTCGGCGTCATTGCTGAGGCCGGCCTGTGCGTGCAGCAGCGCGCGGCCCCGCCAGGCGTTGTTCAGCGGCCGGCTCGCAACCGCTTCGGCCAGCACGGCGGAGATCCGGTGCCCGAGCGCGTTGGCCGTGTCGTCGAACCCGTAGCGGCCGGCGCGCCCTGCTTTTTCCTGCAGGACGTTAACGGCCTCGGCCATCGCGAACACGCCGAACATGGCGGTAAAGCGGTCG
>JASJBB010000126.1 GCA_030066735.1 Woeseiaceae bacterium | reverse complement strand
ATGCGGGTGTCGACAAGGCCTTCCTGGTTGACGGCTCCCAATCCCTGCGTGCGATTCTGCATCTCTGCTTCTGACTGCAGGCCCAGTTCGAGTGGAACCGCCAGGGGATCGCCGGCATACGCGCTGTTGCCGGCGTGTTCGTAAACGAGCAACGTGTCGCCGCGCCAGACAGCGAGATCGACCAGCTCGTCGCCGGTCATGTTGCCGCTAACCAGTGGCCGGCTTTCGAAACTGACCCGGCCGTCCGACACTGACATGGCGCTGCTTTGCTCGAGCACTACCTCGTCGCCGAGCGTGCCGTCGGCGCGCTGCAGCCGTATGCGATACCCCGCCGTGTCGGGGACGACGACATCGTCGAGTTCGTCGCCGTTGACATCGCGTATGAAGTCGATGGGTATGATGCGGCCCGAGCGACGCTGGCCGTAAATCGTGCGGATGGCGATGAACTCGAACAACTCGCCCGATTCGAGGTCCAGGCGCATTATTCGTCCCGGCTCGACGAAGAAGAGCGAATCCTCCCCGGCGATTCGTCCGACATCATAGGCGATGAGCTGCCGGCCGGGCGCCAGGTCCAGCACCGGGCGCTCCGGATCGTCGATGGCGAATACCGCCAGGTGCTGCTGGTGCTGGTCGTCGCGGCCCGCCAGAACGATGTGGCGCTGCCCGGCCGCCAGGCCGGCGACAAGCACCGGTTGCTCGACATGGAACCCGGCTTCAACGATGCGCTCGTCAAAAGTCAGGCCATTGGCCGGTGCGGGAGCGCCAGCCAGCAGGGCAATGATCAGGGCCAGGTATCGCATTCCGGAAAATATATCAGCAAGTCGTTACCAAAATTGTTGCGATTCGTTTCTTGCGCATCTTGGACCCACCATGCCGAACAACATTCCGCAAATGTGATCTTGATCGCATAAGCGACGGCGCGCCCGGGATCGAAATTGCCGCATCATTGACGCCGAAAGCCGCGTAAAATCAGTAGTTTGAATCCAATTTCTGGACTGGTTATAGAGAACTGATGCAAAAACGCCTTGGATTATGGAACCTAACTCACAGTCTCGCGCTGTAATCGGGGAATAATACGAACCGTCAGTAGCCGGGCCACAAAGCGACAATGCAAGAGAATTACTCTGTCCTGGGCGATAGAGCGTTTGGGGGAGACGCCGATGCGCTTACCGTCATCAAGTACCGCTCGCATCACGATGCGCTGAAATTCCTGCAGTCCGCGCTGCGCGGCCCGAACGGCATCGGCCTGTTGTACGGGCCGAGCGGTTCCGGCAAGACCGTCATCACGCGCGAACTCGCGATGCAGCTATCGTCGGATACCGACGTGGCCTTCGTGGATGGCCGCCAGCTGAAACCCCACGGCCTCCTTACGCGCATGCTGGCCCAATACGGCCATGCGACGAGTGACGAGTCGGAAGAAGAACTGCTCAAGGAAGTGGCCGATTTCGTGCTGGAGCAAACCCGGTCTTGGCAGGCGCCGGTGCTCATCGTCGACAACGTCGACCGCATGTACCCGAGCTCGCTGCGCCTCCTGAACACGCTTGCGGCGTTAGCGATGCAGGGCCGCTTCGCGCTGCGCCTGATCCTGGCCGGCGACAAGAGCATGCAGACGCTCGTCGAGTCCGACGGCATGACCAGCTTTATCCAGCGCGATCCGGTGATGTACTCGTTGCTGCCGTTATCGTCGAAGGAAACGATGATTTACCTGCATGCTCGCATGCAGGCGGCCGGCAGTGAACGTGCCGACACCATTTTCCCGTTTGACGTCTGCGACCGGTTGCGGGAGCAGTCCGACGGCTGGCCCGGCCGTCTGAATCAGTTTGCGCTCGAAGCTATCAAGCGCTCGGACGGCTTCCCGGTGAGCGTCGTCGATACCTATGCACCCGGCGAGGCGGCCGCGGATTCGAGCCGGCAGATACCGGTACTCGGAAAAGACGAGGCCGTAAGCCGGCTGCCGCCAAAGCTGATCATTACGCGCGACGGCGAGACACTTGGCGAGTTTACGTTCAAGGAGAAGAAGGTCCTGGTAGGGCGCTCCGACTTTGCCGATGTCATTGTCGATGACGATTACGTCAGCAAGATTCACGCCGCGCTGTTGCTCTACACGGATGCGCTCGTGTTACTGGACCTGAACAGCGCCAACGGCACGACGGTCAACTCGGTCAAGGTCGGTAAGACGATCCTGAGGAATGACGACATCATTTCGCTGGGGAGCCACCGGCTCAAGGTCGAGAACGCGCCCGAGATTGGCGCGGACGTGGAAGAGCTGCTGAAGTCGCCAGACACGATCAAGATGAAGAACCTGGTCGATCTGCGCCGTCAGCGCGCCCGCCGGCGCATGCAGGCGACGAAATAGCCGGCGGGGCCGGGACCCGTCCCGGTCAGCGCTGTTTCTTATACAGAACGGCGGTGTCGTACGGATCGAATCCTGAGCTCGTCTCGGCGATGACGTTCTCGAATTCGGTGTCCTCGATAAACGACTCGTCGACCGCGTATTCCTCGGAGTAGATATCGGGCATCGGTACGGCCGCGTCCGGGCCCGATTTCTTTTTGGGGTCTGTGCTCATCGCAACTCTCTGTTAAACCACGACGCTAGACACGATTCGGTGCCCGGAAAGGTTCCCGTCGCGGCCGGTGCGGACTCTACTTTGGCGCGCATATGTACCGCCAGGTGACGTTCTTGCCCTTGCCTTTACCGCCTGCCTCGAGTGCGAGACCGGCCTGCTGGCAGGCTTCCAGCGAATCGAACTCGGCGGTAACGGCCGTGCCGGCAGTATCGCTGGAGACGACAAACCACGCTATCAGGACAACTTTCATAATGATCTCCGCAGGGGATTGAGTTCAGGCAACTTCGGTGTTGCCGTATTTCTTGAAGTGCAATTCCTTTGCCTGGCCGATCCAGTCGTCGGCCTCCATGCGGCCCTCGCTGCCCTTGAGCGCGGCGTTCACCCGGGCGATGTCGGCGATGCCGAAATTGGCGATCTGGGCAAAGGTATAAATGCCGAGTTCGTTCAAAGCGTGCTCGAAGACCTTGCCGATGCCGACGATCTCCTGGAGGTCGTCTTTCTGGACTTTCTTGTTCTTGCCGTTGACGGGCTTGGGAACGCTCGACTTGCGGGCATCCTCGAGCGCGTCCCGCTGCTGCTTCTCGAACTCCATGAAGTTCTTCTCGACATCGTCGAGGCGCAATCGAAGTGTTTCGGATTTCTTCTCGGCCTGCTCTGCGTCGTCGCGATAACGCTGGGCGTCGACCTCATACTGTTTGCGGCTGTTCTCCATCGACTTGAGAACTTCCGCCAGCTCCTTGTTCTGAACTTTGAGCTCTTCGAGCTCCGCAACGTCGCGCTGCAGGGTCTCGACTTCCTGCCTGGCCAGCGAGTAGTCGTGGTTGAGCTGCGCATTCTCGGCCTCGAGACGGATGACGTCCTGTTCGAGAATGTCCATCTGGCCGAGGCGTTTCTGGGCGGAGGCGAGCATCTTGTTCACCGATTCGTGCTCGGATTGTGACGACTCGAGCAGGTTGGCGAACGACGCCTGCTCCGCGCGCGCCTTCTCGAGTTTTTCCTCGATGTCCTTGCGGCGCTCGAACGCCTTGGTCAGCTCGCCTTTGTAGAACTCGCGAGACTTGAGGAACTCCGACTGCAATTCGGCGGAGTGGTGCTTCATCAGGGACATCTGGTTCTGGATCTCGCTGACGCGGGTTTTGAAATCCTCGCGTTCCGAACGCAGCGTGAATATGTCCTTGTTCAGCTGCTTGTTGCGCTCCCGCAGTGACTCGAGCTCCGTCCGGGTCTTCGACAGCGCAACTTCGGCCCGGTGGATCGCGCCCTGCTGCTGTTCCACGGTATTGCGCAGGTGAGCGGTTTCCGACGTCAGGCGATCGCGCTCGCGCACGAAATTATCGAGCTTGATCTGCCAGTCGTCGCGCATCGACTGGATGCGCGTCTTCGCCTGCCACGCACCAATCGCCCAGCCAAGCAGGACGCCGAGCAGGCCGACGACCGTGAAAATCAGCGCAAATTGTGGGCTCAGGGCTTCCATATTGTCCCGAATTATCCCCAAAGGGCGAGTTATGGAATATGACCGGTTCCACAAAAACGACCTGTGCCTCGATCGTATTGTGGCTACAATTCCCCTGTAATTTCAGTGATGTGGGGCAATGATGGAGCGAAAAATCAGTGACTGGGGCGGCAATATCGTCGCCCTGATGTTCGTGATCGTCGTCAACGCGCTGGCGAACGTCCTGCGCTTTGGCGGTCAGACAACCGGCGATGTTTCGGACAAGTACTACTCGATGTTCACGCCGGCCGGTTTCACGTTCGTGATCTGGTCGCTGATCTACCTGTTGCTGGCGTTTTTCGTCGTGTACCAGTCGCTGCCCGCGCAGCGTGGCAACGAGCAGCTGGCGCGCATCAGTCCATGGTTCCAGGCGGGTTGCGCGGCCAATGTGCTCTGGATGTTCGCGTGGCACCTCGAGTGGATCGGCGTTTCGCTGGCGCTGATGATCGTCCTGCTCGTCACACTGTTGCGGATTTACCGCCTGCTGGACATCGTCGACTCCGACCGGCCGGCGGGGCATCGGTGGTTCGTGCAGTTGCCGTTCTCGGTTTACTTGGGCTGGATCTCGGTGGCGGCCATCGCCAACGTCAGCGCCATGCAATCGGCGCTGGGCTGGAACTACGCCGTATTGGAGGAGGTCAGCTGGACGCTGCTCAAGCTGGCCATTGCCGGGGCGCTGGGCGCGATTGTCACATTACGCCGTCACGACGTGGCGTACGGCCTGGTCATCGGCTGGGCGGCATTCGGCATCGGGGCAGGCCAGGCTGCAACGCCGGCCGTCGCCGGCGCTGCGTTCACCGTGAGCCTTGCCGTCCTGGCGATAGCGGCATTCGAAGCGCTGAATCGCGTGACCGCCCGTTAGCGAGGCGCCGTCAGTCCAGGCCGCTTTCGATGTCGAACAGCTCGCCGAGTATGCGGGTCCACTCGACGTAACCGTCCTCGACCCAGCCGTTCATCTCGGCGATGCGCTCGTCCATGCGTTCGATCACGGGCGCAATCTCGTTGTTGAAGCCGACAATCCATTTGTCCTGCTCCTGGGCGGCAAGCCGGTCCATGCGGTAATTATCGTAGACGCTGCGCAGCTGCTCGTAGCTTCCCCTGGCCGCATTCGATTCACGAAGCTCGTTACGATTGGCTTCCCGTACTTTGAAATCCGCATACCAGCGCCGGTATTCGCGCCAGATCTCGTAGACCGAATCGACTTCCTCGTGCAGCTCCCGGTACTTTTCGTCGATGGCGTCGGTCATCACGAACTCGACGCTGCGCACGCGGTGCACGCGCGCCATCATGGGATCGTCTTCGGCGGGCAGGCGAACCAGCCGGTGGCCGCCTTCCGGCAGCTGCTCGAAGTACTCACTGAAGGCGTCGGGGACGAGTTCGGCCGAATAGCGCATCAATGACAGGTTGACGATGCCGTTCAGCGTCCGGTCGTCGAGCGAGTCGCGGATGCCGGCAAGGTCGTCAACGAAGCGACGGAACAGGTCTTCGTAATTGCCCTCGGTGAAATAACTCGCGCCAATCCACTGCTCACCCCGGGCATCGACGGCCCGCAGGCTGACCGCGAGTTTTTCCCCGTCGGAATGAACGATCGCACCCGTGATCAGCAATTCCGCCGCGTCGTCCGATTCAGGCACGACGCGAACGGCGCCCCAGTCGCCCGCGTCGACCAGGGCCTCTCGCAGCACGAAAGGCAGGAACAGCGACTCGATCTCGCGGATTTTCGGAAATACGTCGAGGTCCTGGTGCAACGAATAGTCTTCCGGCACGCCCGGGTCGAAAGTCGCAATCGAGACATTCAATTCTGCGGACGAGTCCAGCGGCCACAGGCAGACGATCGCTGCGAGCAAAGTGCGGTGTCGCATCACGGCGCAACCTCGCCCGTGCTGCAGACGCGCTTCATGCTCAGCGTCTCGATGCAGTTGAAGGCGTTGGGCGGCGCCTCGAACCGGATGTAGTAGCGGTGCTGCGTGAACGGCGTCCGCGTGGCGCTCGATTTCGCGGTGGTAATGACGCGCAGGTAGTTGCCGTCTGCCGACATCGTGAAGCGGCTGGTTATTGTCAGCCCGCCTGGCAGCACCAGGTGCGAAATGAGGCTCTCGCCATCCCAGCTGCATACCTCGGTGCCATAGGCGCTGTCCGTACCCTGGGCAACGCCGTCGAAGAACGAACACGACAGGTCGAAATCGTCTTTGCGGGCGACGCGAATCTCGAAGTCGTTCTGTGTGATGGTCAGGACATCGGGGCGCGTAATCTCGTCGACGAGCCGCGCCAGGGCGACAAGCGCGTTGCCGTCGCGTGGCGACAGGCTCGGCGTCGCCCGCGGGCCGCCCGGGAACTGACTCTGCTGCTGGTTCTGGCGTTGCTGGGCGCGAAAAATGGAGTTCAATGTGCCCCGGACATCATCGCCACGAGAATAGTCGCGCTCCCAGGAGCCGCTGAAATCGACGGGCATGTCACCGACAAAGCTCGGGTTGGTGGTGTCCAGTACCGGGCCTGGCGCCGCACAGGCGCCCAGCAGCAGTATTGCGAGTATTGCTGTTATTCGATGTGTCACCGTTACTAAGTACCTTATCCGGTCAACGGGTTCCACCCGCGGGCCGAACTTCCGGGCCGATGGCGGTTCAGCAGGGAGACTGTGGTAGTTTTCCGGTGTCGAAGCCAGGAGAGACGGATATGGAACTGGGAGCCTTTTCGGTCAGTCTTGCGGTCAAGGACATCAACGCGTCACGCGAATTCTATGCCAGACTGGGATTCGAGGAAGTCGGCGGCAATGCCGAGGAAAACTGGCTCATCCTCAGGAATCGTGACCATACCATCGGGCTGTTCCAGGGCATGTTCGACAAGAACATGCTGACGTTCAACCCCGGCTGGGATCAGCACTGTAACCATCTCGACACATTCACGGATGTCCGTGAACTGCAGCGCAAGCTCAAGAGCGAGGGCATCGCGATCGGCGTCGAGGCGGATGAGTCGGGCACGGGCCCGGCCAGCCTGATGATCACCGATCCGGACGGCAACCCGATCCTGATCGACCAGCACCGCTAGCGGTCGTCCAGCGGGCAGGGTGACGTTATGGTGGGGCGATGAAGCGACGTTACAAGGTACTTTCCGGCGTGGGTATTGTGCTCGTGATCGCGGTGGCGGCGTTGGGGCTTACCCTGAGTTACACGGCCGGCTGCGAGGCGTATCCTGACGTTTCGAGCGAGCAGCCGACGATGAAAGCCATTACTTACACGTGTTACGGGCCGCCCGACGTCCTCGAGTACTCGGACGTTGCAATGCCGGCGCCGGAGGCCGACGAGATCCTCGTCAAGGTCAGGGCCGCAGGGGTCAACCCCTACGATTGGCACAATCTGCGCGGCTCGCCCTATTTCATGCGGCTGGGCACAGGCATCGGCAAACCGAAGGAGGACCGGCTCGGCGTCGATTTTGCCGGTGTTGTCACGGCGGTCGGCTCCAATGTGAGTCGCTTCGCGCCGGGTGACGAGGTGTTCGGCGGCGCCTATGGGGCATTTGCCGAATACGTCGTCGTGTCCGAAGATGGCGCCGTGGCGGCCAAGCCGGCCAATGTGAGCTTCGAACAGGCGGCCGGGGTGGGCATCGCCGGCATTACGGCTTTGCAGGCCCTGGTCGACAAAGGTCGGCTCGAGGCCGGCGAGAAGGTCCTGATCAACGGCGCTTCCGGCGGTGTCGGCACATTCGCCGTGCAGATCGCGAAGGCCATGGGTGCTGACGTATCGGGCGTATGCAGCACGCGCAATGTCGACATGGTGCTGGGCCTCGGCGCCGATCGCGTCTTCGATTACAAGCAGGAAGATTACACCGACAGTGACGCG
>JASJBB010000129.1 GCA_030066735.1 Woeseiaceae bacterium | reverse complement strand
CCCCCTCCGTCGCAGCAGTCTGCTGGCCGCTGGACGCCTTGGTGACTTCGAGGAAGGACGGCACGGTAGGCCGGATACCGCTCATGATCAGCTCGACGCGCCGGTTGCGGCCGCGGCCCTCGGCCGTCCTGTTATCCGCAATCGGCTCGTCGGGACCCCGGCCCGCCACGTCGATGTGCTTGAGCGGCACGTCGAGCGCGTGCGCAAGATAGGCGGCTGCGGAGGCTGCCCGCGCGCGCGACAGTGCATAGTTGTCCGCGAATATATGCCGGTTGGCGGGCGCGATGCGCTGGCTGTCGCTGTGGCCCACAGCCGAGATCCGGATATTGCGTACGCCCTCCCAGTCGGCGATCAGTGTGTCGAGCTGAGCGAGATCGGTCGGGGACAGCTGATCGGAAAGCACTGCGAACTTGAGGTCGAGCACGTAGCCTGCGTTCTCGACCTTGCCGGGCTCACGCAGCATACGGGTTTCGCCGACCGGCGTTTTCTGACGCGCCTGCATCGGTGTGTCGAAGGTTGCAACGGCCTTGCTCGTGAGTTCACCGGCGACGTCGGGCGCGATATCCGCGACGAAGTCAATTCGTGTGTCCCAGGTACCGAACTGGTCTGCAAGTGCAAACGAGAGGGTCTGCCCGGAAACGCGCGGGTCGCCCAGATCTTCGCCATCGATACGCATCGACCCGGACTGGTAGGTCACACCGTCCGGGAGCATCAGGAGCACATCGATGTTGTCGATCGCGACGTTGCCGATGCCGTTCACGGTGAGCGTGTAGGCGGCTTCCCCGGCGCTCCCGGCAGAGCGGTTAGCGAGTTCGAGTTCGAGACGCCCGGTGGGTGGCGCCTTGCGGCGCAGGAAGAAGTCGGCGCGCTTGAGTGCCCCGCGACCGAGTCGGACAAAGCGCGAATCGGCCCGGCCGGCATAGGCAGGATCGTCGGAACACCCGATCACGTCGAACCATTCGGGGACCGTGAAGCTGTCCAGCTGTGCGACATGTGTCCCGGGCTTCAGGCCCTCGAAGTGGAAGCGCCCGCTTTCGTCCGATACGGCGTAGCGACCATCCTCGAGGTAGACGCGTACGCCTGCAACGCCCTGCTCCTCGCTGAAGGTGTCCTGGCTGCAGTCCGCCTCGAGCACGCGCCCGACGATCGTTGCGGTGGATCGAAACAGGTCTTCGGTCAGCTGGATACCGGCCGTGGCCTCGTTGGAGATCAGGCCGTTGGCGGCAAATGCCGTCGCCCGATTGATGATCTCGGTGTTCCGTTCGCCGCCGATGACTTCGACGACGTAGCTGATCTGGATTTGCTCGGCGACATCCAGTGACGCAAAGCGCCACGTAAGGGTCTTGAGATCCGGGCTGATATCGGGGTCGGGAGCAAGCTCATCGTTGACCGTGGCGGTGCCCGGCACGAATCGCAGTCCGGACGGCAGCACGTCGACCACGCGGACATCGCTGGCGTCGCCACTCGCGGAGCTGTTTTCGACGACAAGCTCGTAGCGCACGAAGTCACCCGGCGCCGCCGTGGTCGTCAAGGTCCGCTTTTGCATGAACAGCGCTGTCGCCTGCGGATCGACCGGGATGTCGAGCGCGAAACTCAGTTCGCCGGACTTGGTGAAGTCCTCGGCATAGGAGCCCGGGCCGAGTGAGTATGGCGCGCCCGGAAGGTTCTGAAGTTCGTCGGCCGCCACGATTGAAGGTGCCGCGTAGGCGGGCGGTGGCGTCACGATCAGACGGTAGTCCCCGTCCGGGACGACCGGGAAGCGATACTCGCCGTCCGCGAAGACGTACAGCGTGCCACCGCTGTCCGTCACGGTGCCGCCAGCCGTGATGGCAGACGGGAACTGGCTGACACCATCGTTGCCGAGAACCGTCGCCGGCAGCCCGGTGGCCGCGTCGACGAGTTCGACCGTTGCACCGTTGACGACTGCACCGCTCCGGGTCTCGAAGACGCGCTGCGTCGGGTCGACCGGACGCGTGGCATTGGCGCTGTCGGTCGGATCTGCCGGGTCCTGGTAGCTGACCAGCACGTTGGACTTGGCTGCGACCTGCAAGACGCAGTCCCCTGCCTCACCTGCCCCGCCGGCCGTCGGGATGAAGCCCGAGAAGACGCCGGTATTCGGTCCGGTCTCCACGAGGCGAACACGCTCGGTGTCTCCCGTTTCGACGTTGCTGACGGTCACCTCGGCGTAGTCGACAACCTGGAAGTCGGTGTTCTGGTCCGGGTCGTCCAGCCTGATGAACACGGGTTCACCCTGGTTGTAGCTCGCCGTGTCGGAGACTTCCTGTGCCGCGGCCGGGTCTATCCTTGTCCCGCCGATGAGTACGGGATCACCCAGCGTAACGAAGCTGGCCCCGTCGAAGCACGCCGTGGGACCGACCGTTTCCTGGAATTGCCCGCCAAGCGCCATTACCCGGGTCAAGCCGATACTGGCAGGGGTGGGGACGACGGCTACAGTGAGTTCGACCGTGTTGCTGTCGGTGGTTTGCGGATTACCGGGCGCCGTCTCGTAGGCCAGCGTCGCGCTGTTGCTGATCAGCGCACCCGGGTTGCTCGCGAGCACGCTTGGCGACAGCGTCACGGCCAGGAAAATGGCCAGGATTCGGCATATCCAGGCCGAAGAACGCAATCGCCAGAAACGCCGCGGGAGGAATCGCTGTTCCTCCCGGGTGGCAAACTTCCTGGTCGCGGCGCGCCGCTTACCCGGCGGCCCCGACGACCACGACGAAGCCCCGGAGCCACCCGCGAAGGTGGTCCGGGGCCCGCTTGGCCTGAAGGAGCTTGCCAACACCGTGATGAGCTTCCGTGCCTGGGTGTTTGGCTATTGCACGGTTACCTGGAACTTGACGGTCTGCGTGCCGCTGCCGGCCAGGTCGCCCAGTTCGATAGACAGCACGCCCGTGCCTGAGTCGTAGGTGCAGCCATCGGTAGCAACGGTGTCAGCGTTACAGTAGGACCCGCCGCCGAGGTCGACGTTGGAAGCGCCGCCGTCGTAAGCGCCGTCGCGCAGCTGCACGAGTGACGTATCGAGCGTATCGCTGATGGTCACACTGGAAGCAAGACCGGTGTCCGAGTTCGTCACGACGAAGGTGTACTCGACAAAGGCACCCGGAATGGCTTTCGGATTGGTCGTGCCGTTGAAGGGATCTTCGATCACCTCGCTGCCTTTCGTTGCCGACAGCGACGCAGCAGCCACCTGGAAGCCATCCGCGTCCTCGAGGGTCACCGTGCCGTTGACGAAAACGTTCTGCAGTGCGGCCGGGTCGTCGGCAGCGGCCGTGTCGTCGGATAGCGCGGCGCCCGCGCTGTCGAGCGCGGTTGCGCCGAGTTCGATTGCCGGTATGGCGCCGTTCGTCAGCGTGTCCGGAGCATCCGAGTAAATGTGGATGCGTATCTGGGCTTCTGCCGGCAAGTCATCGATGCTGCTCCGGTTGGCCCCTCGAACCGGGGTCTCCGTAGCATCACCGCCGCTGGTGCCGACCGCGTTCTGCGCTACCTCGATCGAGATGTTGTCCATCGTCTCGCCGGTAGCGGTGCCGCCAGGAAAGGTTTCGGAGGCCGCCAGGACGCGGAACACGAGATCGAAATCGAGGGTGTCGTTACTCTCGTTCGTGACGAGGAACGACAGGAAGAGATCGGTCTGCGTCGGCGCAATCGTCTCGAGCGTCGTGTCCTCGACGGTAACGAGGAAGTCGACCCTCCGGTCGACGACGAAGCTTGCGGTATCCGAAGCAACCACCGGCTGTACGACACCGTTGACCGAGAAGCTGATGCTTGCCGTGTTGTCAATGGTCGTGCCGGCAGTCGTGCCTTGTGCCAGCGCCTGCTGTCCAGTCGCAAGCAGGCTGACAATGAGACCGGCCTTCGCGAGGAAGCCCAGTCGTTTCGTTACAGTTTTCATCACGGTACTCCTTTAGCCAAAAACTGCGTGCAGGGTGAATTCCCAAGCGAAGCCGGCGCCCCTGCGCACGCCGGCCGCCAGAAAAATCAGTCGACAGTCGCCGAGAAGCGGGCGACACCCGTCGCGCCGGCTTCGAGTTCACCGTCCAGGGTCCAGCGGATGTGCGTGTAGTCCTCGGGCTCTGCGGGTCGGGATACTGTCCCTTCCGCGATGACGAGATCGTCTGCTGTTGCGTAGGACTGCCCACCGTCTACCGAAAACTCGACCGACATGCCTGCGCCGAACGCGGAGCCGTCCACGTAGGTCAGCGAGGAATCGATCGGATTGGAGACGACAACGTCACCCGCCGTCTCGCCGCCGACGTTTGTGAAGGTGATCGTGTAGACGACTTTCTCGCCCGGCAGCACCGTGTCTGCCGGTACCAGCCGCGTATCGATCTCGCCGGACTCTGCCCTAACCCGCTCCTCTTTCTGGACGACGGTGCGCACGTCGAGCTGCTGCGCTACTACGCTCGCGGATGCCAGCAATAACGCGGCTGCGAAGAGGGTTACGGTGCCTTTCTTGATCAGGTCGCTCATGGTGTATCTCCTTGTGTTTCGCTCTTTAGTGAATTAGTCGAATCAAGTGAATCAGTCGATCGTGACCCGGAACTCGACAACCTGCGGGCCATCGGCCTGCGACAGGTCGCCCAGCCGGACGACAACCGCGGGGTCACCGCTCGTATCGAACTCGCCGGCGTCGCTGTCGACCGCGTCGGTCAACGGACTGCCGTTCAGCTCGATCGTCTCGGCGCTGTAAGTGGTGTATTGCGGAATGGGGTCACGAACGAAGGCGTTACTTGCCGTACCCGCGCTCGTCACCTCGACGGTAATGGAATAGGTAATCGTTGCGCCGGGGACCGGCTCGCTGCCGCCGAAGGGGTCACTGACGAGCTGCGACTTGCTGACGGATATCTCGACGTCGGCCACGATGTACTCACCGACCTCGGAAGCGATTCCGCCTGACGTGCCGATAACCGCATCGACTCCGTCGTCTCCCTGGGTAGGAAGGTTCGTGCCGGGGGCGCCAGTACCGGTCGTCGATGCTGCGGTCAGTTCGGTCCGGCCGATGTCGCCATTGGCGGGGCCTGTCGGTATGTCGTTGACGAGCAGTACGTCGACGCTTGCGTCGGGCGGCAGCTCAGGGTCGTTGTCGCCCGGCTGATAGGCGACATCCCCGGGGGACAAATCACCGCTGGCATCGGTGTCGAAATAGATGGACGTTGCAGCTGGCACGGGATTGAAGTCGCTGCCCGCGACATTGCTGTCGATTGCGAGGGTAAAGGCTTCGTCGCCATTGCCGGTATTCGTGACGCGGAACAGGATGACGCGGTCGGTTTCCCCCGGCTGGACGAGTACCTGCGGGCTCTGCCGCGTGACCACGACGTCGATACGTTCGGCCACAGTGATCGTGGTCGTGTTCGTATCGATCGAGATCGGTGTACCGGACAACTCGTAGGTAACGGTCGCCGTGTTCTCGATAAGGGTTCCCGCGGGCACGCCGGCGGCACGGGCAGTATCAGCCGTGTACAGTACGAGCAGGCTGCAAGCAGCCGCGGCCATCCGCAGACGCAGGGTGGCAGGAAGCATCATTGCTTTCCGCAAGGTTCATTCCTCAAGCGATTCAGCGCCTTCATTGGCGCTGACCCGAATCATTTCGGGTTACGCTGGCAATTTCCGTGAACGAACCCGCAGTCGCAAAGTAATCAGCGACTTAACAAGGAATTTGTGAGCTGCCTCACAATGCGAACGTGACTGTGTTCACAGCGCTCCGGCCCTCGGAAGTGTTGCGCTTCGGGCAGGCTTGCTCCCGACGGCGGCGGGACTTATGTCACACCGAATCAGGCAGGCCGGGCGATCTGCAGCTTCTTCATCTTGGAGCGCAGCGTGCTCGGCGGCACGCCGAGCCTCGCGGCAGCACCGGCTTTGCCTGCGATTTTCCAGTTGGCATCTTCCAGCACCGTCAGGATGTGATCACGTTCGACGGATCGCAGGTCCGGTTTGATATTCCGTGCCGGATCGGCATCTGCTGCTATCGGATCCGCAAGCTCGAGAACGGGACCCGTGCTCGAAATCAGGGCGCGTTGAATGACGCCCTCGAGTTCGCGAATATTCCCGGGCCACTGGTACTTCTTGAGCTCGTGCATCATGCCCGCGGAGATCGCCGTCACTTCACGCTCCAGGCGCTGCGAGTGAATCTTGACGAAGTGTTCGGCGAGAAGCTGGATGTCGTCGCCTCGATCCCGCAAGGCGGGCAGCTCGATCGGGAAGGTGTTGATCCGGTAGTAGAGGTCCGAACGGAATTCTCCCTCGGCGACGCGATCGGCGAGGTCGCGGTTGGTAGCCGCAATGATGCGAACGTCGACGCGAATCGTCTGGGTGCCGCCGAGGCGCTCGAATTCGCCTTCCTGCAGAACGCGCAGCAGTTTCGGCTGCAGTTCGATCGGAATCTCCCCGATCTCGTCGAGAAACAGCGTACTGCCGTCAGCAAGATCGAAGCGCCCCCGCTTGGCGGCATTGGCCCCGGTAAATGCGCCTTTCTCGTAGCCGAACAGCTCGGATTCGATCAGGTTGCCGGGCAGCGCCGCGCAATTGACTTTCACGAGGGGCCGGTCGCGACGGCGACTCCGATCGTGGAGCGCCCGAGCGATCAACTCCTTGCCGGTACCAGTCTCACCCAGCACGAGTACGGGTGTTTCGGTGTCGGCGACGCGTTCCACCATGTGCAGGCAGCGACGAATAGCCGTGCTTTCGCCAATGATCTCGTCGAAGCCGTGGCTCAGCTCGACCTCCTTGCGCAGGTAGACGTTCTCGGCCTCGAGCCGCTCGGTAGCGCGGCGCAAGCCTTCCATGGCGCCGTCGAGTTCCTTGCGCGAGCGAATTCGCAGCACGTAGTTCGCGAACAACTCGGCGAAGAAGCGCAGATCCTTGATGAAATCGTCGTGGCGCCAGAACTTGAGCTTTTCACCATTGCCAAAGGTCACCGAGCCGACGACCTCGTTGGACACGACCAGCGGCACCGACACGAACGAGCGTACGCCGAGCGCCGCCAAGCCCTCGTAGTCCCTGCTTGCGCCTGATGGCGGCGACTCGATGTCTTCGATGAGCGTGACGCGATTGTTGATCAGGTTCTTGGCGATGTATGGATATTCGCGCATCGACACTGTTGGCTGCAGCTCCACGTCGGTATAGGTATACGCGTAGTCGATCTCGGCGCGGCCCGTTTCCCAGTCGATCCACGCAATCACCGACCGATCGGCACCAATGAATCGACAGACGTCTTCGAGACAGGAAACGACCAGCGCGTCCGCCTCCTCCATCGGCGTCGTGACGAGCTGCGAGGACACACGGGCAAGCAATTCCTGGTAAGCACGGCGCCGTTCCAGCGCAGTCTCGAGCCGGCGCCATGAGAGGATGCTGGTCTCGGCGCCCCAGATTCTCAGGAGACGCCGGTTCGTTACGACCCCGGTCAGTGTCACCCGGTTCGCGCGATCTTCACCCTCTGGCGTCCGGTATTCGACGTCGTAATCCGACAGGACATAGTCGCGGGTGATGAAGTCCCTGAAAACGTCTCGAAAACTCTCTCGATCCTCGGTCGGGCTGTGGTCTCTGAATCGTGATCCCAGTACCTCGGCCGGCGACTCGAAACCGAGGTCATTCGCATAGAGCCGGTTGCATTCGGTCAGTTCGCCGCCGGAGATCGCCTGTAGCTGGTCCTCGACGGGCAGGGTCGTGGGTATCGGCGGATCGAACGAATAGCAAAACACCCCGTTGCTCGTGGATTCAACGAGCTGCCGGAAACGCGCCTCGCTCTGGATCAGTCGATCCTGGGCTTCGGCCGCGATCTGGTCTGACGCTTCGACGTAGTCAGCGATCCTGCGTCGCTGGAAGATGGCCATGAACGCGCCGACGGTCATCAGGCTGAAGCCGAGCCGGGACAGGAACCAGTGTAGCCAGTCTGGAAATACGGGACTCGCAAAATGAGGCTCGGCCG
>JASJBB010000128.1 GCA_030066735.1 Woeseiaceae bacterium | reverse complement strand
AACGACGATATCGACCTGTACCTGTACTACTGCCCCGAGCTGTTGTGCACGCAGATTGGTTCGAGCACGAACGCCTCGTCGAACGAGTCGGTCGAAGTGCTGCTACCAGCCAACGATCCGGCGATCGACGATCCGTACCTCGTGTTTACACACGGCTTCAACGTCGAGGGCGGCACAGGTGAGCTGATCCTGTTCGACTACGCCTTCGGCCTGGTCGACGATGCTGGCAACCTGACGATCTCAGGTCCGGCCAGTGCGACGATTGGCGCGACCGAGACGATCTCGCTCGAGTGGATGAACCTGAACTTCGGTATCGGCTTCAAGCAGCTCGGTGCGGTTTCGCACAGCGATGCCAGCGGTATCCAGGGTCTGACGATCATCAGCATCGACAACGATCTCGGAACCGGCATCTGCGAGTTCATCGCCTGCCCGTAACCGGGTAGCGACAACTCGTCGCTGAAAGACAGGCCGCCCGGGGCAACCCGGGCGGCCTTTTTTATGGGCGTGTTATCGGATGCCCTGGGCGGGCATCAGGGGCTAGCGCTCAGTCTTCGCTGAACGCCGGGCAGGCGATGACGCGATCGAGATCGGTGTGATAGGTGTAGTTTCGGCTGCCGTGGCGCAGGCGGATGACGTAGCCGTCGATACGACGCTCGTCGTATTCCTGCCCCGGCTGGGCGCAGCCCAGGCTGGTGTCGCTCCAGGTCCTGCCGCTGGCACCGGCAATGATGATGAGGGATTCCTCAATGCCGAGCTGGCGGGCGAGTTCGCGGCGGGCGACGCCGGCCTGCCTGGCCCAGACGACTTCGAGCTCGGGTGTGGTGGCACCGACCGTGGCTTTCTGGCGCTTGCATACGAACGCCTTGCCGCCGGATTCGTGCACGGTGTGAAAGCGGCCGTCGACCCGCAGCGTAATCTTGTGACCGGGCGTAATCACCTGCAGGTAGGCCTGGTCAGGCTGCGGGCAGCCGATGCTGCTGTCGGGCCAGTCAACGGCCCGCACGGTGTCGACGGTGATCGTCGCCTGCGGCACGTTCAGGTGCTCCGCGAGTACCTCGACGGCGAGCTTGGCGACTGATTCGTCTTCGGCGTTCAGTGTTGTCACGTCCCCGTCCGGGGTCACGGTCTTGCCGGCGTCATCGCCGCGAACGCCGCAGGCTGTCAACGCCAGCGCGACGCCGGCCGCGATGGCCGTCCATTTGTGGGTCATCGGATCCCTCCTGTCTCTTTATACGTCAATGCCGCGACGAGCGCGGCAGTCGGGCCCGGAAGGACCTGACAACAACTATAAACGAAATTGATCCGGAATCGGTCTAGAATACGAGAACGGAAAGTGTACAGTTGGAGAGCGTGACATGAGTGATTTCGAGGATCTGGTCGAGGACTTGAAACAAAAGCGCGACGAGTTGCGTGTGCAGATGAACCTCGCGTCGAAGGAAATCCAGGACGAGTGGGAGGAACTCGAAGGCAAGACCCGCCACTTCCTCGCCAAGGCGGAGCTGGCCAAGACCGGCGAAGGCGTCGGCGATGCCCTTGGGGATCTGGGGCAGGAGCTCAAGAAGGGCTACCAGCGCATTCGCGACGCGATCAAGGACTGATAGCAACCGACGAACAGAACATTTACGACTGATCAGGGGGGTACCACTACGTGATCAAGTTTGAAGTAAACGGCAATACCGTCACCTCAGACAGCCCGGACGACACGCCACTTCTGTGGGTAATTCGTGACGAGCTCAAACTCAAAGGCACCAAATTCGGCTGCGGCATCGCTCAGTGCGGCGCCTGCACGGTGCACGTCAACGGGCTGCCCACGCGCTCCTGCGTGACGCCGATCGCTGCCATCCAGGACCAGTCGGTAACGACGATCGAAGGTCTCGCCACCAGCGAGGGCGAAGCCCTCAAGACGGCGTGGGTCGACGAGCAGGTTCCGCAGTGCGGTTACTGCCAGTCTGGCCAGCTCATGCAGGCCGCCAACCTGCTGGCCAACAACCCGAACCCGAGCGACGACGAAATCGTCGAGGCCATGAACGGCCATCTCTGCCGGTGCATGGCGTATACGCGCATCAAGAAAGCCATCAAGGCCGCTTCAGGCGGCGGGGAGGCTTGATCATGGCCATACGTAAAAAAGAATTGCAGATAAGCCGGCGGACCTTCATCGCCGGCACGGCCGGAACGACGCTGGTCATGGGCCTCGGCACGCTGCTGCCGGGCTGCAGCCGCGAAGACGCGGTGGGCGACATGGCCGCGGGCGCGAGCAAGCGCTTCGCACCCACCGTCTGGTTCGAGCTGGACGGTACCGGCGCGCTGCTCGTCAACATTGCCAAGGCCGAGATGGGCCAGCACGTCGGCACGGCGCTGGCACGCGTTGTTGCGGACGAACTCGGCGCCGACTGGAGCAAGGTCTCGATCAAGCACGTCGACAGCGATCCCAAGTGGGGCTATATGGTCACCGGCGGTTCGTGGTCCGTGTTCACGACCTTCACGATGCTGTCGCAGGCGGGTGCGGCCGGCCGCACGGTCCTGATCGAGGAAGGCGCGAAGATGCTCGGCGTCGAGCCGGCCGACTGCAAGGCAGTGGGTGGCAGCGTCGTCGCCGGCGAGCAGAGCGTGAGCTTCGCCGACATCGTCTCCAAGGCCGACATTTCGCGCAGCTTTACCGAGGAGGAGCTCGGCGCGATGCCCGTCAAGGCACCCGCGGATCGTGACCTGATCGGCAAGCCGACGGGCGCACTCGACATTCCGGACAAGGCGCGCGCACAGGCGGTCTACGGCCTCGATACCGAGCTGCCGGACATGGTCTACGCGCATCCGCTGATCCCGCCGACGCGCTATGGCAGCACGATCAACAGCATCGATGACACGGCCGCCAGGGACATCCCGGGCTACCTGCAGACCATCCAGGTCAGTGACCCGAGCGAGTTCGTGCAGGGCTGGGCGCTGGTCATTGCGGAGAACTTCCCTGCCGCAATGAAGGCATCCGACGCTGTCGAGATCGACTGGGCGCCGGGGCCGACCGCGGCCGTCACCGAGGCGCATATCCTCACCGAGGGTGAAAAGCTGACTGCCGACGCATCAAGCGGCGCGCTCGTCGTCAACGACGGCGACGTGGACGCGGCGCTGCAGTCCGCCGACAAGACGATCTCCGGCACGTACCGGACGAGCACCGCATTGCACTTCACGCTCGAACCGCAGAACGCGCTGGTCGAGTACGTCGACGGCGTGTTCCACATCCACTCGGGCAACCAGTGGCAGTCGCTGATCCTGCCCTACCTCGCGAAGTCGCTCGAGGTCGAAGAGTCGCAGATCGTCATTCACCAGTACTATCTCGGCGGTGGCTACGGCAGGCGCCTGTTCGGTGACCAGATGATCCCGGCCGCGCAGGCCGCACGCGAGCTCGGCCGGCCGGTCAAGCTGATCTTCCAGCGTGCCGAGGACAGCCGCTTCGACTGCGTTCGGTCGCCGTCGGTTTCGCAGCTGCACGCGTCCTTCGACGGTGACGGTGCGCTGACCGCCATCGACCATGCTGCGGCGGCAGGCTGGCCTACGCTCGCGATGGCGCCCGGCTTCCTGGCGGACGGCGTGGACGGTAATGGCAAGTACGACACGTTCTCGATCTCGGGCGCGGATCACTGGTACACGCTGCCCGCGCATCGCGTCCGCGCGATCAACAACGAGCTCGCGCAGCGTACCTTCCTGCCGGGCTGGCTGCGCGCGGTCGGTCCCGGCTGGATCGGCTGGAGCGTCGAGAGCTTCATGGACGAGATCGCTGCCGAACTCGGCGAAGACCCCGTGGAGTTCCGACTCGCGAGGCTCGATGCGGCCGGCAAGAATGCCGGTGCGGCGCCGAACTCGGTAGGCGGCGCGTCGCGGCTGGCTGCCGTGCTGCGCGACGTCGCAGAGCGTTCCGGTTGGGGCAAGGAGCTGCCCGAGGGCGAAGGCATGGGCGTCGCCGTGAGTCACGGCCAGGAACGCAACATGCCGACCTGGACGGCCTGCGTCGCGCACGTCGCCGTGGACCCGGAAACCAGCAAGGTAACCGTCAAGAAGCTCTGGCAGTCGATCGACTGCGGCACGGTCGTACATCCGAGCGGTGCGATGAACCAGGCAGAGGGCGCGACATTGTGGGGCCTGAGCCTCGCGCTGCACGAGGGCACCGCGTTCGAGGACGGCGAGGTCCGCGACCAGAACCTCGATACCTACCGGCCGCTCAGGATGGCGGACGTCCCGGAACTCGACATCAAGTTTATGGAGAGCACAGAGTTCCCGACGGGTCTTGGCGAACCGCCGCTGATCGCTGTTCCGCCCGCGGTGGGCAACGCGATATTCGCGGCGACCGGCACGCGCGTTCGCGACCTGCCGATTCGTCTATAAAAAAACCCGCGTGACGGTGGCGGATTGCCGCCACCGTCACGAAGGCTCAGCTAAGGATCATTGGCCGAACCGGAGTACTCCGAACAGGCCCCAGTGATCCCCGTTCACGGTCAATGTGTCGAGTTCGTAATCGATATCGCCGTAGCGGACACCGAGCGTGCCTGCCTCGAAGCGGTACTCCAACTGGCCGAGCCAGCCGACGGCGTCCTTGAATTCGAGGTTGCCCAGCTGGTCGTCTTTAAACTCGGGTGAACCATGGTGCATGACTCCTCCGCCGATGCGCCATCGATTCAGTTCGGCATAAAGGATGAACTCGGAGGCCAGGCGGCTGAACCGGCCGGCATCGCCTACGCCGTCTTTGAACAGCCCCCAGTGGATTTCGGTGCCGAGGTTGTACCGGGGCAAGTGTGCGCCCGCCCCGATGAAGTAGTATCCGCCGTTGCCGCCTTTGACGTCGAGATCGACGGTTTCTCCGCCGAGCAAGCTGCCGGGCGGATAAGTGACTTCGTAGGTCGCGATAGTGTCACCGCCAGCCATGAAGCCGATACCGAGCAGGTATTCGAACGTCACCGTGGCCGTATCGTCCGGCACCGGTTCCGCCGCGTAGCCCGACAAGGGAAAAAGGCAGAGACAGCAGACGCCGAATTGACGGTACAGCCTTGTCGCCGGACTTGTCCTCTGCCCTTCCATGATTGCTCCCCTGGATAGATGTGTTGCCGCCTGACGCGGAAGTCACCGAGTTGCGCCAATAACAGCTCATCCCATTACGTTGGGTCGATACGTCGGGTGAGAAGTAGGTAGATTCACCTAGCCGCTGATTCGGCAGGCGGCGAACCTGGAAGATTGCATCAAACCGTCAAAACCAGCCGACCGACCTGGCCCACGCCTTTTTGTCGCGCTGCCATTGCTCGAAGTCCTCGGGCGGTGTCGCTCCCTCGTCACGTGCCTCGATTCGCGCCTGCTCCACTCGTTCCGACAACGGACCCAGCCCGACGCTGGCGCGATAGCTGTCGACGCGATCGGGTTCCTGCAGAGGTAGCGGGCTCAGTTCGCCGTTCTCGTCCCAGTCCAGCTGCGTGCCGTAGCGTTGCGGGCGTCCCTCGAAACAGCAAATGCGATCTTCCAGGAAGGCGGGCTGGTGCGCCGGGACTTCCCCGGCCGTGGCGGCGTCCTCGAGCAGCGGCAGGCAGCTGCGCTGCAATCCCGGGTACCCTATCGAGTGTTGCAGCACAGTCCACGCCGCATCGGCGCCCTTCTCGCCGACCAGGGACTTCCCCGGCCAGCCCCACTCATTAACGATGCGTTCCAGCGCAGCAGCGTTCGCTGCGTGTACCGCGGCCATGCGCGGGTGGTAGCCGTCAAACAGTTCGCCGCTGGCGACCAGTTCGGAACGGGTTCTTTCGTCGAGCGACGCAAGCTCACACAGCTCTTCCAACAGGTGCTTGTTCACGGGTACTAGTCGTCGCGAAGCGACTCCCGCCATGCGACGAGAAGCTCGGCCACTTCACGATCCTTTTCAGGCATAGGCGACAGCGTCATGGAGCTTGTTCGCACGTGTCCAAGGTAGTCGGCAATCTTCGTCGCATTCTGGCCATCCTCGAGGTATCGGAACACCATCTTCGCGTAGGACGCGTACTCGTCGCGGGCACCCGTGCTCGTACTGACGCCGATCGGGTCCCAGGCGTAATAGAGGACCTCGTCGCAGAGGCGAGATAGCTCATCCATGGTCCGGTTGCTCGTCGAAGCGCTCCCACCGTTGGCGAACGTCGACGAGCAACGCCTGGAATTCCGGCTCGTCCCGAACGGGTGCCAGCAGCGGATCGTGTTCCGCTAGGAACGGGTAGTTGATGAAGCCACGATCGACTGCAAGCGACATCCAGTGGGTTGCTGATTGTGCGTCGCCTGTGAGCGCATGAGCTTGTGCTATCAGGCGCGGGAACATGTCGCCGGACATGGCAATCACGTCAGCCTGCTCGGTCAGGCCGGCAGCGTCGGTGGACGTGCCGCCCGCCAGGCCCGCGGCGAACACCGCCGCAACCTGCTGCGGCAGGGAGCCGGACAGTACGTCAGGGAAGCTGGTCGCAAGTGCCAGCGCATCGTCCCGTTTGTCAGCGGAGGCCAGTATCCAGATATAAAAGAGCCTCGCCAGTGGATTGCCCGGGTCCAGTTCGTACATGTCGCGATATGGGTCAACGGCGCTTGCGAAGTCGCCCTCGAGCGCGTCAGCCCAGCCGGGCAGGCAGCGATTCAGCGGCGTCAGGGGATCGACGGCGAGCAGTCGATCGATGACGGGTCGTGCCAGCACGCCTCGACCGGAGAGGAGGTAGCAATTTGCGAGCAGCCCGAGTGTATCCGGATCGTTCGGCTCCTGGCGCATGGCAAGGTTGAGGCTGCGAACGGCGTCCCGCAGCTCGCCGCGCGCATAGTGAATCCAGCCTGCGAGCTGCAGGCCGGCGGCGGAATCGGGATCGATGGCGGCGATGCGCTCTGCATATCGTTCCGCCTGGTCGATCGGGTTCGGCCCGGTGTCGATACCCGCTTCACGGTAGTGCAGCCACGTACGCCCGAGGGCGGCAAGGAACACGGGGACTTCGCCCGCCGACTCCAGCGCCGTCTCGAGCAGCGAGATGGCCTGGTCGATCGACTCCGGTCGCCATCGCAGCGCTTCCTGGCGCGCCTGTAACGCATAGCGCCAGGCCGCGACGTCCTCGACGCTGTGCTTCGCAAGGCGCCTGTCGTCGTCAACGGTCAACCGCAGGTGCAAGGCATCGGCGACGTCTCGAGCGATCTTCTCCTGGATGGTGAAAACTTCATCGATGGCGCCGTCGTACTTGCCCGCCCACAGCCGGTCGTCGCTAGCCGGGTCAATGAGCCGCGTCGAGATGCGCAGCGAGTCTCTTTGTTGGCGCACGGTACCTTCAAGCAGATACCTGACGTTCAGCGTTTTCGCGATCGACCGGGCGTTGCGATGCGTGTCCTTGAGCGTCATCGACGACGTTCGCGAGATGACGCGAAGCGCCCGGATCTTGGACAGATCCGCGATGATCTCCTCGGTAAAGCCATCTGCGATGTACTCGTTCGCAGGATCCGGCCCGACGTAGCTGAAGGGCAGGACGGCGATCGATCGGTCCAGCTCGGTCCCGGCTCCCTTCGCCGATGAAGGGTTGCGTTTTTCCCCGCGCTGCCGCCAGGCATCGAGCTCGTGCGCGTAAGCGTAAACGGTGCCCTGTGACTTGTGCATGTGGCGGTGCACGGGCAGTTCTTCCTCGGCCTCCCAACGGCGTGCCGAGCGCACGCTGCAACCGAGATACGCGGCGATGGCCTTCCAGGAGCGCAGTTGTTCCGGCTTCGCCGTTCCGTTCATGCGTCGATGATACAGGGAAAGAGTGGGCCAAAGATGGCCAAGGGTGGCCACGGCCCGTTGTGCACATTGAGCGATCAGACGGTGTGAACGGAGACTGCAACTCATCGACCACACGTCAATTGACGAACCTCGAGGAGACACAAAATGCACAAGAAACTGACCCACTCAATCGTTGCAATCCTGGCCGCCTGCCTGACCTCAACAGCC
>JASJBB010000131.1 GCA_030066735.1 Woeseiaceae bacterium | reverse complement strand
GTCGTGTCGTCGTTCTTCGGCGCCAAGTTCGGCCGGCATATCGAGGAGATGATCGTGTCGCCCATGTCGAACGCCACGATCATCATCGGCCACGTCGTCGGCGGTGTATTGCGCGGCCTGCTCGTCGGCCTGCTCGTGACGGTTGTCGCGCTGTTCTTCACGCGGCTGCAGGTCCAGCATCCGTTCATCATGATCTCGATCGTGCTGCTGTCGTCGACCGTGTTCGCGCTGGCGGGTCTGATCAACGCGATATTCGCCAAGAAGTTCGACGACATCGCCATCGTTCCGACTTTCGTGCTGACGCCGCTGACGTATCTTGGCGGCGTCTTCTACTCGATTTCGCTGCTGCCGGAGTTCTGGCAGAACGTGTCAAAGGCCAACCCGATCCTCTACATGGTCAACGCGTTTCGGTACGGCATCCTCGGAACATCCGACATCGGCATTGGCACGGCGTACGCGATACTGATCGTATTCGTGGTGGGCCTGTTCTCGGTCTGCCTGTACCTGCTCAACCGCGGTGTGGGTATTCGCGAGTAGCTATGTGCGGCCGATTCGCTTTCTATTCACCGAGTGAGGCCACGGCGGCGTTGTTCGGCGTGACCGGCTCGTTGCCGGTCGAGGCCCGTTACAACATTGCGCCGACACAGTACGTGGCGGCGATTCGTAACGGCGAGGACAACGCTCCCGAACTGGCGATGCTGCGCTGGGGCCTGGTGCCGTTCTGGGCCAGGGACCCGGCCATTGGCAATCGCATGATCAACGCGCGCGCGGAGACCGTCGCCGAGAAGCCCGCTTTTCGCGCGGCTTACCGGCACCGTCGTTGCCTGGTGCTCGCCGACGGTTTCTACGAATGGCACCGGGAAGGCAGCGTGAAGACGCCGTATTACATCTCGAGCGCCGACGGCCAGGCGTTCGCCTTTGCGGCGCTCTGGGAGAACTGGAACAGCAAGGAGACCGACGAGTCCATCCAGAGCACAACGCTGATCACGACCGAAGCCAACGAATTCATGGCGACGATGCATCACCGCATGCCTGTCGTGCTGACGCCGGATACCGCACAGCGGTGGCTGGCCGGCGGCGACGATGCGCTGCAGTATGCGCTCGAGCACGTTCCCGAGCTCAGGGCGTGGGCCGTGGACCGGCGCGTGAACAATGCGCGCAACGAGGGCGCGGAGCTTATCGAGGCGGCTTCGTAAACGGCTGGACGGAGGCGATCAGCGTGCCCGGTCCGGCGTGCACGCCGAGCGCGGCGCCGAGTTCCGCCATTGTCAGCCGCTCGATCTGCGGCAGGTCGCGGCGCAGCAGTCGTTCCAGCTCGGCGGCATCGTCCGGGCAGTTGGCGTGACCGATCGCAATCGTCAACGGGCCGAGGTCACGCGAATGGCGAACAAGACTCCTGGCGAACTTCCTGGTCGTGCCGTTCTTGCCGAAGGCGAAGCCACTCGCCTTGATGCGGCCGGCGCTCGTCGCGCGAATGAACGGCGTGACGTTCAGCAGGTCCGCGACGGTGCGCACCCATGCGGGAACCCTGCCACCGCGCACGGCATAGCGAATGTCGCGCAGTACCCCGTAGGTCCGGGTCTTCGGGATGAGATCTTCTACCGCGGCAATCGTGTCTTCGATGGAGACCCCGGCGTGCGCGCACTCGGCCGCAAAAACGGCCAGCAGGCCCTGCCCGAGAGACGCGTTGCGCGAGTTGAGCACGTGAATCCTGCCGTGCGCATTGACGCGTTCAGCCGCCGACAGTGCGGCGTTGTAAGTGCCGCTCGCGGCGCCGGTTACGTTGATGGACAGCACATCGTCGAAATGGCTCGCAAGAAACTGGAACTGGCGGCGAAAGTCGCCGGGAGCCGGCTGTGACGTGGTCGGGTGCACGGGATTGGTCCGCAGCTCCTCGTAGAACTCGGTTGCCGAAATACTGACCTTATCGAGATAACCGCGGTCTCCGAACTGCAGGCGGCACGGCACCATGTGAATGTCGAGCCGCTCGAGGTCTTCGTCGGCGATATCGGCCGCCGAGTCCGTGATCACGGCGAAGCGGCTGGCCGTGTCGTGACTGCTGTGGGCCTGCCGATGCATGTCGTCGGCCTTTTCGGCACTGACGTCGCCGTAGCTGCGCGCGACACGGAAGACCTCTTCGGGATCGTTGACGTGCACATGGATCTTGGCCTTGCGCTTGGTGCCGGCCAGCAACAGGGAGTTGCCGAGGCCGGACAGCGCTTCACGCAGCTTGCGCCGGTCGATATCGGTCCCGGTAACGATGCACTCCGTGCAGAAGCGGAACTCCGAGTCCTCTCCGGTCCCGGCCATGGCCGGGACGCCCTCGTCAGCGTTCAGCACCGACAGGTCGGGTTCTTTGGCGACACGGCCATGCACGATGTACTCCGACATGCCGCGAACCAGTTCAACGAAGCCCTTGGCGCCGGCATCGACGACGCCGGCTTTGCGCAGCACGTCGAGCTGGTTGGTGGTTTCGGCAAGCGCCGAGTCGGCGCGCTCGAGCGCGGCGCTCATCAGTGACGGAAAATCGCTGTCCGCGGCTGTCGTAACGTGTTTTGTGACGGCGCGCGACACGGCCGCTATCACGGTCAGGATCGTTCCCTCCCGCGGCTTGGACATCGCGTCGTGCGCGTAGTCGTTACCGCTCGCGATAGCGACAGCAAAGGACCCGGGAGTGAAGTGGGTCACGTCGCCGGCAGCGTCCGCAACGCCCTGGAAGAACTGCGCAACGATCGCTCCGGAGTTGCCGCGCGAGCCGTCGAGCAGCGCATCGGCAATGCGCGGCAACAGCGTGGCCAGCGGCTCGTCGGTCGCGTCGCCGAGTACGGCAAGCGCCGAGCCCAATGAGAGGCTCAGGTTGGTGCCCGTGTCGCCGTCGGCGACCGGAAACACGTTGATGTGATTCAGGAATTCCTGTTCACCGATGACGCGATGAATACCGGAAGTCAGCGCGCTGACCAGCGCACCGCTATCCAGACGGTCTGTAACGGGCCCCGCCAAACGTGGCCTTATTCGCGCGGCACCAGGAACCGCCGGCCCTGGTGCTCGAGCACGACGCCTTCGGGCGTGATTGCGGAGACCACCGGGCCTTCGTCGAGTTGCGAACCTTCGCGGTGCTTGCTCATGTTGACGAACACGAATCGCTCGGCAGGATCGTCGGCGTAGACATGAATGTCGAGGTGCAGTTCCGGCAATTGCGTGGTTCCGGCGAGGCGCAATTCGTCGAGCGTCAGCAGGCGCTCCTGGCTCGGCGGTGGCGCGACGATCGCCGGCGCCGAATTCTCTGCGGCAGGCGCCGTAACATCCTCGGTCACGGGGTCGGGAAGTGGTTGACTCTCCTTTGCTTCGGCGACTCGATCCTCGAAGCTCGGCTCCGCCGGCGCCTCCTGCGGCGCGGGCGCGGCCTCTATCGGCACGCTCTCGACAGCCGCGGGCGCAGGCGTTGCCGGCGTCTCAGTTTCCGGCGCCGCGTCGGGCCGCAGCAGGATACCGAGCAAGACCACGACGTTGACGAGCAGCAGCAGGGCGAGCATCCACAGCCATTTCGGCGACTGCTGCTCGCCGGAACTCGACGGCACGTTCGAGAACTCGCCGCCGGCCTGTTGCTGGCGTTCCGTTTCCGATTTTCTCAATGCATCGAGAATGAACGACATGGTCTACTCCTGGGCCAGGCGCGGGATCGTGAGGCGCGGCGCTCTGTCGGGTTCAAGCAAGGTATTGATGATGATCTGCGTCTGGCGGCCCGCGAGGCCGTCGACATCGAGGCGATGGTCGCGCTGGAACAGCCGCACCTTGTCGGCGAGATCGGCATCGAACACCTCGGAATCGGGATAGGCAGAGGCGTAACGGTCGTCAATGGCCGCCAGGCTCTGGCGCAGCCAGGCAACGGCCGGGCCGGAAGAGGTAGGGCCAAGCACATCGGAAGAGCCATTGGGCGGCCGCCAGAGCAGCACGAATTCCCCAAACCACATGTCGCCAAGCTGCTCGAGCGGGTGCGAGACCTCGACACCGCCGATGGACAGGTCGACCGTACCGCCACTCACGGCTGTCAACACGACGTTGTGGGTCGCGCCGCGACTGTCGATAAGCGTCAGGACCGCGGGCCGGTCGTACTGCTTGAGCCCGGTCATCGAGGTGCGCTGGAACAGGCACTCGTACCCGGCCGCCGCGGCCTGCGAGCAGCCGCGCTGGCCGCGCTGGTACTCGATTCCCCACAGCTCGAGCAGCGTGCGCATGGCCGTTTCAGACGTCGTCAGTTCACTGGCCAGCTGCAGCTGCGCATCGAGCGATACTTCCGGGTCATCCGGCTCGGGCGGGGCTGGCCCGGTTGCGACGGCCGTCGTTTCCTCGGCCACCGTGGCGAGCGGCGGCTCGGCCGGCGCGGATTCCGGAGTCGTTTCCGGCGGCGGCGTCTCTGCGACGGTAGCCGCGACGCTGTCCTCGATCACGTCACGGCGGCCGTCGAGCGTCACCAGGAATGCGGTGGCGATGATCAGCGCTACGGCGACGCTGCCGATCGGCACCAGCCAGGGTGGCCAGCCGCCGGGCTCCTTGTCACCGGTCACCTCGGCCGCCGCGCGCCGCACCATGGCCCTCGAAACCTTGCGCGATTCGGTGGTGTAGGCGCCCAGTAACGCCCTGTCGCAGATGACGTTGATGAGCCGCGGAACGCCCTGCGAGAGACGAAAGGCTTCGCGTTTGGCCGCAGGCTCGAAGACCTCGTTCAGTGCGCCGGCGACCTTCATGCGGTGCTCGATGTACTGCGCTGTCTCGTCGCGCGACAGTGGCTCCAGGTGATAGCGTCCTGTAATGCGCTGCGCGAGCTGGCGCAGATCGTTACGCGCCAGCAGCTCCCGCAATTCCGGCTGGCCGATGAGCACGATCTGCAGGAGCTTCTGTTTTGCTGTCTCGAGATTCGTCAGCAGCCGCACTTCCTCGAGGACCTCGGGTGCGAGATTCTGCGCCTCGTCGACCACGAGGATCGTGCGGCGCCCATCGGCATGCGCCTGCAGCAGGTGCTGATTCAGCGTGTCGATCAGCGCCTTGATGCTGGACGGGTCGTCAGGCAGGTCGATGCCCAGTTCCTCGCAGATCGAGATCAGGAACTCCCGCGCCGAGAGCTGTGGATTGAGGACGACGGCCACGTCGGCGTTATCCGGCATCCGGCTTTGCAGCAGGGAGCGGACGAGCGTGGTCTTGCCCGTCCCGACTTCGCCGGTGAGCTGCATGAAGCCGCCGCTCTCGGTAACGCCATACACCAGGTGCGCAAGTGCCTCGCCATGGCGCTCGCTCATGAACAGGTAACGCGGGTCCGGCGTTATCGAGAACGGTTTTTCGTTGAGACCAAAAAAGCTCGTATACATGTTATTGCCGTGGTCCGGCCCCCTCAGCAAGCCGATTCTACATGACTCAGGGGCGGAACAGGTCCGGCTGGCCGGCGGGTGACAGCTTGCTGCCGCCCACTCCGAGTAACCGAATCCGCGTGCCGGGGTGCTCCTCGAGCCAGGTGCCGAGCAATTCGCGGGCGACGTGGTAGATCTGATCGGTGTGACACACAGGCGGTTGCACGCTGCGCTGGCGCGTAAACGTCTGGAAATCCGCCTGCCGGATCTTGACCTGCACGGTGCCCGCCTGCAGGTCCGCTTTGCGCAGGCGGCGCGCGGTAGCCTCGGCCAGGCTTAGCAGCTCCTTTTCCAACTCGCCGCGATCCTCGAGGTCCGTGTCGTAGGTCTCCTCGGCGCTGACGGACTTTTCTTCCCGCTCGGCGACGACCGGCCGATTGTCGATGCCGGCGGCGCGCTCGCGGGCGCGCCCGGCGTAACGACCGAACACCGAATCGAGATCGCGATCGGGCGCCAGGCGCAGGTCCCTGACCGTGTGAATGCCGAGCGCCTCGAGCCTGGCGAGTGTCTTGCGGCCGATGCCCGGGATTACCGCGACGGGCAGCGGGTCCAGCGTATCGTGCACGTTTTCCGACGTAATGATCGACAGGCCGTCGGGCTTGTCGAGGTCGGAGGCGATCTTGGCCACGAGCTTGTTTTCGGCAACCCCGACCGAGGCGGTCAGCTGCGTCCGCCCGCGGATCAGTTGCTTGATCTTGCGCGCAATGCCGGGGCCGTCGCCGTGAAGCCTGCGGCTTGCCGTGACGTCCAGGAACGCCTCATCGCGCGACAGGCCTTCGACGAGCGGCGTGAATTCCCTGAAGACGGCGAAGATCTGCTCCGAGACCGCCTTGTAGTGCGCCATGCGCGGGCGCACCTGGACGAGGTTCGGGCAGCGCCGGCGCGCATCGGCCATCGACATGGCCGAGCGCACGCCGAACCTGCGCACCTCGTAGCTGGCGGCGGCGACGACACCGCGATTGCTGCTGCCGCCGACGACGACAGGCTGGCCGCGCAGTTCGGGGTTGTCGCGCTGCTCGACGGACGCGTAGAACGCGTCCATGTCGACGTGCAGAATCGTGCGCGGCTCGGGCGACACGTCAGTTGCCGCGCTCCACGATGAAGCGCGCCAGCCAGCGGAGCGAATCGGCGTCGTCACCAAAGTCGTCGAGCTGTTCGAGGGCGCTGCGCAGCAGGCTGTCACAACGGGCGCGCGCCTCCTCGATACCGACAAGGCCGGGGTAGGTGGCCTTGCCGAGGCGCTGGTCGGCGCCCGATCGCTTGCCGATGACTTCGGTCTCGCCTTCGACGTCGAGGATGTCGTCCTTGATCTGGAACGCGACGCCGATCGTGCGCCCGAAGGCATCGATGGCCGATGCGCGGTCATCGGGCAGGTCCTCGGCCAGCGCGGCGGCGCAAATGACGGCAGCATGGATCAGCGCGCCGGTCTTCAGTGAATACATGTATTCGATCTCGTCGGCCGTGAGCGATTGGCCTTCGGCCGCGAGGTCCATCGATTGGCCGCCCGTCATGCCAATTGACCCGGCAGCATCGGCGACAATGCGGACGAGGTGGGCGCTGCATCCCGCGGCGGCGTCGCGAACGTCGGCCAGCACCCGAAACGCCAACGGCTGCAGCGCGTCGGCGGCGAGTATCGCGGTTGCCTCGTCGAACTGGCGATGCACGGTTGGTTTGCCACGGCGGATGTCATCATCGTCCATGGCAGGCAGATCGTCGTGCACGAGCGAGAACGCGTGGATCAGCTCGATGGCGGCGGCCGGGGCGTCGAGGGTATCTTCGCGCAGGCCCAGGCACTCGCCGGCCGCGTAGACCAGCAGCGGCCGAACGCGCTTGCCGCCGTTGAATACGGCGTAGCGCATCGCATCGTGCAGCCGTTTGGGCTCGACGTCGGCGGCCGGCAAAACGCTGTCGAGCATGTTCTCGACGCGGTTCGTGTAATGCGCGATGCGGCTCTCGAAAGAGGCGGTCAACAGGTTCTCCGGACAAGTGAGCGTGACCTGTTAGCGTACACGTAATCGCCGCTTCACTGCACCAGCGCTGGGCTATAATTCGCATCCCGTTCCCAGAACACGAACACTATGCGGGCAGCAGCCAGAGCCCAGCCGAATATCGCCCTGATCAAGTACTGGGGCAAGCGCGACACCGAGCAGAACCTGCCAGCCGTCGGGTCGATCTCGATCACGCTGGCGGATCTCTATACGACGATGCGGGTCGCGTTCGATGCGGCGCTGGGCGCCGACACGCTGGTCGTCAACGATGCCGCAAGCGCGGCGATGTTGCCCCGCGTTTCACGCTGCCTGGATGCGGTCGCCGGGGCGGACCGTCCCCGGGCTGCGGTTAGTAGCGAAGGTAACTTCCCGATTGCCGCGGGCCTGGCCTCGTCGGCGTCGGCATTCGCCGCCCTCGTCGTGGCGGCCGACGCCGCGGCGGGTAAGAACCACAGCCGCGAGCAACTGGCGAGCCTCGCGGGCAGGGCATCCGGTTCGGCGGCGCGCTCTATCCATGGTGGCTTCGTGGAGCTGGCCAGCGGCGATGATGCGATCGCATTGACGACGCTGTGCAAGGCCGGGGCATGGCCGAAAAACGTGGTCGT
>JASJBB010000130.1 GCA_030066735.1 Woeseiaceae bacterium | reverse complement strand
GGACTGACGCCGGAGTTTGCCGAGCAAACGGCGGTGCTGGCTGCCAACCAGGGTCTTTACAACGGCTTCCTGGCCGCCGGGTTGATCTGGGGCCTGATGCTCAAGGACGACGGCTTCGGGGTTCGTGTCTTCTTTCTGAGCTGCGTGATCGTTGCCGGCATTTTCGGCGGCATAACCGCAAAACCGTCAATCCTGTTCATACAGGCGGTTCCGGCGGCGATAGCGCTTGCCGTGACGCTGCTCGCACGCAGGAAGTAACCGGATGTCGAAACTATTTCAAGCTTGCCGGTCTGCAGTGCGCCTGGCGCTGCTGGTTTGTCTTCTCGCCGCCGCCGGGTGCGGCGACTCCGATCCCGAACACACCGACGAATATGAGCTCGCGCCGTACTACTACGGCGAGAAGGTTGCGGACTATCCGGAGGAAATGGCGGAGTATCGCGACGCGTTCGAGAACGGCGCGATGCCGTTCGTAACGGCAACCGGTCATGTTGGTCGCACGGCGCTGCTTGACAGCAAACTCCTCGGCCGGCCTTACCTTCCCAAAGGATTCGAGTATCCGCGCGACCCTGACGGCAAGCCGCTGCGCCTGCTGGCACAAATAAATTTCGCCGACGTGCCGCCACTGGATGATTACCCGGACGAGGGCATCCTGCAGTTCTTCATTTCAGACGAGTTAGGCGGCTATGACATCAGCCAGGTCTGGGGTCTCCAGTTTTACAGGGACAAACCGTATGACGCCCAGGCGCAGTAAGAGTTGATGCAGTCGCAGGACTATTTTCGCGTTATCTGGCACGAGACGGTCGACGAAGACGCGGAGCCCGCCGATGTCGACATTCGTTTCGATCCGGACAGCCTGATGCCCGCCGACGAGGAAGCCAGGTTGACCTTTGAGACCGGCCTCAGCTACCCGGTGCCGGGTGACTATCGGTTCGCCAGGGTTTTCGGCAAAGACCAGTACGAATTTTTCGCACAATTTGGCGACAAGGAAGAGAGCGTTGCAGTGCGCTACATGAGCCATACCGCAATCGAGGAGATTGCGTGGATTGGCGGCTATGCCTTCTTTGTTCAGGGCGATCCGCGTGAGATTGTCCCGGACGAAGAATGGCTCCTCTTGTTCGAGCTCCAGAGTTCAATGTCTGAAGATCAGCCTTCCGTCATGTGGGGCGATGTTGGCGTTGGCGCTTTCTTTATCCGGCCGGAAGATCTGCGTAATCGTGACTTTTCCAACGTGCTGTACAACTGGGACAGTCACTAGGGCGGTTCGCAAAACTCTAACGTGCTCCCTTTCGCCGTGCCCGAACTGGACGCTGACGCGACCCGGTACTACGCTTTGGTGGGGTAAGACAATAAGAAGAGGGGTAGTGCGTCATGAATTGGAAAGCAATCGTTCTCGGTGGTCTTGCGTACTATGCAACCGCGTTCGTCGTGTCCATGGCGGGCGGCGTGTTCATTCATGAAGGTGTGCTCGATGCTGCGTATCGGGCCACGGAGGTTTTCTGGCGTCCTGAACTTGCCCAGGACCCGCCCGACATGACGTCACTGATGCCGCTGTGGATCACGACGGGAATTCTCACGTCCTTCATCTTCGCCGGAATCTACATGGTGTTCAGGGGCGCGTTGAGCGGGCCGGCCTGGCAGCGTGGTCTCAAGTTCGGTGTGGCCATGTGGCTGTGGACCGTGTGCCTGATGGCTGCCTGGTCGGGTGTGTTCAACCTGCCGTACGAGATCTGGATCTGGTGGGGAGTTGATGCGGCGATCTACACGATCCTCGGATCGATCGTCCTCGGCATCGTGGCGCAAAAGCTGGCGCCCGCTGACTAACGGAACTCAAGGCCTTGGCCGGGCTGCGATCACAAGGGCGAAACTGCGGTTTCGCCCTTTTTATTTCCCACTCCGGACAGTGCGACCTGCGACACGCCGATGCCTGATGCCCATCGCTAGACTGCTTCCATGACGATTCGAGCGGGTTGGTTCCAATGAACTCCGAAGTGCATCCGGCCGTCGCCGCACTGGTCCTGTTCGTGGCAGCTATGGCTGTCGCGATCTGGATGTGGGGCTCTGGCGTGGCCGCCGGCTTTGGCGGACCCGCTGAGCTGCGTACAGGCCCTGACGGTCACCGCTTCGTACAGATCCAGAACTATCTTGTCGAACACGATGCGAACGGAGCGTATCTCGAGACCCATGACCTCGAGGAAATGGGTGTCGAGCTGTTCCTCGGCGGCTACGCCTTTTTCTCCAACGGCGACATCTTGTTGCGGCGCGGCCCTGATCAGCGCTCCTTCTTCGACAATGTTCGTGCGTACCGGCGGGAAACCAACCTGGTCCCGATTGTCCCGGAGAGTCCTGAGAGCGGGCTATTTCGCTGCAGTCTCGACACCCTTGCGTGTACCCGGTTCGGGGAGGAGGGGATCGACTTCAAGGCAGCGTACAGCGTGTTCATCGACTGGGAGTCCGACGAGGTCTACTTCAGCGATACGACCCGCCACCTGTTGCGAAAGTATGCGTCGAATGGCGCCGAGCTGGCACCGCCGGGAGCCGGGTTCAAGTTTCCCAACCAGTTGCTGCTGCACGACGGCCAGTTGCTGGTCGCCGACACCAATCATCATGTCATTCGCATTGTTGAGCCGGAATCAACCGAGTTCGCGCAGTTGGTCGAGGACATGGATGTCGTGCCCGGCGCAGCAACGCTCGCCAAGCAAACCTGGCCGAGCCACTTCGCGCGCGTGGGCCACGAATGGTGGGTCAACAACATGCAGACCGGCATGAACCTGGGCGGGATTTACGTGTTCGATAACGAGTGGCAATACAGCCGGCGCATCGACTTGCCGGCTGATGCCGATCCCATTTCTATCCTGCCTGTCGGGGATACCGTATGGGTCAGCGACTGGAACAACGACACCGTCTGGCGGTTCTCGGCTTCAGGGCAACCCCTGGCCGATCTCGAGTCAGAGGGATTAAAGGCCATTCTCGAATCGTCGCGGCAGGAACGACTGAAGTACAACATCCTTAGCTACGCCGGCGTTGCTGCCGTCGTGCTTCTATTCCTGATACTGGTACTGCGCTCATTCACGAGCGGCCCGTCCAAAACACGACATCGAGACAGTGCGTTGGATGAAGCTGTTTCTGATGTTCAACAGGGGCGGCTGCATCTCGAACCCGACGAAAAGATGCGCAAGCGCATGAACAGGATGCTCAGCGTCGCAGGGGCTCTCCTGTTGCTTGCCGTAGCCGGCGTCTTCATCAATTTCGAGGTCATGAGCGATCCCGAGGTCTTGCTGGTTCTTGCACTTCCTTTCGCCGGCGTTGTGCTCATCGGCATCCTGATGGCCTGGGTCAATCGGGCGAACTGGGGAACGTCGGTCACCGTCGACGGAGATACCGTAACGCTTACAGATCACACCGGGCGGCAGTCCCGTTGCCCGATCCGGCAAGTCCGCTATGACAAGACTGCGATAGCCACCCGCGACACCGTGGTCATTCTCGGCCTGCCCAATGCCCAGATCTACAAGCGCAGCGACATCCAGGAAAAATTGCTGCCGCGCCTTGCCGAAGCACGAGAGGTCGGGCCGCTTGCAATGCTCCGGATTCAGATCGAAGCCCGGCATCCCCAGGGAATGGTCGCGGTGCTGACAATTGTCGGGCTGCTGGGGTTCGGGATCGTACAAATTTTGTCGTAATATTCCCCGACCATTATTCGAACGAATAGACAAAACGGGGAATCCCATGCGCTATCTACTTTTGATCCTGGCCGCCGGCCTGGTTGGCTGCCAGTCCGATACGACCGAAGCACCACCCGAAACGACCCAAACGGTTCCTGCTCCAATGGAGCAAGCCGCTGAGTCGATATCACTGGCCGCGTTGCTCGACGCGCAGCCGGACGAGGTCAAGGCTCGCTACCAGTACCGCAACCCCGAGCAGACGCTCGAATTCGTCGGCATCGAGCCGGGCATGACCGTACTCGAAGGCCTGCCGGGCGGTGGCTGGTACACGAAGCTGCTGCTGCAATACCTCGGCAGTGACGGCACGGTGCTCGTGGCCAATTACAACCTCGACCTGTATCCGCTATTCGGCTTCATGAACGAGGAACGACTGGCGGAAATGGCCGTCTGGCAGGAGAACTGGCAGGAGTCATCGGCTGACTGGGGCGGCGAAAACGGCGCGTCAACGGCTGCATACCACTTCGGCTCGATCCCGGAAGACCGGGCCGGCACCGTAGACGTCGTGTTTTTCCCTCGTGTACTGCACAACCTCGCGCGTTTTCAGAAAGCGGGCAACGGCGACTTCCTCGATGAGGCGCTCGCAGACGTTTACAACGTTCTGAAGCCCGGCGGTGTGTTTGGCGTAGTCCAGCATCGTGCCCCGGACGACAAGAGCGATGACTGGGCGGATGGCAGCCGTGGTTACCTGAAGCAGTCGTTCGTCATCGAACAGGCGGAAAAGGCAGGCTTCGAGTTCGTCGGTAGCAGCGACATCAACCTGAACCCGAACGACCAGCCGGGTGAGAACGATATTGTCTGGCGCCTGCCGCCGAGCCTGGTGACAAGCCGCGAAGACGAAGCGCTTCGAGCGCAGATGCTTGCGATCGGCGAGTCCAGCCGCATGACGCTGAAATTCGTCAAGCCGGCAGCGGAGTAGGGCCAAACCGCTCCCACCAGGGGGTGACTGTTCCATGAAGGTTTCGGGTGCCATCTTCCTGGCCATCCTGTTCGTATTGGTCGTCAGCGCCCTGGAGCTGGGCAATTCCAATGTGCTTGAATCATTGGGCCCGCAGGACCAGGAGGCTGCTGAGAGCGCGTCAGGCCAACCCGTTGTTGACGCGCCGGAGGAACCGAATTGCCCGCAGGCCGAGTCGGATTTTGCCGCGATGGTGGATGCATCGCGGCAATGCAGCGTCGATGCCGACTGCACGCTCGCACAGCTCCAGTGCCCGTTTGAATGCGTCACGTCGGTTAGCGCGACACTCGTCGATGAGCTGAAGCAGGCTGAGGCGAGTTTCCAGGCGTCGTGCAACCGCTGTGAGTCGGAATGCCCGGGGAATCTAACCAAATGGCGCGCTGCCTGTGTGCGGCAGCGCTGCATCGTGCTGGACCGCTCACATGACGAACTGGAGGAAGCAACGCTGGAACACCTGAACCGGCCAAGACCCTGATTTCCCATATGCTCAACGCGCGTAACTGTGCGCCAGGTCTACTATTTCTGGACCAACAGTTGCCATAATCCGGGGCAATATGGGTCGATGCAACGCATCGAAGGGCCATTAGGCATGGCGATTAGCGATGACTACAGGGTTGTAACCACGGGACGAATCCTCGATGGATTCACCCTGGACGACGTGCGCAAGCACCTCGTTTCGGTTCTGCGCCTGCAGCCAGCCCAGGCGGAGCGCTTTTTCGATCGACCTCGTGTCCTGAAAAAAGGTGTGTCCTGGGCCGGCGCGGACAAGCTCTGCGGTCAGCTTGCGCAGCTCGGCGTGGCCGCGGAGATACAAAGTCCCGCACCACCGGTCGCACCCCAGCCTGCCGCACCGGAGCCCGTCCTCGAGCTGGTTCAGGACGAGGCCGACGCATCGTCCAATCCGGGCACCGTCGAGTGCCCCAATTGCCAGCACAAGCAACCCAAAGCAGAGCAGTGCGAGAGCTGCGGGATCTGGTTTCACAAGTTCGAGCCGTCGGCCGAAACGACGATGCAGCCTGCAAGCGTGCCGAAAGCGGTTCCCGTTGCCGCCGTGCAGGCTGAGGAAAGCGAGGTCGTGTCATCCGATGTCGTCACGGAGGAGGGCGCGCTCAGTCCGGTTGCGATCGCAGCCGCCGCAGGTGCGGCGTTGCTCGGCGCCCTGGTCTGGAAGTTCGTCGCGGTCGCCTTCGGATACGAGTTAGGTCTCATCGCCTGGGGCATTGGTGGCGCTGTCGGTTTTGCCGCGGCGGCCGCAGGCTCCCGGGGCATGCAGGCCGGCGTGGTGTGTGCCGTCCTGGCATTCGGTTCGATTATGGTTGGCAAGTACTGGGCCTACAGCGAGTTCGTTGACGAGTTCCAGCAGGCGATGTCCGGCGCCATGGAATACGAAGACGAGATGGTCGATTACTTCGAGGAAGAAATGGAGGACGCGCGCCTGCTCGTTGCGGGCTCCGGCACCGACCTGTTCATCCGTCGATTCATGGTGGACCGGGGCTACACCTACGCCACCAACCCGCGCAACGTGACCGACGCCGAGCTCGCTGATTTTCGCGAGTACGTCGAACCCGAGTTGCGCTATATGGCAGAGAACCCACCCGACATCGACGAGTGGCAGGAGAGCAACGCCGAGCTTCTCGATGAGTTCTCGCCCTGGGCCATGATGCGCGAGAACTTCGGGATCCTGGACATCCTGTTCATTTTCCTCGGCATTGGAACCGCGTTCCGGCTGGCCAGCCAGTGGGAGTGAACAACATTTCCTTGCACTCTTGTGGTGCGATTTGAAAGTGTTCTGTTGGTGCTATACGGTCTCTAGAAAAGAACACGAATAAAAACCAAGGAAATCGCCGCTGACGCTCTTGAAGCTCGCGAGATTTCCCGAGAGGGGCCTTCAAAGATGATTTGTATAACCGGCGCCGGCGGCACGGTCGGAACCGCAGTTCTAAACCAACTCAAACAGACCGACGCGCAGTTTCGGGTGGCGTACTTTTCAGCAGGGAAGGCCGATCGCGCACGCTCGGATGGAATTGATGCTGCCGTCATCGACTACAACCAGCCTGATACGCTGGAAGCAGCATTCGCGGGTTGTGACAAGCTGTTCCTGCTCGGTCCGAACGCCTTGAATCAAACCGAACTCGAACTCAATGCCGTCGCAGCAGCCCAATCTGCCGGCGTCCAACACATAGTCAAACAGTCTGTGCTCGGCGCGGAGGGTGAGTCGTACAGTCTTGCGCATATTCACAGACCGGTTGAGAAGGCGATTGAAGCGAGCGGTCTGGCCTGGACATTCCTTCGTCCCAACAGCTTTATGCAGAACGTCGAGACGTTCATGAGCGAATCCATTCGGGCCGAAGGAGTCTTCTACAGTGCGTCAGGTGACGCGAAAATCGCCCACGTCGACGTCCGTGACATTGCCGCGGTCGCCGTACAGGCATTGACTGATGCCAATCACGAGGGCAAAGCGTACTCCCTGACCGGGCCCGATGCGCTTAGCTACGATGAGATTGCTGCCGAACTATCCGCCGCGACCGGTCGTTCGATTGCGCATGTCAGCCTGCCGCCCGAGGATCTAAAGGGCGCTATGCTCGGTAGCGGCATGCCGGAGCCGCTCGCTGACCGCATGCTCGACCTGGAGCGCTATTTCCGGGAGGACAATGCGTCCAGCATCAGTGACGACATCGAGGTTGTGACTGGTAATAGTCCGCGGCGCTTCAAGGATTACGTTCGCGAGATTGCGGGGACAGGCGTACTCGACGCTGATACGTGAAGGGGGTCTATATGGACCTGTTTCAGATTACTCTATTGCTGGCCACGCTGCTTTCTGCATTGGTCGCCGGAATGGTACTCACTTTCGCCATTGTTGTGATGCCCGGCATCAGAACGATGGGCGATCGCGACTATCTAAGGGCGTTCAAAGTGATGGATCGCGTGATTCAGGACAATCAACCGATATTCATGCTGGTCTGGCTCGGTTCCGCAGTGCTCGTGCTTGCCGCAACCGTGTGGGGGACCTGGCGACTGGAAGGACTGGACCGAATTATCCTGATCGTTGCAGGAGTCATTTACATTTTCGGCGTCCACGTGCCAACGGTCGCGATTAATATCCCGATCAATAATCAACTGCAGGCACAAGACCTGGATTCAGCAAGCGAGACCGAGCTTCGCGCACTCGCCGAGACCTATGAAACGCGCTGGATTCGCTGGAATACGATTCGGACCGTCATTGCAATACTGACAACGGTGTTATTGCTGGCGCTGCTTATCCGAGCTTGAAATTCTCGCTGACCAGGCCCTGGAACGCGGCTTGCAGGAAGGACGGCGAGAACGGTCGTTTGCAGTAGGCGCC
>JASJBB010000125.1 GCA_030066735.1 Woeseiaceae bacterium | reverse complement strand
CTCGAGTTTCTCGATCACACGCAGGCGGAAGGCTTCCTGAAGCCCGAGAACCGGGCGATGCTGATTGCCGACGACACCGCGACCGGCCTGCTGCAACAGTTCGAGACCTACCGCTCGCCCAGTGTTGAAAAATGGGCCTAAAACACGAGCCGTAGCTGCCCTCTCGCGGCTGTTCTCAGGTTATGCGCGTGCAGCGCATACTGAATGCTGACGCGCCGCCCCTCGAGCTCGTTCCCGACGCAAATCCTCAGCGGCAGGTCGAAGACCTCGGTCGGCACCCCGGGTTCGATGGCGTCGAGCTTGACGGAGACCTGCAGTGAGTTCTCGCACTGGCTTACCGACGGATAGCCGGCCTGCTCACCGGGCGTGCGTTCGATGAAGTCGTCGTCACGCGGAATACGCGGCAGCTCGGTTGCGACGCGAAACGCCTCGTGTTTCGGCAGGGCAAGCGTCAGCGATGCGTCGCGAAGTTCCTCGTTGCCCTGGTTGAGCAGGACCATCTGCACCAGCGTCGCGCGCTCCTCGAACAGAAAGTGGTTGTCATTGTGCCGGTAGCGGTGTTCGAGCTGGCGCATCTCCTCGAGAATCTCGTCGCTGGAGCGTTCCTCGTACGGGCAGTCGGAACCGAACAGTCTCGCGTGCGTCAGCCTTTGCAGGAACGTGTTCGTTGCCGTGACTGCAACCCGCTGCTTGGCTTCAATCAGCTCGTGCAGCTTGGCGCTGGCGACCGCGGAAGGCAGCTTCGCGAAACTGTGTGTCATCACGTTGAGATCTTTGTGGATGATCTCGCCCGGGAAGCCGACTTCGATACTGGCTGCCGATACGGAGTCCTGGAACTTCTTCTCGAACAGGGCTTGTAGCTGCCGCCGGCCGAGTTTGACCGCGTTGTTCCTGATGCGCGCGTAGGCGTCGCCGCGGCGCAATGTCTCGGAGTAGTCGATGCGCATCATGTAGGGCCGATCCTGGCAATCGCCGATCTCGAACACACCCACGCGTTCACCTTCGACGGTAACCGGCTCGTAGCGAATCCGGACGGGTGGCTCGATGTGTTCATTCGCCAGAGACTGGTACGCCGGCTTGCCGGAAAAGTCTTCGCGCCCGACACCCGGCATGTGTTTGCGGCCCTTGGCGTCGAACTCGATGCCGGTGATGATGTATCGCGGGCCCTCCACCGATGCATTTGCGAGCGAGATGACGTCGCGCAGGTATTGCTCGATGCCGGACTTGCCATAGGCGTGCTTGCAGAATTTGACGGCAGTCGACGGCGTTGCCGAGCGAACGATTCGGGCCAGACGATTCATAACCGGTGAACTATGACCGATTATGTTGAACCTTCGCCGGAACCAATCGTCATTTCTTGAAAATTCAGGCCAGTGCCGCCGGCGGCGGATCGCACGAATTGCGAGCGCCCGGCATTGCGGGCATGATGCGAACGCTAATCGGCTGTTCCAAAAAGAGAAATGACACAGGGCCCCAGCGCACTCGCCGCGATTGCCGAACCGCCCCCCGATTTTGCCCGGGAAAATATCCTGGAATTGCTCGATCGCGAGTACGGTCTGCAGGGGCGGCTCTCGCCGCTGGTCAGCGAGAGAGACCAGAACTTCCGGCTCGAAACACCGGACGGCAAGCAGTTCGTGGTCAAGATTGCCAACGCAGCGGAACCGCTGCCGATCACCGACTTCCAGGTGCAGGCGCTGCAGCGTCTTGCAGATCTGGAATGCGAAGTGGAAGTACCGCGGGTCCTGCCCGCGAAGAATGGCAGCGTCCTGACGACCATCGGGGCACGGGAAAGCGAGCACCGTCTGCGGGTCGTCAGCTACGTTCCGGGCATTCCGCTCGAAGGCGGGCTACCCGATCGACGGCTTGCACGCAATATGGGGCGCAGCCTGGCCCTGATCGACGCGGCATTGCGAGACTTCACGCATCCGGGCGAGTCACAGGTGCTGCTCTGGGACATGCAACGTGCGGCGGAGCTGCGGCCGCTGGTCGAACACGTTCCCGAGGAGCTGCAGCCGCTCGTCGACGACTGTATCGAAGTCTTCATGAAGCAGGTCATGCCGGTGTTCTCGGAGCTCAGAACGCAGGTCATTCACAACGATCTCAACCCGGGCAATATCCTGGTCAGCCACAGCGACCCGCATGCGGTGGCGGGCGTCATCGACTTTGGCGACATGCTGCGCGCCCCGCTGGTCGTCGACGTGGCGATTGCGGCGTCCTACCTGCGCGCCACCGATGACGGCTTGGCAACGCTTGGCGCGTTTGTCGACGGGTTCGATAGCGAGTTGCCGCTCGACGACCGCGAACGCGCGCTGCTGTACGACCTGGTGAGGACCCGGCTGGCGGCGACGATTACGATCCTGTACTGGCGCGCTACGGCCCGTTCGGCCGAGGACCCGTATCTGCAAAAAGCCCTCGAAGAGCGCGCGTCGGAACGATTTTTGCGATACCTGTCGCACTTGGGCCGCGACGTCTTCCTTGAAGCCGTATCGGCAGCAAAAAACAGCTAAAACAGCAAGTTAGACAGGCCAGAGCCGGCGCCATCCCGGGCCTCGTCGTGCATTTGTGAAATCACGACCAAAAATGGCAAAAAACGCGCACAAAAAGGTGTGGATCAGTTCCACGCACGCTATGCCCTGGCCGCCTATCATGTCCGGGATTCCGTTAAATGCGTTAGTGAAGAATGAACTTCGAATTCGCAATCTCGGTGCTCCTGATGTTCAGCGCGGCATGCTACCTGGCACTGGGTCTGCGCCTTGTATTGGCCAAGCGCGACGTTGGCACCATTCCCATCGGCGTGCTGTTTCTCGTAATCAGCGTCTGGGTGCTGGGCGGTGCCGTGGAATTGCTGACCGACTCATTCCTGGTGTTCTCCATCGGCCGCACGATGCACTTCTTCGGCACGGCGCTGCTGCCGGTCGCCGCATACTACTGTTTTCGCGAATACACGGGACGAACGAATTCGATTCATCGCGTGACGCTGCTCCTGGTCATTCCGTTCGTCTCGATAACGCTTGCGGCCACGAACTATTTCCACGAATTCATGTGGTACCTGCCGATCGCCAACGAAACGGGCCAGTTCCTGACCCGGCCCGAGCAATGGGGGCCCTGGTTCCTGTTCGTCCACGCGCCGTACAGCTACCTCGTAATGGGCGTGGCGATCATGACGCTGCTCGTGCACAGCAGCGCCGTCGCGCGCGCTCACCGGCGCGGCCTGTTTCTGCTCACGGCGGCCTGCATCGGTCCGCTGACGGCAACGTTGGCCTACGACCTGGGATTCGGACCCGACACGTTTTCCTACGTGCCGATCGTATTCACCTTCCTGCTTCCGTTCTACGTCTGGCTGGTGCTCGGCGAGCAAATCGTCGAGTTCACGCCGCTCGCCTATGAGACCGTGTTCCAGACCATGCAGGACCCGGTCGTGGTGGTCGACGCGCAGGGCCGCATCATCGGGCTGAATCACAGGGCCGAAGCCCTGCTGGACATCACCGACACGTCGGCGCTGTTGCAGCCGCTGAACAAGTTCTTCGGCGAGGAGACGCCCGAGGTGGCCGAGGCCCTGGAGTCCGGCAAGCCCAGGAAGATGATGACCAACACCGGCCGCTTCCTGCACGTGCAGGCATCGCCGATGGCAACTGGCGACAAACCCGCGCTGCGCGACGGCAAGGTGCTCATGTTCCGTGACGTAAGCGACGTCGAACGCGCCCAGGCCGAAATCCAGGCCAGCGAGAAACTGCTGCGGACGCTGATCGATCACTCGGTCAATGGCATCGTGCGCCTGCGCTGGGAGCAGGAGGAGGGGGACGATTTCCGCAAGTTGCGATGCATCTTTGCCAACGCCATGGCCGGCAAGTTCCTGCACGCCGATCGCGAAGACCTGGTCGACTGCACCGGATCACAAATCGTCAGGATCGCAAGCAATGCGATGAATGCGGAACAGGCGAACGAGATCGTCGACCACTTCCGGCGCGCCACCGAGGCGGGCGACAGCATCGACGTCGAGGTACATCACCAGGCCGGCGGGTCGTCGAGGTGGTTGCGGATGATCGTCGAGCCGTTCGGCACGGACATCGCGTTGACGCTCGTAGACATTACCGACGGCAAGGCCAAGGAACAGCACATGGAGTCGATGGCGCTGTCCGACCCGCTCACCGGCGTGCTCAACCGGCGCGGATTCGCGCGGGATGCGTCGCAACGCCTGACTGACAGCGCCGACGATGCAAGAGGCGCATTGCTGTTCATCGATCTCAACGACTTCAAGGAAATCAATGACAGCCACGGGCACGAGATCGGCGACCAGTTGCTGACCATCGCCGCCAAACGGCTCAAAACGAGCCTGCGCTCCTGCGACATCATCGGCCGCCCGGGCGGCGACGAATTCGTCGCGCTGGTGCCGGATGTCGATCTGGAGATTTCCGAGAAACTGGCAAATCGTCTCGCCGTCGCGCTCGAGAAGCCCTATGCGATCGGCTCCGAGAAGCTGCATTGTTCGGCGAGCATCGGGCTCGCCCTGTACCCTGATAATGCGAGCACGCTGACGGGATTGCTGCGCGAGGCGGATCAGGCCATGTACCGCGCCAAGGCCCGCTGCCGCGGCACCTCCAACGTCAGCAGCGCGGATCTCCTCGAGAAAGCCCTGTAATATTTCGTCGCGCCTGCCGGTCTGCTAGGCGAACCCGGTATGGAGCCACGAGCAATGCCCCTGACAAAGAGCCTCAACATGAACCCGCGATCCCTCGTGGGCGCCACCTTGCTGACCGTCATGATCGTCAGCCTGGCGTGCAGCATGTCGCTGCAATACGGTCACGCCGACGTGCCGATCGCGGCGTCCGCCGACGAGATCCAGCCGCTGACCGCAGGAGATAACGCGCCGCAGTTCACGCTGCGCACCGCGGGCAACGAGGAGTTCGTGTTCAATCCGCGGGAACTCGACCGCCCGGCAGTGATCATTACGTTCCGCGGGGGCTGGTGCCCGTTTTGCAACATGCACCTGTCGGAGCTGCGGCACGTGGTCCCCGAAATCGATGCACTCGGCGTTGACGTCCTGTTCCTGAGTGGGGACCGCCCTCAACTTCTGTTCGAGAGCCTCGATCACGAAACCCGGGAGGACATCGCGGGCCTCGGTTACACGCTTTATTCGGATGCCGACGCGCAGGCCGCAATAGCGCTCGGTATCGCCTTTCGGGCCTCCCAGCGGACCATTGATCGCCGCGGCGAAAAAGGTCAGGACATCGAAGGATCGTCGATGCGACTGCACAACGTCCTGCCCGTACCGTCGGTATTTGCGGTCGGTCGTGACGGCGTAATTGCGTTCGCCTTTTCGAACGCAGACTACGAGGTGCGCCTGCCCGCCGACGAGCTGCTGCAGGTAGCGAAGGAGCTGGTCGCGACGGAATAGTCGCACCGCGCAGTCGGTGGTACGCTGCTGTCCCGGCACTGACAGGGACAGGGCATGGCCGACCCCGAAAAGGTAAATCCGCTGCAGCGGATCATGAAGGCGACCTCCAGGGTCGAACCGCACGAATTCCGGGCGACCGTACTGTCGTTCCTGTTCGTCTTCACGCTGATGGCGGCCTACTTCATCATCCGACCGGTCCGGGACGCGATGGCGAGCGACTGGACGCGCGTGGAAACCAGTTTTCTGTGGACGCTGACGTTCTTCTTCAGCGTCATCGCGGTGTCGGTCTACGGTTTCGTGATCTCGCGGGTGCGCTTCGACCGCGTGGTGCCTGGCGTCTATGTGTTTTTCGCCGTGACCTTTGTAGTCTTTTACGCCGTGTCGCGCACGATGCCGGACCCCAGGTTCGTAGACCAGTCGTTCTATGTCTGGCTTAGTGTTTTCAGCCTGTTTCACGTATCCGTGTTCTGGAGCTTCATGTCGGGGCTGTTCACGCGCGAGCAGGCGCCACGACTGTTCGCGGTCATCGCGAGCGGCGCCAGCGTCGGGGCGATGGTCGGGCCGTCGATCCCGGGGTTCTTCGCGACGGAGATCGGCGAGATGAACCTGATGCTGGTGTCGGCCGCCATGCTGCTGATACCGGTGCCGATCATCTCCCGGCTGCAGGCGCTGAAAGTGACGGAACTCGGTAACGCCGAGCTGGAGGCCGACCTGAGCACGGCCAGGCGCCTCGGCAAGAACCCGTTCTCCGGTTTCATGCTGCTCGTGACCAATCCCTACCTGCTCGCAATCGCGTTGTTCATCGTGATGTACGTGGCGATGAGCACGTTCGTGTACATGGAGCTGCGCGAGATGCTGGCGGCCTATGAACGCTCGGAGCGGGCTGAAATACTCGGGCGCATCGATTTCGCCGTAAACGGCCTGGCCATCATTACCGCGCTGTTCATCACGGGCCGCGTTGCGACGCGTTTCGGGATGGCGACGACCCTCGCGATCATCCCGATCCTGATGGTCGGCGGCTGGATGGTGGTTGCCGCGGTGCCGCTGCTCGGCGCGCTGATCGGGCTGCAGATTGCTCGCCGCGCCGGCAATTACGCGGTAACGAAGCCCGGCCGCGAGACGCTGTTTACGCTCGTGGACGACGAGACGCGTTACAAGGCGAAACCCGTCATCGACATCGTTGTCTATCGCGGCGGCGACATGATGACGGCGTGGTTCCATACCGCGCTTCGAGAGGTGTTTACGTTGAGCCTTGCGGGCGTCGCCATCGTGGCCGCGGTAATCGCCGCGATCTGGGCGGCGGCCGGCGCCTGGCTGGGCCGCACTTATGAGAAAAGGAGTACTGACGATGACCGGTAACGCTTACATTTGCGATGCCACACGAACGCCCATCGGACGCTACGGCGGCGCCCTGTCTGCCGTGCGCGCCGACGACCTGGCGGCGGTACCGCTTGCCGCGCTGCTGGAGCGTCACCCCGGGCTGGACCCCGCCGCAATCGACGACGTTGCGCTGGGCTGCGCCAACCAGGCCGGCGAGGACAATCGCAACGTTGCCAGGATGGCGGCCCTGCTCGCCGGACTGCCGGTGTCGGTGCCGGCGGCGACCGTCAACCGGCTATGCGGCTCGGGCATGAACGCGATCGGCAACATCGCCGACGGCATTCGCGCGGGTGGGCTCGAGCTCGGTGTCGCCGGTGGGGTGGAGTCGATGTCCCGCGCGCCGTTCGTGCTGGGCAAGCAGTCGGCGCCGTTCGGGCGCAACGCCGAACTCTACGACACGACGCTGGGCTGGCGTTTCGTCAACCGCAAGCTGGAAGCGCAATACGGCGTCGACTCGATGGCCGAAACAGCCGAGAACGTGGCCGAGGACCACGGTGTCTCGCGCGATGAACAGGATGCGTTTGCGCTGCGCAGCCAGACGCGCGCAGCGGCCGCCATCGACAGCGGACAATTCGCCGACGAGATTACCCCGGTCAGCGTGCCGCAGCGCAAGGGCGACCCGATCGTCGTCGATACCGATGAACACCCGCGCCCCGGCTCGACACTGGAGGGCCTGCAAAAGCTGCGACCGATCGTGCGGCCGGAAGGCACCATCACGGCCGGCAACGCGTCGGGCATCAATGACGGCGCGTGTGCACTGCTGCTGGCATCCGAGGCGGCGGCGAAAACCCACGCGCTCGAGCCGCTGGCGCGCGTCGTCGCCTGGTCTGCGGCGGGCGTCGAGCCGCGCGTCATGGGCATCGGCCCTGCGCCGGCCTCGGAGAAGGTACTGCAGCTTGCCGGCATGACGATCGATCAGATGGACGTTATCGAACTCAACGAGGCCTTTGCGGCCCAGGGCCTGGCGACGCTCCGGCTGCTCGGCATTCCCGACGATGCGGACCACGTCAATCCCAACGGCGGCGCGATTGCACTGGGCCATCCGCTGGGCATGTCGGGCGCGCGGCTCGTGACGACCGCAGCGTGGCAGCTCAAGCGCTCCGGCGGCCGCTACGCGCTGTGCACGATGTGCATCGGCGTAGGCCAGGGTATCGCGATGATCATCGAGCGGATGTAATGAAAAAGGCGCCCAGCTACGAGACGCAGGAGCTGCGCGAATTCGGGGAAGTACTGCAGGGCCGGCGAACGATCAACCTGTACCTGCAGACACCCGTGCCCGACGGCCTGGTTCGCGAAGCGATCGAGGCGGCGACCTGGGCGCCTAACCATCATGTCACCGAACCGTGGCACTTCTACCGCCTGGGTAAGGCGACGGTCGGCCGTTGCCTCGATCTCGTGCGCGAAATCGTCACGGAAAACAAGGGCGACCCGAAGGCCGGCGAGCACAAGGCGGCCCAATGGGCCGAAAAACCCGGGTGGCTGGTCGTGACCTGCCGGCAATCGGACGACGCGCTGCTGCAGCAGGAGGACTACGCTGCCTGCTGCACCGCGACCCAGAA
>JASJBB010000122.1 GCA_030066735.1 Woeseiaceae bacterium | reverse complement strand
TGTTCTTGTGCCCTATCGGCGTCAGGAATGCGCAGGATGCGGCCACGGCGACACCCATCAGGAACGGATCCGGGCTGACATTCAGGCGACTCGCGATTTCGACCGCGATCGGCGCGGCGATCACGGCCGTCGCCGTGTTGTTCATGACGTCAGACAGGGTCATCGTGACCACGACGAGCAGCAACAGCACGATCGCCGGCGAAAATCCCGACGAGACATCCACAATGCCCTGTGCGATCAACGCGGTCCCACCCGTGTCCTGCAACGCGGAACCAATCGGGATCATCGACCCGAGCAAAACGATGACCGGCCATTCGATCGAGTTATAAACCTCGCGAATCGGAACGATATTCAGGAACACGTAAGCTGCTGCAACGCAACCGAGGGCGATCGGCAGGTATACCAGGCCAAAACTGGCGGCAGCAATCGCCGCCACGAACAGGCCGACCGCCAGCCACATCTTGCTGCGTTGAATCACGCGGTGGCCGCGATCGGCCAGCGGCAGCAGCCCGAGCCGCGCAGTGGCGTCGACAAGCCGGTCTTCCGAGCCCAGCATCAAGAGTACGTCGCCAGGTTCGAGGGTGAGCTTGCGCACGTTGTCACGGAATCGCTTGCCCTGCCGCGACACGCCGACGAGCGAGACACGATATCGATACAACAGGCGCACCGACATCGCCGAACGCCCGACGAGCCGCGACGAGTCCGGTACGACGGCCTCCTGCAGCAGCAGGTCGCCGTCCTCCAGCACGCCTTCGCCCTTGCCGACGTATTCGAGCTGCAGCTTGCCGAGCGCCTCCTCCATCTTGTCAGGACTCGTCTCGAGCACGAGGATGTCGCCAGCCTTGATTTCGACAGTGCGTGCGAGCCCGGGCATGCGGCGTCCGCGGCGCGTCAGGCCGATAATCTCGACATCGGCCTCGTTTGCCATCTCGTCGAGGTCCCGGACGCGCCTGCCGACAATGTCGGAATTCTCGGACACCCGGACTTCGACGATGTAATGCGCAAGATCGAACAGATCGGACCGCGAATTCTCCGCCTTGCGGTCGCCGGGCAGCAGCCGCCAGCCGATGAGCGCAACGTAGGCTACGCCCACGGCGGCGCAGGCGATACCGACCGGGGCAAAGTCGAACATGCGATACGACTCGCCGAGGGCGTCACCACGAAATTCGGCGATGACGATATTGGGCGGGGTGCCGATCATCGTGATCATGCCGCCAAGGATGGAGGCAAACGACAGCGGCATCAGTGTCAGCGACGGGCTGCGCCCGGCTTTTCTGGCGGCCTGGAGATCCAGCGGCATCAGCAACGCCAGCGCCGCGACGTTGTTCATGACGGCCGACAGCGTCGCTGCCAGTCCCGACATGATGCCGATGTGCGCCGCCAGCTTGCGGCTGGAATCGATGAAGTACCTCGCGAGCAGTTCGATGACGCCCGAATTCGACAGCCCGCGGCTGACAACGAGCACCAGCGCAATGATCACTGTCGCCGGATGGCCGAAGCCGGAGAACGCCTGGTCCGCGGGCACCAGCCCCAACAGGAGTGCTGCAAGCAGCGCGACAAAAGCGACGAGATCGTAGCGCCAGCGCCCCCAGATCAGGAATACGAAGACGAACAGCAGCAGTCCGAACAGCAGCAACTGGTCCGTTGTCACGAAAGCAACCCCCTGCCCTTTTGTCCAGACGGGACCATAGCAGAACCCGGCCGCGGCGCGATACGATCGGCCTATGGCAATCATCGTCCTGCTGGCGCTCCTTCTTGTCCTGGTCTTCGGGCCCGGACTCTGGGTGCGGCGCGTGCTCGAACGCTACAGCACACCGGCAGATCGCTATGCCGGTACCGGCGCGCAGCTGGCCCGGCACCTGCTGAATAAACATGGCCTCGACAGCGTCGCCGTAGAGCGGACCGACGAAGGCGATCACTACGACCCCCAGGCGAAGGCCGTGCGGCTGACTGATGACAAGTTCGACGGCAAATCGTTAACCGCGATAACCGTCGCCGCTCACGAAGTCGGGCACGCCCTGCAGGACCACGAGGGCTATGCGCCCTTGCGATTGCGCACGCGGCTCGTCAAGGGCACCCGCGTCGTCGAAAAGGTGGGTGCGGCGGTGTTGCTGGTAGCGCCGGTGCTGGCTGTGATTACGCGCGTCCCGCAACTCAGCCTGCTGATGTTCGGCGCCGGTTTTCTCACGCTCGGTTCGTCGGCGCTGATCCACCTGGTGACTTTGCCGACCGAGTTCGACGCCAGCTTCAACCGGGCTCTCCCGATCCTCGACGAATTCAAGATACTGAAGAAACCGGACCGTCCGCACGCTCGCCGGCTGCTGCGCGCAGCCGCGCTGACCTACATGTCGGCCTCGCTGATGAGTCTGCTGAACATTGCCCGCTGGCTCGCGATACTGCGCCGCTAGCTACCAGGCGTCGACGCTGAGGGTCGCGACAGGGAATCCGATCTCCTTGTGCAGAATGATCATTGCGTCGCCCGCCCTGCCGCGCAATGGCAGGTACAGGTAATCGGCAGCCAGCGAGCCTGTCGCCGCGAGCCAGCCGGCCACAGCGCGGCGCTGATCGTCATCGCCTTGCAGCAGTTCATCCAGCGGGCGAGCAGCCTTTTTGATCTCCGCAATGCCGCTCGCATAGGGTTCCCAGAATTCGGGGCGCCGGTCAATATCCGCCATGCCGTAGAACACGGTTTCGTCGATCAGCCGGCTGAAGACGTCCGGGTCATCAGGCAACTTCGCATACACGAGGCGCGGCGCATGGCCGGGTCTCGTGGTATCCAGCGCGGTCTGCAGCTTGCCGAGGTCGACTTCGGCCCTCCCGACGGCCTCGAATCGATCGACCGCGAAGACCGCGAAATGCGGCTGGCGCTGGAACAGCAAGATCCCGGCAATCGTCACGGCCAGGATTTCCACCGCGGCCAGCACGCGCAGGTCGAAGGCGAGCCCCTTCTTGCCCGGCTTGAAGACAAATGCGGACAGGACCGGCCCGACCACGACCACGACCGCCGCGAGCACCAGGAGCTGCTTGTAGACCCCGGAAACGGCGAAATAGGCGCCCGGGTACCAGAGCAGCCTGACCACGCTGAAAAGCAGTAGCAGCAGGGTCGCGGAGGCCAGCAGGCGAAGTTGGAATACCCGGAAACGTGACATGCCTTGATTATCGGCAAATCTGCCCCAAATTTCGCTGGTTTAGGGGCGATTGCGCTGCTATTATCCGCGCCCGAAAGCCCCACCCACCCGGGTTGTGTGGCTGCACTGGCACCCTGAGTAAGAATTTTGGACCGTCGCCAAGGTTGGCGACAGGGATTTAGACATGAAAGACCTGAATACGTACCGCAATATCGGCATTTTTGCCCACGTGGACGCGGGCAAGACGACAACGACCGAGCGCATCCTGAAGCTCACGGGCAAGATCCATCGCACCGGCGAGGTGCACGATGGCGAAGCCACGACCGACTTCATGGAGCAGGAGCAGGAGCGCGGCATCACGATCCAGTCGGCGGCGACGAGCTGCCAGTGGAACGACCACACGCTGAACATCATCGACACGCCGGGACACGTCGACTTCACGATCGAGGTGTACCGTTCGCTGAAGGTGCTCGACGGTGGCGTGGGCGTTTTCTGCGGCTCGGGTGGCGTGGAGCCGCAGTCCGAGACCAACTGGCGTTACGCCAACGAGTCCGAAGTTGCGCGCATCATCTTCGTCAACAAGCTCGACCGCATCGGTGCGGATTTCTTTAGCGTCGTGAAGCAGGTCGAGGACGTGCTGGCCGCGCGCCCGCTCGTCATGGTCCTGCCCATCGGCATCGAAGACAACTTCACCGGCATTATTGACCTGCTCACTCGCAAAGCATGGATCTGGGAAGGCTCGGACAACCCCGAGGCGTACGAGATCACCGACGTACCCGAGGACATGAAGGACCTGGTCGAGGAGTGGCGCGAGAAGCTCATTGAGACCGCCGTCGAACAGGACGACGACCTGCTCGAGCAATACCTCGAAGGTAATGAGCCGTCGATCGAGGACCTCAAGCGCTGCATCCGCAAGGGCACGATTGCGCTGGACTTCTTCCCGACGTACTGTGGTTCTGCCTTTAAGAACAAAGGCATACAGAATGTTCTTGATGCAGTAGTTGAATTTCTGCCGAACCCGACGGAAGTCAAACCGCAGCCGGAAATGGACCTTGAGGGCCACGAGACGGGCGAGCTTGCCACGGTCGACCCCGATCGGCCGCTGCGCGCGCTCGCGTTTAAGATCATGGATGACCGCTACGGCGCCCTGACCTTTACCCGAATTTACTCGGGCAAGCTCAAGAAGGGCGACAACGTGCTCAACACGTTTACCGGCAAGACCGAACGTATCGGCCGCATTGTCGAAATGCACGCCGACTCTCGTGAGGAACTCGAGGTCGCGCAGGCTGGCGACATCGTTGCCCTGCTCGGCATGAAGAACACCCGTACCGGCCACACGCTGGCCGACCCGAAGAACCCGGCCACGCTGGAGCCGATGGTGTTCCCGGATCCCGTCATCTCGGTCGCAATTGCGCCGCGTGACAAGGGCGGCAACGAGAAACTCGGCGTTGCGCTCAACAAGATGGTCCAGGAAGACCCGTCATTCCAGGTCGCAACCGACGAAGACTCGGGCGAGACGCTCATCAAGGGCATGGGTGAACTGCATCTCGACATCAAGGTCGACATCCTGCGTCGCACGCACAGCGTCGAGGTCGAGGTGGGCGAGCCGCAGGTGGCCTACCGCGAGACGATCACGCAGCTGATCGAAGACTCGTACACGCACAAGAAGCAGTCGGGTGGTTCCGGCCAGTACGGCAAGATCGACTACCGCATCGAGCCGGCCGAGACCAACGAGGGCTACGTGTTCGAATCGCTGGTCACGGGCGGCAACGTGCCGCGCGAATACTGGGGCGCCATCGAGAAGGCGTTCAAGGTCAGCATGGATGAAGGCACGCTGGCGGGCTTCCCGCTGCTGGACGTCAAGTTCACATTGCTCGACGGTGGTTTCCACGCGGTCGACTCGTCGGCGCTGGCGTTCGAGATTGCGACCAAGGCCGCCTATCGCCAGTCGGTGCCGAAGGCCGGCCCGCAGCTGCTGGAGCCGATCATGAAGGTCGACGTGTTCTCACCCGAGGACAACGTCGGTGACGTCATCGGCGACCTCAACCGCCGCCGCGGCATGATCAAGGCGCAGGAAGTCGGCGTGACCGGCGTCCGCGTCAAAGCCGACGCGCCGCTGGCCGAGATGTTCGGTTACATCGGTCACCTGCGTACGCTGACGTCGGGTCGCGGCCAGTTCTCGATGGAGTTCTCGCACTACGCGCCCTGCCCGGCCAATGTTGCCGAGGAAGTCATCGAGGCGGCGAAAGAGCGCAAAGCGAACAAATAAAGCCGCATAGCGACGGGTTGCAGGAGCCCGCCGTGGCAGGCGATCGAAGAACAAAGGTCAGCGCCGTCAGGCGCTGGCCTTTTTCTTTTGCTGCACGATCGCGTCCGCGCTGAACAGGATTACGGCCACCCAGATGCAGGCGAAACAGACGATGCGCGGCAAGGTCAGTTCCTCGCCGTAGTAGACTCCGGTTGCGAACTGCATCGACGGCGCCAGGAACTGCATGAACCCGACGGTTGAAAGAGCGAGTCGGCGCGCTGCCACGGCGAACATGACGAGCGGTACGACTGTAATCGGCCCCGCGGCAAGCAGCAGCGCCATCAGGCCCGGGCTGGCAGAGCTGAAAGCCGCCGTTCCCGCTGCCATCATCGACCCCAGCCACACGATGGCCACCGGCATCAGTATCAGCGTCTCGACGAACAGGCCCGGGGTCGCGCCGATCACGACGCGCTTTCTGATTACCCCGTAGAAAGCAAACGAAATTCCCAGCGACAGCGCGATCCATGGAAACTCGCCCCCGCTGAAGGTCAGCACCAGCACGCCGATTGCCGCGAGCACGACGGCTGCGATCTGCAGCCTGCCAAGCCTTTCGCCGAAAAAGATGACGCCCGCAAGCACGAAGATCAGCGGGTTGATGTAGTAGCCCAGGCTCGCCTGGAAGATGCGCCCGGTTTGCACCGCAACGATATAGATGTACCAGTTGACCGCAATCAGGAAGGCCGACGCAGCGAGCCAGGACAACATCCGGCGGTGCGTCAGCGCGCGCCTGACCTCTGGCCATTGGCGACGGAAGAAGATAATCAGGGCACCGAATGGAACGGCCCAGATAATACGGTGCAAAAGCACCTCGATAGCCGGCACCGTTTCGACGGCCTTGAAATAGACGGGCAGGATGCCCCAGAGCGTGTACGCGATCAGGCCCGCGATTACGCCATCGCGCTGACTGTGGTCCGGCCGAGGTGGCGAGGTCAAACCCCTTCGGATTCCGTGCTAGACGGCCGTCCCCTCAGGTAATCGTTGGCGCGTCGTCCCCAGGCAAAAGAATCCAGCTGCAGCATGTACAACGACGGAATCAGAAACAGCGTAATCACCGTTGCAAACAGAATGCCGAAGCTCAGCGAGATCGCCATGGGGATAACGTACTGCGCCTGAACGCTCCGCTCGAGCATAATCGGCATCAGGCCCGCTGCCGTCGTAAACGAAGTCAGGATGATAGCGCGGAATCTTTTCGTGCCGGAATCGATGACGGCTTGCTTCACGGGCACGCCGGCCTGCCGCGCCTTGTTGATAAAGTCCACCATGATCAGGCTGTCATTGACGACGACGCCGGCAAGGGCAATCAGGCCGAATAGCGAGAACATGCTGATCGCCTCGCCCATGACGATATGACCGATGACGGCGCCGATGAGACCGAACGGAATAACCGACATGATAATGAACGGCTGCGCGTAGGAATGAAGCGGGATCGCGATCAATGCGTAGATCAGGAACAGTGCCGCGACCGAAGCCACGGTGAGGTTGCGCACCAGGTCGAGCTCTTCCTGGCTGGCTCCCTCGAGGCCGTAGTTGACGCCTGGATGGCGCGACAGCAGACCGGGGATATACTCCTCACCAATCTCCCCGATGACCTCGGCGGGTTCGACGAGGTCCGGGTCGATATCCGCGGAAACCGTAACCGTTCGCGACCGGTTCTGCCGAGTGATTCGCGAATAACTCAGTCCGAAGGAAACTTCCGCCACCTCGGCAAAAGGAACTTCGGCACCATCGGGGGTGCGAATTCGCATATTCTCCAGGTCGGCCAGCGATCGCCTGTCTTCCTGCGGGTAGCGCACCATGACGCGCAGTTCATCCTTGCCGCGCTGTATGCGTTGCGCCTCCTCGCCATAAAAGGCCTGGCGGACCTGCCTGCCTAACGAAGCCTGTGTCAGGCCGAGCGCCTCGGCTTCAGGTTTGATTTTCAGCTTGAGTTCGGGACTGCCGCTGCGTGACGAGTTGCGGATGTCGAAGACCCCTTCGTAGGTCCCCAGGTGATCCTCGAGGTCCAGCGCGGCCGCCTCCAGTGCCTCGAAGTTGTCGCCGCTAAGACGGAAGCTCAGGGGCGCGCCGCCACCGAATCCCTGGGCAGCCGTAAAGTCCAGCTCCCTGACGCCGGGAATCTCACCGACACGCTGCCGCCACATGTCGGTGATATCGTCGCCGTTGTACCTGCGATTCTCGACCATGGGCATTTCGACAAATGCCTGCGCACCTGTGTCGCCCGCTGTGAAGATCACTATATGGTTGATCAAAGGTTCGACATCGGGATTGGCCTCTATGTACTCCGCGTTGAGATCGAGGATGGCCGATTCGACGATATCGATCGCCGCATCCCGCACTTCCGGAGAGGTGCCCGCCTCCATCTCCAGGTCCATCTGGATGAAATCCCCGGGGACTTCCGGAATCAGGACTGTGCGAACGAGACCACTCTGCATTACGCCGCTGGTCAGGATCAATACGCCGATAAACAAAGCCACCGTGATGCCGCGATTATCGAGCGCACGCTCCAGCAACGGTCGGTACACGTCATGAATCACCCGATGCAGACCGTGCTGTACGCGTCGCTGGATCTTCTGAAAGAAACGTGGGATTCGTTCCAGCAACCCAATTCGACGTTGTGGATGAAAGAGATCCTCTTCGTCGACCGGCTTGATGTTCGCGTGTACGAGGTGGGCCGGGAGGATCAGCTTGGATTCGATTAGTGAGAAGACCAGGCACAGGATCACCACGACGGACATCGCCTCGAAGAACGGGCCAAAAATGCCACCGACAAACAGCATTGGCGCAAACGCCGCCATGGTTGTCAGTACGCCAAAGGTTGCCGGCACAGCGACCTTTCGCGCTCCCTTGACGACGTTGTCGATCGTATGTCCGTCGGCTCGAATCTGTGTATAGATGCTCTCACCGATGATGATTGCATCATCGACGACAATGCCAAGCACGACGATGAATCCGAACAAACTGATCATGTTGATCGTGACCGGCCACGGTCCGTAGGGCATCAGCCACAGGGCGCCGAGAAAGCAGATCGGTATGCCGATGATGAC
>JASJBB010000121.1 GCA_030066735.1 Woeseiaceae bacterium | reverse complement strand
GCTAAAAACGCCACCGCCGTGTCGTCCCGGTTTGTTGCCGGGAAGCCACGGCGGTGGCTGTTGGTGGCGTTGCCGGTCAGGCCGGCTGTGCCGCGGTGTTGTTGTCGTCGTTGCTGAGCTCGGTTTCGAGGTCCTTGACGAAGGTCTCGACCTGCTCGTCGCTGACGTTGCCGATGCCTTCACCGACCGAGTCGGACATCCAGCCCAGCATGGCGATGCTCCAGCCGGAGATCATGAAGCGGACACCGACCAGGATGCCGACCGCGTACTGGCCGGAATCGGGCCAGCCGTAGCCGATCAGGGCGGCAAGCGCGATGCTCGCGAGTCCCGAGAACACGACCCAGCCCCAGCCTTCCTGCGAGCGGTGCTTGATGCCCTGGTAGACGGTGACGATGCCGTCGGCCAGGAAGAAGGCCAGCAGGACAGCGGTCAGCGAGTACAGGGTGAGCATCGGCTGGGCGAGCATGAAGACGCCGGCGGCGATGGTGATGCCCCCGAGCAGGAACTGCCCGAAGCCACTGCCGAAGGAGCGGGCCTTGAAGCAGTAGAACAGGAGCGTCATGCCGGCGGCGATCAGCAGTGCCGCGACGATGGACGAGGCGGCAATGCCGCTGAAAAACGGAGCGCCGATGGCCAGGAAGCCGAGCACGACCAGGAAGAACCCGGAGATCGTGCCGAGGCGGGCATCGGTGCGTACCGCGTCGGAGATGAGGCCCGTCAGCTGGGGGCCCTGGTTTACGTTGTTGCTTGAGTTGCTCATGGTTATATCCTCTTGAAATGATGACTTGAAAACCGTGGTTGGTTTCGATTGCTAGTGGCGGACATCCCGCCGACGCAAGCGATCATCCCAGAGGACACCTGCATTCACTTTGCCCTTCGCACCAGCCGCTTTGCCATTCGCTGCAAGGTGAGTATCGGAGCAAACGCAGGTGTCGAAGGCAGGACTGCCCTGGACGGCCTGCAGGTGCTTCGAGGCCGCGGACGCGAGACAAACCGGATTCAAAACACGGTGACAGGCTTTCAGATTGTCACCGGGCGTCGTAAACTCGGAAGTCTGCCAACGTTACAAGACCCGGTGCGCTTGAAGACCACGCCTCAACCAATCAGCATGTCGCGCGCGAGCGCAGTCCTGGCGGCCGGCGTCTGCGGCCTCGTCCTCGCAGCATGCGGCCGCACGGGGGGCGGTGACGAGACGGCGGCGCCTCCGGCGCTGCCCGTTGTCGAATTCCTGCCGGCCGAAGTCCGGCCGGTGCAACCCACCATCTCGTTGCCCGCCGTCGTAGAGTCGTTGGAATCTTCCCGGCTGCGGCCGCAGATATCTGCCACCGTGGCGGCGAGGCATGTCACGCCCGGCGCACAGGTAGAAGAGGGCGAGCTGCTGTACGAGTTCGACGACGCCGACTATGCGATTGCGCTGCAGCAGGCTGAGGCGGCGGTAGCCCAGGCCCAGGCGCAGTCGCGGGAGGCGATCGCCGAGTGGGAGCGAGCCCAGCGGCTCAAGCCACAGGGCGCTATCTCGCAGCAGGCTTACGATGCCGCAGAGGCTGCCAACAGTGTCGCGTCGTCGCGAATCGCCGAAGCCCGGGCGCAAGTGCAGAAAGCGCGGAACGACCTGCAGCACACGCGCGTCTTCGCGCCATTCGATGGCAGGATCAGCGCTGCCTACCATGCGGTTGGTGACTACGTAACGCCGGCATCGCCGGAGCCGCTGTGCGAAATCGTACGGCTCGACCCGATCTATGTCACCGTCCAGATCGACCAGAAGCTCTACTACGACATAACCCAGCGGACCCAGGCAGCGCGCCAGGAAGGCCGTGACCTTGCCGCCCAGCTCAGCACGAACATTCGCTTGCCGAACGGGGTCATGTATCCCTTCGCAGGCCGGTTCGTGAACTGGGACAACACAGCTGTGGCCGCAACGGGCACGGTAGGGGCCCGGGCGGAGTTCCCCAACGAAGACGGCCTGCTGCTTCCCGGGAATAACGTCCTCATCGAGCAGTCCATCGACGAGCCCGTGGACAGCCTGGTTATCCCGCAGCGCGCCGTGTCGCAGGATCAGCAGGGGCACTACGTGCTGATCGTAAACGCCGACGACGTCGTCGAGCGGCGCAACCTCGTCGTTGGTATGCGGATAGGGCCGGACTGGGTGGTGCGCGAAGGCCTCACAGAAGGCGCCCGCGTCATCGTCAATGGTCTGCAGCGGGTTCGACTGGGCATCCAGGTTGATCCGCTGCCCGTTGCTGCAGCGGCAGCGCCCTAAGGGCTTCCCGCCAGAGTTAGTTCGAGTTGAGCCCGAACTTCTTCATAAAGCGCCCGAAATTCGCGTTCGTCATTTCGATCGTGATCACGCTGCTGGGCTTTTTGTCCATGCTCGTCATCCCGGTCGACCAGTACCCGGATATTACGGCCCCGAAGATTGTCGTGCGGGCGTTTTATGACGGCGCCAGCGCGCAAACGGTCAAGGATTCAGTTGCGTCCCCGATCGAGGACCAGGTGAACGGCGCCGAGGGCATGGTCTACATGTCCTCGAACTCGTCCGGTGACGGCCGCTATACGCTGACAATTACTTTCGATATTTCCGTCGATCCGGACCTGGCGCAGGTCGATGTGCAAAACCGGGTTGCGCTGGCCGAGCCGTCCCTTCCAGCAGAAGTTCGCCGCCGCGGCGTCACGGTACGCAAACGTTCGCCCGACATCCTGATGGTTGCGAACCTGTACTCGCCCGACGACCGGTTCGACGGCATCTTCCTGTCGAACTACGCCAGCCTGAACGTCGTGGGCGAACTCGCTCGCATCCCCGGTGTGGGCGAGGCCAGCATCATCGGCGGCCTCGACTACGGCATGCGGGTTTGGCTCGACCCGCTCAAGCTCGCGATGAACCGGCTATCCGTCAATGAGGTCATCGCCGCCATTCGCGAGCAGAATGTCCAGGCGGCCGTCGGCCAGCTCGGTGCTCCGCCAAACCCGGAAAGCACGCAGTTTCAGTACGCATTGACGACGCAGGGCCGGCTGTCCAGTCCCGAGGAGTTCGGCGATATCGTCGTAAGGGCCACCGCGGAGGGCGCCGTCACCCGGCTGCGGGACGTGGCTCGAATCGAGCTCGGGGCGCAGGGCTACAAGGGCTTCGGAGAGTTCAACAACGCGCCTGGCGTCCTCATCGCAATCTATAAAATCTCGGATGCCAACGCGCTCGAGGTGGCCGAGCGAGTCGAGGCAAAGCTCGATGAGCTGAGCGCGCTCTTTCCCGAAGGCGTCGCGCACAAGATCGGCCACGACACGACCTTGTTCATCCGCGAATCGCTCGAGGAGACGGTGGTTACGCTGTTCTTCACGATCGTTCTCGTGGTATTCGTCACCTACCTGTTTCTCGGGAGTTTCCGGGCCACGCTCATACCGACGCTGGCCGTACCGGTGTCTATCATCGGGACGATCGCTGTTCTTTACGCGTTCGGCATGACCATTAACACGGTGACCCTGTTCGCATTGATCCTCGCTATCGGAATCGTGGTCGATGATGCGATTCTCGTCGTTGAGAACGTCGAGCGGGTGATGTCGGAGCAGCACCTGCCGGCGCCCGAGGCGACCGCTGTGGCCATGAAGGAGGTCGCTGCGCCCATCGTCGCGACATCGCTGGTATTGCTTGCGGTCTTCGGGCCGACAATGTTGCTGCCCGGGATTACCGGTGAGATGTTCAAGCAGTTCGGCACGACGCTCGTGGTGTCCGTCCTGATCTCCATGGTCAACGCGTTGACGTTGAGCCCGGCCTTGTCGGCGAATTTCCTGAAACACGAGGAATCGCGTCCGAATATCCTGATCCGGGGATTCGAGCGCTTCCTCGCGAAACTGACGACCGGCTACACGGCGATCGTGGATTGGCTGACGAACCGGCTGGCGATAGGCGTCGCCTCGATTGTCGGACTGTTCGCCGTCCTGTTTTTCCTGTTCGGGCAGCTGGCAACGAGTTTCCTTCCCGATGAAGACAAGGGGTTCTTCTTTATTGACGTCCAGTTGCCGGACGCCGCTTCGCTGAACCGCACCGTCGAAGTGATGGACGAAATTGCAGAACTGCTGAAGACGGATCCGGCCATCGAGACCGTGCTTTCCGTGAACGGCTACAGCTTGCTCAATACCTCGTTACAGCCGAACGCCGGCATGGTTATCGCCAAGCTCAAGCCGTGGTCCGAAAGAAAGTCGCCCGAGTTGCACCAGTTTGCGCTGCAGCGCAAGTACCAGGAGAAGCTCGCCGAGATTCCGGAAATGCGGGCGCTGATCTTCGGCGCACCCGCGATCCCCGGCCTCGGTGCAGTGGCGGGATTCTCCTTCGTCCTGGAGGACACCGTCGGCAAGGGACCTGACGACCTGGGCGCGGTCATGAATTCGTTGATCAGCCAGGCGAACGAGCGCGACGAGATTCTCAGGGCGTTCAGCACGTTCCGGCCCGGCTCGCCGCAGATCGAGCTCGAGGTCGATCGCGTCAAGGCAAAGACCCTCGGCATCGACGTCTCCGACATCTTCCTGACTCTGCAGGCGCAGCTCGGCGGCTACTACGTCAACGATTTCAACCTGTTCAACAAGACCTACAAGGTCATGGTCCAGGCAGACGCGCCGTATCGTCAGCAGGAACTCGACCTCCGGCGGTACTTCGTGGCGAACGCGTCCGGCGGGTTCGTGCCGCTGACGTCCGTGGTCACTGCCGTACCTGCCCTGGGCCCCGACATTCTGTACCGATACAACACCTACGATTCCGTGACGATCTCGGGCATACCGAATACGGCCGGCGGCCACAGTTCCGGGGCCGCGATGCTCGCGATGGAGGAAACGGCGGCGGATGTACTGCCGGAAGGCTACAAGTACGAATGGACGAACTCGAGTTTCGAGGAAAAGAAATCCGGCAACATGATGCCCATCGTGCTGGCGCTGTCTACCGTATTCGTATACCTGTTTCTTGCGGCGCTGTATGAGTCTTTCCTGACGCCGTTCGCCATCATCCTCTCGGTGCCCATTGCGCTCCTCGGCGCTGCAGTCGCGCTGCTGGTAACGAACCAACCCATGAGTCTCTACGGTCAGATCGGTCTCGTGATGCTGATAGGCATGGCGGCGAAGACGGCGATCCTGGTCGTCGAATTCGGCAAGGAACTGCGGGAGCGGGAGAAGTTGAGTCTCGCCGAGTCTACGACCAAGGCGGCGCGATTGCGTTTCCGTCCCGTGCTGATGACGAGCCTTGCGTTTGCGGTCGGTGTTATTCCCCTGGTTGTTGCTACCGGCGCCGGCGCGGCCAGCCGGGTGTCGTTGGGTCTCGTTGTCTTCGGCGGCATGATCATGGCGACGATTGGCGGAACCTTGCTCGTACCGATATTCTTCAAGATCGTCCAGGGACTGAGGGAGTACCTGCACGGTGGGCCGACGCATAGCCCGGACGAGCCAGATGTCAAAACACCGTAGCGGCTTACGGTCGTCTGTCAGCCGGTGAAATACTGAGGATAATGAGAGGGAAAATTTCCGGTTTGGCTGAAACCACGCGGCGCAGGATCGCGGCATTGCTGGTGCTCGGCGTAGCTGCCATGAGCGCCGGCTGCGTCACGGTTGGTCCGGACTTCGAGACGCCCGAGGCGCAACTCGACCCCGACTGGATCGAGGGCAGCAACAGCGAGGTCAACCAGTCCGCCAGTCCGGATCCGGCATGGTGGAACGTCTTCGGCGACCCGGAACTCAATGCGCTGATCGAGCGTGCGTACGAGCAAAACCTGACTCTGCAGGCTGCCGGTCTGCGGATCTACGAAGCACGCGCCATCCTCGGCGTCGTGGCCGGGTCGCTGTATCCGCAGTCGCAGAACGTCACGGCCAGCGCCGGGTCGCGGCGCTTGAGCCCCAATGCGCCGCCGGTCTCGGGTCTGCCGGACGATGTGCGAAGCAGGTTCGGTTCATCCCGGGATGTCTACCAGGTCGGGTTCGACGCAGCGTGGGAACTCGATTTCTGGGGTCGTTTCAGGCGGGGTGTCGAGGCTGCCGAAGCCAACCTCGCGGCGTCCGTTGCCAACTTCGACAATGTTCTGGTCATGCTGACCGGCGAGGTGGCTGCCACTTACGTAACGCTGCGAACCCTCGAGCAGCGCCTCGCCGTGGCGCGCGACAACGTCGACAACCAGGAACGCGGCCTCGAAATGGCGCAGATTCGTTTCGATGGGGGGGTGACGACGGAGCTGGACGTTCACCAGGCGAGCGCGCTGCTGAATGCGACACGGGCATCGGTAGCGGGGCTGCAGGCCGAGCGGCGACGCGCCCAGAATGCGCTTGCCGTGCTGCTTGGTACGACGCCGCAGCAGGTCCAGGACACGCTGAGCGGGCCGGGCGTCATCCCGGCGACCCCGGACGAGGTAGTCGTCGGAATGCCGGCGGAGTTGCTGCGGCGCAGGCCCGACATCGTGCGCGCAGAGATGGACGCCGCGGCGCAAAGCGCCCGCATCGGTATCGCGAAAGCCGACATGTACCCCGCTTTCGTGCTCGGGGGAACGATCGGGCTCAGCTCGGGCACGACGAGCGACCTCTTCGAATCGCAGAGCCGGTACGGTTCGAGCTTCGTTGCAATCAATCTGCCAATATTCAATTACGGTCGGCTGAAGAACCGTGCGCGCGCCGAGGATGCGCGATTCGAAGCGGCTGTGGCCCTCTATCGCAACACGGTCCTGTCGGCAGCCCGCGAGGTCGAGGATGCGCTAATCGGGTTCGTCAAAGCCCGGGAACAGTCGGAGCATCTCGGCAAGAGCGTCGAGGACGCGCGTGCGGCAGTCAGGCTGGCAGAGATCATGTACCAGGAAGGCGCCGTCGACTACACGCGCGTACTGACAGCACAGTTGGGGCTCCTCGAGTCACAGGATCAATACACCAGGTCGAAGGGCAGCGTCGCTTTCAACCTGGTTGCTGCCTACAAGGCGCTCGGCGGTGGCTGGGCGATTCGTCTCGGCAATCCCGTCATTCCCGCTGAGACACGCGAGGCGATGCAGGAACGCACCGGTTGGGGCGATCTTCTCGAAGACGATCAGACAGAGGCGCCGGACGAGCGCGGCCGCTGGCGCGCGCCCGACTGGTAGGCGCGGCCAGCGACCTTCAGAGCAATAGTGCTGCCCGATTGCATCACTCCGGCAGCAGCGCTTCGAACAGCCCTGTGATCGTGCTGCGGCGAAGGTAGCGAGGTACCGGGTACAGTGCGCCGGTCTCCTTGATGGTTTCGGCCACCATCTCCGGTATAGCCTGGCTGTCGAGTGACTCCGGTTTCAATGGCATGTCCATCTCGGCACGCAAGCGCCGGATCGCCTCGATGAAGCCGTTGGCCTGTTGCTCAATGCTCTCTCCCGTAACCGCCGTGCCAGCGACCATGGCAAGTTCCGCCAGGCGAACGTGCACGTTGTCGCCGTAAGCCTCGAGGACTTCTGGCAGCACCATCGCGTTAGCGGTGCCATGTGGCGTATCACAGACGCGACCGAGCTGGTGCGCGACGCCGTGCACGTAGCCGACCGACGTTCGATCGAACGCAGCGCCGGCGTAAAAGGCCGCGAGGGCCATGGCTTCGCGGGCCTCGATGTCATCACCGTCCTGGTACGCTCGCGACAGGTAGGAGAAGATCAGCCGAACCGCGGCTTTCGCCTGTACCTCGGTCGACGGCACGCTCGACGTCGCCAGGTACGATTCAATAGCATGCGTCAGCGCATCCATGCCGGTCGACGCCGTGATTCCGGGCGGCAGGCCCTTCATCAGGTTCGGGTCGAGGGCGATGTAGCTGGGGATCAGCTTGGTGTCGACGACCGGGATCTTGCGGTGCGTGTCCGGATCGGTGATCACGGCCGCGAGCGTAATCTCGGCGCCGGTGCCGGCTGTCGACGGAACTGCAAGAATCGGCAGCGGCGGGTTCTTGGCCTTCTGGATGCCGTCGAATTTGCGTAACGGCCCGGGGTTGGTGTGCAGCAGCGCGGCCATTTTCGCCGCGTCCAGCACGGAGCCGCCGCCAATGGCGATTACGGCTTCGCAGCCTTCGCGATCCAGCAACGCCTCGGCTTCCATGACCTGGTCGAAACTCGGGTTCGGCCGAACACCGTCGTAAACGACGTGGTCGACGCCATGATCGCGCAGCGCTTGCTGCACGCCGTCCAGCAGTCCGGATTGGGCGAGAAAACCATCCGTGACCAGAATGACCTTGGTGAAGCCGAGGACCGCCGCCTGCTCGGCTAGCGTGAGCATCGAGTCCGGGCCCTTGAAGACAATCGGCGCTTGTCTCGGCAGTAGTCTCAACAGCCAGGTCACGATGAATGCCCGGAGCTTGTAGTAGAGAATCATCTCAGTACCTCCTTGAGCGCTGCCGGCGAACCGGTAGCGCAATATTTTATATGGCTAAAAACGCCACCGCCGTGTCGTCCCGGTTTGTTGCCGGGAAGCCACGGCGGTGGCTGTTGGTGGCGTTGCCGGTCAGGCCGGCTGTGCCGCGGTGTTGTTGTCGTCGTTGCTGAGCTCG
>JASJBB010000021.1 GCA_030066735.1 Woeseiaceae bacterium | reverse complement strand
TAACCGATGACCGGGATGATCACGATCAGCCCGACGAACGCCGTGGCAAGGCCGAGCAGCAAACCGGCTACGATAATCGAGAGCCAGACGAACATGGCGCGCTTGTTGCGCAGCACAGCGTTGATCGAAGTCACGATGGCCGTAATGCTGTCGACGTCGCGATGCATGATCATCGGTAACGAGAATGCGCTGGCGCAGAATGTGACCGCGGCGAACACGGATCCGACCAGGCTGCCGAAGGCGAGGTAGGGCCAGAGGTCCTGCATCGTCACCTCGCCTTCGTTCGGAAAGAACACGGTCACCATGATGGCGGCCCGCGCCCACACCAGGAAGATCACGAGCAGTACGACGGCGAAGATCATCTCGTTGCCGAGATGGCGCCGGAATGCCGCGCGCAGGCTGCGCGTCAGCAGCGGCGGCTGGCCGCGCTCGATCTGCGCACTGATGGCATAGAGGCCGATGCAGGTCAGCGGCGCCAGGAACACGAATCCTCCGAGCATCGCGAACATGATCCACTGGCTGCCTTTGAGCCAGGCGAGCAGGCTGACGGCGGCGATCAGAATCGCGGCTGCCAGTCCGTAAGCCAGCGATTGCTGCGGCGCATGCATCAGGTCCCTGGCGCCGAGTACCACCCAGCGAAATGGCGCCCAGGGTGACAGTTTGCGGCATGGCGCCACAAACGGGAGCTCGTCACGGTTGATCGTGTGCTCGTTGGTGTCGTTCATAGCGGATCCCCCCGGCTGTTCGTCGATCTTCGTTGAATTGACGCGATGGGGCAACCGTTGCAAATGCCGGGTCCACGGCTCAAAGCGAGTAGAATGCCGGCATGGGGAGAGCGATTCATGAGGTTGCGTAAGAAAGGCTTCCGCGCCGTCGCCGGCTTGTTGCTGCTGCCGTGGCCGCTGTTTGCGGCGACGATTACGGTCACCGACATGGACGGCGATCCGCTGCCGCTGGCCATGGTGACCCGAAGCGTCGCCGGCGCCGACGTCGTCGCAACGAGCGACAATGGCTACCCGCCGCCGGGTGTCACCAACACGGTCGCGCCACGGCAATCACGCTTTACGGATGCACGCGGCAAGGTGGTGTTCGATCCCGTTTCAATGGACGGCGAACACCGTTACCGGGTTCGCAAACAGGGTTACCGGGACGTGGTCGTCACGGCGTCTCGCAGCGACCTGGACTTCGACGTCGAGCTCGAGGCGATGACCGATCCGCGCGAGATCGCCGAGAGCAAACCGGCCAATCTGTGGCTGTCGCGGCTGGGCTTCAACTGGGCCGACGAGCCAGCGCTGTACCGCGAGCACTTTTTGCGCCATTGCGGCTTCTGTCACCAGCAGGCGTCCGTGTTCATGCGCACGGCGCGGACCGAGGCGCAGTGGGCGGACATCATCGATCGCATGCAGGTGTACGGCGCGATGGCCAGCGAAGACCTGGTCGACGACCTGCCGGCCGGCATCGTCGGTGCGCTTCGCGATCTCGTGGACAGGCACGAGTCGTTGCCTGACTTCGAGGCCTGGCAGCCACATCTCATCCCCGCGACGATCACGGAGTGGCCGATCGGCGACGGTTTCTCGCAGATGCACGATTTCATCCTGCACCCGAACGGCAAGGTGTACGTCGGCGACAACCTGATGGACCGGATCTATGCGTTCGACCCCGCCAGCGGCGAGTACGAGGTCTTCAAAGTGCCGCACGACGACGGGGCGCAGCGCGGCGGCATACTCGGCAATCGCATGGGCGCCTACCCGAAAACGGACAACTTCATGGGTGTGCATTCGTTCGCCATCTCGCCTGTTGACGGTCACATCTTCCTGACGCCGTCGATGCAGCAGGAACTCGTCGAGTTCGACCCGGATACCGGAGAGTTCCGGCGCCACAAGATGGACGAGGGCTTCTATCCGCACACGATTCGCACGGACAGCGAGGATCGTGTCTGGTTTACGCTGGCGCTCTCATCGCAGGTGGCAATGTTCGATCGCGAGTCGGAGGAATTCACGGTCTACGACATCCCGGCGCGCGGTGCGATGGAGTGGGCGGCGCTCAAAGTCATCAAGTTCCGGCTCGGCAACGGATTCGTCGACAGTCGTCCCGACCTCGACTGGGAAACAACGGGCTTCCCGATGCCTTATGGTATCGACGTGTCGCCGGTCGACGGCCGCGTCTGGGTTGCGCGGCTGTACGCTGACGACATCGCGGTCATCGATCCCGCATCCGGGGAAGTGACCGTCATCGAGACGCCGTTCCACGGGCCGCGGCGGCTGCGTATCGACGCGGACGGCAATGTCTGGATTGTCGCGTTTTCCGACGGCCAGCTGGCCATGTACGACCCGGTGGCGGCGGAACTCGAGGTCTTCGAGTTGCCGGTCGTCAGCGAGACGCCGTACGCGCTCAACGTCGATCGCGAACGCGGGGTCGTGTGGGTCAATGGCAACCAGTCCGACACGATCATGTCGTTCCATATCGATACCGAAACCTGGCGTACCTACCCGCTGCCGCGCATGCGGACATTCACCCGCGACGTCGAGATCGCCGCTGACGGCAGCGTCTACACGAGCAACTCGCATTTTCCGAGCTGGATGATCGAGGGCGGGCAGCCGACCCTGATCCACGTCGATCCCGGGCTGCCGGCCGATCCGATCGAAGCGCAGGGCGCGTCGCTCTACGAGCAACATTGCCACGCGTGCCATTCGCTGCCGGAGATGAAGGCACCCGGGCTCGCGACGCTCAGGCAGATGCCGTTTTCGCGCGTCGCCCGATCGCTCGAGTTCGGCACGATGATGCAGCAGGCGGCGCACCTGTCATCGGACGACCGCTACGCGATCGCCCGCTACCTCGGCAGCGCCAGCACCCGGACGCGCGACGAGTGGATCGCCGGGCAGAGGTGCGACGACACCTCTACGCTGTCGATTACGGCTGGCGGCGAGGAAAACTGGGGCTTCGGCTCGGGAAACCGGCGCTCGGTGAACTCCGGCACCGGCATCGCGCCCGACAACGTCGATCGGCTGCAGCTCAGCTGGGCGTTCGCAGTCCCCGGGGCGACCGAAATGCGGTCGCAACCCGTGGCGGCGGACGGCATCCTGTTTGTCGCGACATCGAACGGCAACGTGTTCGCGCTGGACCAGGCAAGCGGGTGCGTGCGCTGGCATTTCTCGGCCAACAGCGCGGTGCGCTCGTCGCTGAATCTCGACACGACGAGCGACGGCAAACCGACGCTGTTCTTTGCGGACGACCTCGGCACCGTGTACGCCGTCAACGCCAACAACGGCCGCATGCGCTGGAGTTCTTCGCAGCGCTGGTTCGCCGTCTCGGTGATCAGCGGTTCCCTGGCGTTCCATGACGATGTGCTTTACGTGCCGATCTCCTCCTTCGAGACTGCGCTTGCCGGGGTCGATGCCTACCCGTGCTGTCGCTCGCACGGTGGCGTTGCGGCGATCGACGCGGTCAACGGCGAGCTGTTGTGGAAGTACGAGACGACCCCGAACGCGATGAAGGTCGGTACGACGCGCGCGGGCACCGACGTCTGGGGACCGTCCGGCGCCGCCGTCTGGACGACACCGGCCATCGATGCCGAGCGGGGCCGAATCTACATCGGCACCGCACAGAACATGTCGCCCCCCGCGACGCACAACAGCGATTCGGTGATCGCGCTCGACATGGCGACCGGCGACGAAGTCTGGGTATTCCAGGCGCTGGCCGGCGACGTCTGGAATGTCGCCTGCCACCTCGGGCGCGCCAATTGCCCGGACCCGGCCGGCCCCGACTTCGATTTCGGCGGCGGCATCACGCTGACGACCGATGCCGCGGGCCGCGACATCATCGTGGCCGGACAGAAATCGGGCCACGTGCATGCGCTGGACCCGGACCGCGCCGGCGCCGTTCTCTGGCAGCGTCGCCTGAGCCAGGGCACGTCCAATGGGGGAATCCACTGGGGCGTTGCGGCGTCAGCCGACACGGTATGGGTCACGGTGGCGGATCCGCCACGGCAACGCGAAGGCTACCTGCCCAGGCCGGGCATCCACGCCCTCGACCTGGCCAGTGGCGCGATCCGCTGGTCTCACCGCGTCGAGCGCGGCTGCGAATTCGATCCGGCGGCGTCGCCGCGAATCGGACTCGTCGCGATGCAGGATGCGGCCCCGGACGACCTGTGGCCCGACTGCTCGTTCTACTACGGTCACTCGGCAGCGCCGTTGCAGGCAAACGGCGTGCTCTTCGCGGGCGCCCTGGACGGCCGCTTGCGCCTGCTCGATGCCGGTTCGGGCGCCGTTTTGCGCGTCATCGAGACGAATCGTGCGTTCGCCACGATTAACGGTCTGCCGGGACACGGCGGCGCCATCGACCTGTCCGGGGTCGTCGTCGACGGCAATCGGCTGTTCGTCTACTCGGGCTACGGCATGTTCGGGCAGATGCCCGGCAACGTCCTGCTGACGTACGAACTGAGACCCTAATCACGGCCCTCCGGGGGGCGGATTCGTACACTCGGTCAATCCGGTCACGATTTATGTCCGGTATGCGGGAGTGTTATGTCAAATCCTGGGGCCAAGCGGTCATTGCAACGCAAGCTGTCGCTGCGCATGTCGCTGGCGATGGCCCTCTTTATTGCCGGCGTCTACCTGATTCTGCGCAACGTTATCGCGCCCGCATTCGAGGAACTGGAGCTCGAGGCTGCGCACGCCGACCTCGTCAGGGCCGAGCAGGCCATACAGACCGACATCGACAACCTGGTGGCCGTGACGCTGGACTGGTCCGAATGGGATGACATGTTCGAGTACCTGTCGGACCGCAACCCGACATTCAGGCGCTCGAACCTGGACCGGTCGACCCTGGCCAATCTCGGCCTCGACATGCTCGCGATCTACAACCAGGACCGCAGCCTGCGATGGAGCCAGCTGCTGGTTGACGGTGTCGAGCACCCGATCGGCGACCTCGCATTGCTCGGCGACGGCGATCCGGCCGCAAATCTGCTGACGCATCACGCGACGCCCGGGAGCCGCAGCGTCGGCATCGTGGATACCGCGTTCGGCCCCATGATGGTCAGCTCTTACCCGGTACTGCGCAACGACGGCTCCGGCCCGGTGGCCGGCGCGCTGATCATGGCGCAGTTTCTCGACGCTACACGGCTGGAGCGACTGCAGCATCGCACCGAGGTCGACATGACCTTGATGCTGGTCGACCAGTACGTGATCGAAGGCGAACGCGAGCTCAGCGACATTCCGGTCGGAGTCTTGCCGGTCCGCCTGACCGATTCGGTCGTTACGAACTGCATCGTACTGGCGGACATCCTTGGCAACCCTTACCTGCTGGTCAGTTCGAATACGCCACGTGACATTACGATGCTGGGGGCCCAGACGGTCAGCGCCGCGCTGCTGTTCCTGGCTGTCGCGGGCGTGCTGCTGGTGGTGCTGCTGTGGTGGTTCCTGAAAGACACGATCATCAACCCGATCGAAGCGCTGAAGGCGCACATGGACAAGATTCGCAAGAGCGGCGACCTGTCCGACAAGCTGGAGCTCGAGAGCGACGACGAAATCGGGGTGCTCGCCGAGCAGTACGACAAGCTGACGACCGAAGTGCATGAGACTCGCGCGGCGCTGCTGCAGCAGTCGTTCAAGGCTGGCAAGGCCGATACGGCTGCCGAAGTGTTGCACAACATTCGCAATGCGATGACGCCGATGATCAACGGGCTGGACCGCCTCGGCCGGTCCTTCAGGGTGACCGACGGCCTGCGCGTTGAAGAAGCGGTGGGGCAGCTCGGTGATCCGGACTGCGACCCGGACAAGGCGGGCAAGCTGCGGCAGTACCTGGCAAGCGCGTTCGCCCGGGTGGAAGAAGTGCACGCAGAAGCGAAGGAAGACCTGCGCGCCGTCGTCTCGCAGGCGCGCCAGGTCGAAGGCATCCTCGCCGACCAGGAGAAGTTCACCAAGGCGGCGCCGGTATCCGAAAGTCTGCTGGTCGACGAAGTCGTCGAAGAAGCCACCCTGGTGCTGCCAAAGAACACCGCTACCCGGGTGGACGTCGAAGTCTCGGACGAGCTCGAAGGGTACCGCGTGGTCGCTCACCGTCTCAGCCTGCTGCAGGTCCTGAGCAACCTGATCCTGAATGCTTACGAGTCCATCCAGCGTGCTGATCGCACACCCGGCCGGATTACGCTCAGCGCTCGCGACACGGTACTCGATGAGACGAAGATGGTGCAGCTCACGGTGCGCGACAACGGCACCGGGTTCGACGAAGAAGTCCGCAACCAGGTGTTCCAGCGCGGTTATTCGTCCAAGGCGCAGGACGACACGACGGGCCTCGGCCTGCACTGGTGCGCCAACGCCGTGGCGGGCATGGGCGGCCGGATCTTCGCCGACAGCAAGGGCGAAGGACAGGGCGCCGAGTTTCACGTGCTGCTGCCGTCGGCGCAGGGAGCGTGAACATGGCTCAGCACCACGACGGCAACGAAATTCGCGTGCTGATTGCGGACGATGACGAGCATGTCTTGCAGGCTTATCGCGAGGCGTTCTCCGATACGGATTCGACGCAACAGATGCGCGCGCTCGATGCACTGGCTGCCGAGCTGTTCGAGCAGGGCGGCGCGGATGACGATGAGCCTCACTTCGACGTGGTCGCCTGCACCCAGGGTGACGACGCCATCCTGCTGGCCGAAGAGGCCGCTAACGACGGCCAGCCATTCGACGTGGTGATCCTCGATGTGCGCATGCCGCCCGGCATCGACGGCGTCGAGGCGGGCAGCCGCATTCGCGAGCTCGACCCCGACGTAGAGATCGTCTTTGTGACCGGTTACTCGGACGTGCCGCTCGAGGAGCTGCAGCGCCGCGTGCCGCCGCCGATGAAGCTGCACTATTTCAACAAGCCACTGTCATTCACGCAGCTGGCGCTGGATGTTGCCGACATGGTCCGGGAGCACTGAGCGATGAGTGGCATACGTGACACCTTGATGAACCGCATTCTGGTCGTCGACGACGATGGCCTGATCATCGACGAGTACCTGCGATGCCTGGGCGAGGATTACGAGCCGGACAGCGCCACGTCGACGCTGTCGGAACTCGAGAAGGTCCTGTTCGGCGACGATACCGACGAGAGCGGCGCTGCCCGGTTTGCGGTAGACACCCGCAACCAGGGCGAGCAGGCCGTGCAGGCCGTCGAAGAGGCGCTCAAGGTCGGCCAGAAATACTCGATCGTCTTTCTCGACATACGCATGCCGCCCGGCATCAACGGTATCGAAGCGGCGAAACGCATCCGCAAGCTGGACCCCGACGTCAACATTGTGATCGTGACTGCTTCGGTGGGTCCCGAGATCGACAAGCTCGATATCGAGATACCGCCCGCGGACAAGGTCTTTTTCTTCAAGAAACCGTTCCACGCCGCCGAGTGCCGCCAGCTGGCCGCGGCGCTGTGCGGCAAGTGGCATGCGGACATGGCGCTCAGACGCGCCAACGAAGAGCTCGAGCAGCGCGTGGCCGAGCGCACAGCCGCTCTGCACAAGCTCGCCTACTATGACCCGGTCACGCGGCTGCCCAACCACCTGCTGCTGCTGGACGCGCTGCAGGCCATGATCGAAAAGGCCGAAGACAGCGACGGTGACTCGGTCGTCGTCCTGCTCGACATCGAGCGCTTCAGTTTCATCAACGAGACCATGGGCTATGACGCCGGCACCGAGCTGCTGAAGTCGATCGGCAACCGGTTGAGCCGCGCTCTTATCGAGGAGCGTAAAGGCGCCAGGGCCGTGGTCGGGCGCTTCGGCGCGGACGAGTTTGCCGTGCTCATGGCGGGCGTCGAGAGCGAGGCGGCGATCCACGAGCTGGCCGGGCAGGTGCGCGAACTCGTCGAAGAACCGTTCCTGATCGAAGGCCGGGACATCTTTCTCAAGGCCAGCATCGGCGTTGCCTGGCACCCGGTGCATGGCCGCGACTCGGAGCTGATCTTCCGCTGTGCCGAGGCTGCGTTGCACCGCTCCATGCGCAGTCTCGAAAGCGACATCACCTACTATCACAGCGAGATGCGCCACCGGGCGCGGCACAAGTTCGACATGGAGGCCGAGTTCCGCGGAGCCATCGAAAACGGCCAGATCAAGGCTTTCTACCAGCCGCAACAGAGCATCCTGACCGGTGAACTGGCGGGTGTCGAAGCACTGGCCCGCTGGGTGCGGGCGGATGGTACGGTCGTGCTGCCGCAGGACTTCATTCCGCTCAGCGAAGAGATGGGCGTGTCGGACCTGCTGTTCGAGACGATTCTCGCGGACGTCTGCAGCGAGGTGGCTGGCTGGCGCGACGACGGCGGTTGGGAGGTACCGGTCAGCGTCAACCTGTCGGCGCACCAGTTGCGTAACGCCGACCTGGCCAGTCTCGTCACGAAAGTGCTGGCAAAGCGTTCAGTCGATCGCGAACTGATCAACCTGGAGTTGACCGAGACCGCGTTGCTCGAGGACCTCACGATTGCACGGCCGATCCTGACCGACCTGTCGAAGCTCGGTGTGGGCATTCACATCGATGACTTCGGTACCGGCTATTCGTCACTGAGCTATTTGGCAGAGCTGCCCGTCAAGACACTGAAGATCGACCGGTCGTTCGTCGCCAAACTCGCTGATTCGGAGTCAAACACCCGTGTCGTGCAGGCCATTATTGCGCTGGGCAAGGCGATGCAGCTCGATATCGTGGCTGAGGGTGTCGAGACCGACCAGCAGTACGCGCTCGTCCGCAGGCTCGGCTGCGACCTCGCGCAGGGCTACTTCATTGCCAGGCCCATGTCCGCTGACAGCTTCCGCCGCTGGGTCGACGGCCACGAAGATACCCAGAGCCTGAAGCACACGTCGACGGTCGTCGGCATCGATACTGCCCGCAGTTGACATAATCGCTGTCAACCCTTTCTGCGCGCCTGCGTTGTAACCACTGAAAGCACTTCTTCTGCATGGATACAACGGAGAACGGATATGGATATCAGGAAAGCAATCGCAGTCGGCGTCGCGCTGCTCGTTATCGGAGGTGCGGCATTCGCTGACACCGGTGACCGCGTAGAGGACCGCCTCGACAACCGCGGTGATCGCATCGAAAACCGCCTGGACAACCGCGGCGATCGCGCCGAAGAGCGGCTGGACCGGAAGGGCGACCGGATCGATCGCCGCCTCGACCGCAAATCTGACCGCGCGGATGCTGCTGGTCGCGACCGACTGTCGGACCGGCTCGACCGCAAGGGCGACCGGGCCGATCGCCGCCTCGATCGCCGTGGCGAGAATATCGACCGCCGTCTCGATCGTCGCGGTGCGCAGATCGACAGGCGTCTTGATCGTCGCGGTACGCAGATCGACAGGCGTCACGATCGCCGGGGCCAGCGCGCGAACAGACGAGGTTAGCCCGCGGGCTACACTTGCAAGGGCCTGAAAAGGCGGCCGCCTGGCCGCCTTTTTTTGTTGCGGCCCGTCGCGCCGGCCGATTTGCTATTCTTGCCGCCATAACAATAAGGGGTTAACCCATGCAGAAACGCGGCATCACCATCGATTCGCTGGCGCTGATCTTTGCCTTTATCATTTTCGCGCAACTGCTGTCCTACGTCGTGCCGCAGGGCACGTTCGAACGCGTCCCTTACCCGGACAACCCGAACCGGTCCATGGTGGTTGCCGGCACCTACGAGGCAGTGGACCCGGAAGAGGAGGTGACGCTGCCCGCCTGGCATTTCCTCGAGGGTGTCACCAAGGGTCTTGCGGATGCCCAGGACATCATCTTCCTGATCTTCATCGTCGGCGGCGTCATTGAGATCCTGCGCAAGACCGGCGCCATCGATGCCGCGTTGCACCGGTCGGTCGCGAGGCTCGGGCACAGCCCCTGGATACTGATACTCGGCTGTTTCGCGATGTTCTCGGCCGGCTCGTTCACGATCGGCATGGGCGAGGAATATGTGCCGCTGATACCGATCATCGTGACCATGACCCTCGCGATGCGCATGGACGCCGTCGTCGCGATGGGCATGGTCTGGATTCCCTATGGCATCGGTTGGGGTTGCGCCGGCATCAACCCCTTCGGAGTCCTGATTGCCCAGAACATCGCCGGCGTTACATTGACGTCAGGGTGGGAGGCGCGCCTGGTCATGATGGTGGCGTTCCTGGCACTCGGTTTCCACCACGTCTATCGCTATGCGATGCGGGTGCAGAAAGACCCGTCGACCAGTTACGTCGCCGACGTCGATTACAGCTCGGGGTTCGAAACGCCCGATGACATCAAGCTGACTGGCAGTCGCATTGCCATCCTGCTGGTGTTTTTCTTCGGCCTCGCGTTCTTCGTCTGGGGTGCGTCGAACAAGGGCTGGTTCATCACCGAGCTGAATACGATCTTCTTCGCAATTGGTTTGCTGTCCGCGGCGATAGCCCGCATCGGACCCGGGGAAATCAGCCGCACGTTCCTCGAGGGCTGCGCCAAGATGGTGGCGCCCGCGCTGATCGTGGGCTTTGCGAGAGCGATCGCCGTGGTGCTGGAAGATGGCCAGATCATCGATTCGATCGTCATGGCGATCGCGGGCGTGCTGGAGGGATTCCCGTCCGAGGTGGCGGCTATCGGCATGCTGATCGTGCAGTCGCTCACCAACTTCTTTATTCCGTCGGGCACGGGGCAGGCATTCGTGACGATGCCGATCATGTCGCCGCTCGCTACGCTGACCGGCGTGCCACAACAAACGGCCGTACTTGCATTCCAGTTCGGTGACGGCTTCATGAACATGATCGTGCCGACCAGTGCGCTGGTCATGGGCGCCCTGGCGCTGGGCAAAGTGCCGTACACGGCCTGGTTCCGGTTTATCGGTCCACTGATGCTCAAGATCCTGGCGCTCGCCGCCGTTTTCCTCGTGCTGTCCATTCACTTCGGGGAGGCGGTCGGCCTGGTGTCATAGCCCATGCTGCTCGAAGGTATCCGCGTCGTTGACCTGACGTCGGTCGTCATGGGGCCGCTGGCGACACGCATGCTGGCCGACATGGGCGCCGACGTCATCTGGGTCGAGTCGCCCGACGGCGACGTGTTGCGCGACTACGAACCCATGCGCAACGCAAAGATGAGCGCGTTCAGCATGAGCCTGAGCCGCAACAAGCGCAGCGCCGTGCTCGACCTCAAGACCGAAGCTGGCAGCGAAGCGATGCGCGGGCTGCTTGCGACGGCCGACGTGTTCGTCACGACCCTGCGGCGCAGGGCCATCGACCGCCTGGGCCTCGACGAGGACAACGTGCGCTCGATCCGGCCGGACATCGTTTACTGCATGGCGAACGGCTTCGGCTCGGGCGGACCGAATGCCGACCAGACGGCATACGACGACGTCATTCAGGCGGCGTCGGGCCTAGCCTCGACATTCGCCTGGCACGGCGGCGATCCGCAGCTTGTCCCGAGCATCCTCGCCGACAAGGTCGCGGGCCTGCACGTGGCGTTCGCGATCGCGGCTGCGCTGTTCGACCGGCAACGCTCGGGCCGGGGAGCGTTACTGGAGGTGCCAATGGCCGAAACGATGGCGGCCTTCAACCTGGTCGAGCACCTGGGCGGACAGACGTTTCGTCCGCAGCATGGCGATTTCAGCTATTCGCGCATCCGCACGCCGCATCGCCGCCCGCGGCGTACGAAAGACGGCTGGATCGTCGTGTTGCCCTACAGCACCGACAACTGGAACCGCTTTTTCGAGTACGCGGGATTCCCCGAGCTGCGCCACGACGAGCGCTTCGCCACAGGCCGCGAACGCATCAGGCACTCGGACGAGCTGTACGGCCTGCTCGACGATATCGTCCGCAAGAAGACGACACGGGAATGGCTGGCCTTCTGCGCCGAGCATTCGATTCCAGCCTCTGAAGTCATCGACCTCGAGAACATCGGCGAGCATCCTCACTTCGCCGCCGTCGAGCTGCTGCAGGATGACGAGCACCCGACCGAGGGGCCGTATCGTTACGTGCGCGATCCGATCAAGGTGGATGGCGAGACCAGCCCGGTCCGTCACCATTCCCCGAGGCTGGGCGCGGATACCGCGGAGGTGCTGCGCGAACTCGGCTGGGACGAGGACAGGATCGCGGCCATGGTGAGGGACGTTGGCCGAATCGATTGAGTGTGTCGTCATAGGCGCCGGCGTTGTCGGCCTGGCCGTTGCGCGCGCCATGGCGGCGGCGGGGCTGGAGACGATTGTCCTGGAGCAGGAGGACCGCATCGGCACGTCGACCAGTTCGCGCAACAGCGAGGTTATTCACGCGGGCCTTCATTACCGGCCGGGCTCGCTAAAGGCGCAGCTGTGCGTCCGCGGCAAGCTGCTGCTCTACGACTACTGCCAGGAGCGCGGGATCGGTTACTCGCGTTGCGGCAAACTCATCGTTGCGACAGGCGAAGACGAGTTGCCGGACCTCGAGCGCATCATGGCGACGGCCGCGGCCAACGGCGTCACCGACCTCGAGATGCTCGAGAGAGCCGCGGCGCTCGAGGTGGAGCCGGAACTCGACTGCGTCGCTGCCCTCCTGTCGCCCTCCACGGGCATCGTCGACAGTCACGCGCTGATGCTGAGTCTGCAGGGCGACCTGGAGAGAAGCGGCGGTGCTGTCGCGGTCGAGTCCCCGGTTGTCGGCGGCGCCGTCACGGATCAGGGCATCTTGCTCGAGGTCGGCGCCGACGACCGTTTCGAACTCGCAGCGCAGCGCGTCGTCAATTGCGCCGGCCTGGGAGCGGCAACGGTCGCAAAGGCCCTGGACGGGCTGCCGGCCACGGCTGTCCCCGCGACTTACATGGCGAAGGGCAATTATTTTTCGCTCGATCGCAGACCGCCGTTCCGCCACCTGATCTATCCGGTGCCGCATCGGTACGCGTTGGGCGTGCACCTGACGCTCGACCTGGCGGGGCGCGCCAAGTTCGGGCCTGACATGGAGTGGGTGAACGACATCGACTACACGGTCGATCCGGGCAGGTCGCCGCAGTTCTACGACGCGATTCGCCGGTACTGGCCGGGCCTGCCCGACGATTCGCTGTCGCCGGACTACGCCGGCATTCGGCCCAAGTTGCAGGGACCCGGGGACGAACCGCGCGATTTCCTGATCGACGGGCCCGACGCGCACGGCGTGGCGGGCCTGGTCAACCTGTACGGCATCGAATCGCCGGGACTTACAGCTTGCCTCGCCATCGCGGACTACGTCTGCCGCCGGTACCAGTTGACGCCGTCGGCGTCCTCTTCGACGGCAATCTCGCCCTCGTCGATCAGGTAATTGAGGTGGGCGACCGCCTCTCCGGTGGCCATGATCAGGTTGCTGTCGGAGATCCGGCTCTTGAACAATGCCGGGAACGTATCCAGCGCACGCCGTGGCTGTTTGCACAGTTCAAGTAATGCATCACAGCCGTCGAGGTGTTCCCTGATCAGCTCGTCGAGACGGCCGTGGGCGCCGCGGAATGGCTTGCCGTGAGCCGGCAGCACGAGGACGTCTTCGGGCAATCTGTCCAGAAGCATCCGTAAAGACTCGATCCAGTCCTTGAGCGGGTTGGCGTTCGGTTCAGTCGGATAAACACTGACATTCGATGAGATCGTCGGCAGCAGCTGGTCGCCCGAGATAAACAGCTTGCGCTCGGCGTCGAAGAAGCAGGCGTGCTCGACCGAGTGGCCCCGGCCGACGAGGACCTCCCAGGTGTGTCCGGCGAAGTCGAGCCGGTCGCCGGACTTGAGCCGGCGGTAAGCCTCGGGCAGTAGCGCCACGTACTTGCCGAACATGCCGAACATCTTCTTGTAGTTGTAGAGGGCCTCCTCGGGAAACCCGGCCGCGTGGTAGAAATGGACGCCTTCGTCCGGCGCGACCCGACCCGTATCCGCAACGAGCACCCGGCACAGCAGGTATTCCTCGCGGGTCATCCAGAGGTCAACGTCGTACTCGCCGGTGAGCCAGCCTGCGCAACCGACATGGTCCGGGTGCAGGTGGGTGACTACGACATGTCGAATCGGCTTGTCGACCATGAGCGTTCCAATCGTCGTCCGCCAGACGTCCTTGCTGTCGTCGGTATTCAGGCCCGTATCGACGACGGCCCAGCCGTCGTCCCCCTCCAGCAGCCACAGGTTGATGTGCCCGAGTGAGAACGGCAACGGCATGCGCAGCCAGTGGATACCGTGGGCGATCGATTGGGTTGAGCCGATGTCGGGAGTGGATTCGAACGCGTACTCGATGGTCATTCGCGCATGATCGCACGGATTCGTTCGCCAACGTCGGACACCGCCTGGTCCTTGACGGGCCCGTAACCGCAAATGTCCATGTAGGCGCGGACCATGTCGTGCATGGCGTCGCGGTTATCGGCGTCAAGGTCGGCGAGCAGGCGTTCGACGTTGCTCTCGAATTCGCCGATCAGCGCGCGTTCGACGCGCCTGTCGTGCGAGTAGCCGAAGACGTCGAACGGCGTCCCTCGCAACCGGCGCAGGCTGGCCAGCAGCCGCATCAAAGCAATCGTCCCACGGCCGAATTCCTTCTTGAGCGGCCGCCCGCGGGCGTCTTTCCTGCGCGCGATGAGCGGCGGGGCCATGTGGAAGCTGATCTTCGCCTTGTCGCCGTACGTCGACCGGATCTCGTCGAGAAAGCCCGTCTGCGTATGCAGCCGCGCAACCTCGTACTCGTCCTTGTAGGCGAGCAGTTTGAAGTAGCTCTTCGCGACGGCCTCGACGAGCGCATCGTCGCTCGCTTCCGCATCGCGCACGCGCTGCACGAGCGCGAGATAGCGGTCGGCCAGCGCCTGGTCCTGGTAGCCGATGAGGAAATCGGCGCGGCGCCGGATCGAGTCGTCGAGCGATTCGCTCACGGCCTGGTTGTCGTCGAGCAGCGCCGTGACCCTTTCCGGGTTCACTGCCGCCACACGGCCCCAGTCGAACGCCTGCTTGTTCTTGTCGATCTCGACGCCGTTGAGCTCGATCGCACGCTTCAGGGCTTCCAGCGATACCGGCACGAGCCCTTTCTGCCAGGCGCAGCCCAGCATCATGACGTTCGCGTAGATCGTATTGCCGAGCAACTTCTCGGCGAGCGCATTGGCGTCGAGCGTGGAGAGATTGTCCCTGCCCACGACGTCGCCAATGGCCTTGATGCGCCGCGCCGCCTGCATGTTGGCGTCGCGGTGCTTGACGAAATCCGCCGTGGTCATTTCGGCCGTATTGACCAGTGCGCGGGTATATCCCGGATCGTAAGCGACCGACGCGCGCGGTGACGAGCTGACAACGAGATCGCAGCCGATCAGGGCGTCGGCGCGGCCCTGTTCGATGCGTACCTGGTTGATATTCGCGGGCTCGTCGCCGATGCGAATGTAGCTAATGACCGTGCCGAACTTCTGGGCAAATCCCATGAAGTCGAGCACGCTCGCGCCCTTGCCCTCGAGGTGCGCCGCCATCGTGATCAGCTGCCCGACGGTGACGACTCCCGTGCCGCCGACGCCGGTTACGAGCAGGTCGTAACAATCGCTGATGGTGGGGACCGGTGCGTCGGGAATGCCGGCGAGCGCGGCCGCCAGCTCGCCGCCGGAGTCGCGCGCGGCGGGCGGCGGCTGCCGCTCGCCTTCAACCGTCACGAAGCTCGGGCAAAAGCCGTTGACGCAGGAAAAGTCCTTGTTGCAGTTGTTCTGGTCGATCTGGCGCTTGCGGCCGAACGGCGTTTCCTTCGGGATTACCGACAGGCAGTTCGACTCGGTCGAACAGTCGCCGCAGCCCTCGCAGACGAGGTCGTTGATGACCACGAATTTCTTCGGGTCGATCATCTTGCCGCGCTTGCGCCGGCGGCGTTTCTCGGTCGCGCAGGTCTGTGCGTAAATCAGCACCGTGACACCCGGGATCTCGCGCAGCTCACGCTGCACGGCGTCAAGTTCGCGGCGGCCATGGATCGTCGTGCCCGCCGGGAAGTCGGCGGCATCGAACTGCTCCGGCTCGTCCGACAGCAGCGCGATGCGCTCGATGCCCTCGGCGCGCACCGAATGGGCGATCGCCGGGACCGAGATCGGGCCGTCGACGGGCTGGCCGCCCGTCATCGCGACGGCGTCGTTGAACAGGATCTTGAACGTGATGTTGGTGCCTGCCGCCGCGGCCTGGCGGATGGCCATCGATCCGGAGTGGTAAAACGTACCGTCGCCGAGGTTCTGGAAGATGTGGCGATTACCGTTGAACTTCGAGCGCGTAATCCAGTTGACGCCTTCGCCGCCCATCTGCAGCAGCCCTTCGGTGTCGCGGTCCATCCAGCTGGCCATGAAATGGCAGCCGATGCCGGCCAACGCACTGGAGCCCTCGGGGACGCGGGTCGACGTGTTGTGCGGGCAGCCCGAGCAAAAGTAGGGCATGCGGCTGGCGCCCTCGATCCTGATCAGGTTGCTGTCGCCGCGCAGCAGCCGGTCGGCACGCGCCGTCAGGTCGAGTCCGGTGAACTCGGCATCGAGACGCCGCGCGACGATCTGCGCCAGCTGAATGGGCGTCAGCTCGCCGATCCACGGCACGAGCCGCTCAAAGTTTTCGTCGTGTTTCCCCACCATCCGTTTTGGCTTCTTGCCAGGGTGATCATAGAAGTATTCTTTGAGCTGGCTCTCGATGATGCCGCGCTTTTCCTCGACAACGAGCACCTCGTTCTTGCCCTGCACGAAATCCAGCGCACCCTGCGGCTCGAGCGGCCAAACCATGCCCACCTTGTAGACGTCGAGGCCAATGCGCCCGGCTTCGGCCCGGTCGATGCCGAGCATGCGCAACGCTTCGATCAGGTCGAGGTGTCCCTTGCCCGTGGTGACGATGCCGTAGCGGGCTTTCGGCACGTCGAAAATCTTGCGGTCGATCGGGTTGGCGCCGGCAAATGCGAGCGTCGCTGCTTTCTTGGCTTCGAGGCGTTCCTCGATCTGCGGCCCCGGAAGGTCGGGCCAGCGGTAGTGCAGCCCGCTCGCAGGTATCTCGAAATCGGGAATCACGAAGTCGGGGTAGGGCGGCAACTCGACCGACATGGCCGACTCGACGGTCTCGGAGATGGCTTTGAATCCAACCCACATGCCGGAGTAGCGCGACATCGCGATGCCGTACAGGCCGAACTCGAGGAACTCGGCCACATTGGCCGGGTTCAGCCACGGCATCATGAAGGTCAGGAACGCGACATCGGACTGGTGCGGCATCGACGACGACACGCAGCCGTGGTCATCCCCGGCGACCACGAGCACGCCGCCGCGCGGCGAGCTGCCGTAGGCATTGCCGTGCTTGAGCGCGTCGCCGGCGCGATCCACGCCCGGTCCCTTGCCGTACCAGAGGCTGAAAACGCCGTCGACGGTGCGGCTCGGGTCGGTCTCGACCTGCTGCGAACCGAGCACGGCCGTCGCCGCAAGGTCCTCGTTTACAGCCGGCAGAAACTCGATGTTGTTTTCGTCGAGGAACGCCTTGGCGCGCCACAATTCCTGGTCCACGCCGCCGAGCGGTGAACCGCGGTAGCCGGACACGAAGCCCGCCGTGTTGAGACCGGCGGCGCGATCGAGCGTGCGCTGCATCAGCGGGATGCGCACCAGCGCCTGGGTGCCGGTCAGGAAGACCCGTCCGGATTCGCGCCGATAGCGATCGAGCAGTTCGTAGTTGTCGAGAGGATAGTGGGGCAGGGATTTCGCGGGAGTGGCCATGGGTACTATTTGATCCCATTTTCACCGGAAAAGGGCACCCAATTTCCCTCCAAAAGCCTATAATTCGGTAGGAAATACCATTATGCTACCTGGTACCGGTACGATATTTCGAGGTTCCGCCCTGACGTGAAATCGACGCTCGAAACCAGGGATCGCCGCCTGCTCGCCGAGTTGCAGCGCGACAGCCGTCTGACCAACCAGGAACTGGCCGAACGGGTCGGCATGTCGAGCTCGGCGACCTGGCGCAGGGTCAAGAGCCTCGAGGAGAGCGGCGTGATCGAGCGCTACACGGCCCTGGTCAATGCCAGGAAAGCGGGCTTCGGGCTGGCGTCGATCGTGCACGTGTCACTGGCACGCCACGAGCAGACCCATGTCGAGCATTTCGTGCGCGAGGTTCTGCAGCATCCCGAGGTGCTCGAGTGCCATGCAACGAGCGGCGAGGCCGATTTTCACCTGCGGGTGGTCGTCGAGGACATAGACGCGTATAACGCGTTCCTTGACGGGTTCATCTTCAAGCTGCCTGGCGTTTCCCAGGTGCGCTCGAATATCGTACTCAAGGAAATCAAGGCGGACACCGCGCTGCCGTTCAAAGAATAAAGGACACCGATGAGCAGAATCCCTGTTCTTGCAGCATTCGTATGCCTGCTGGTCGCGGCCGGAACGGCCCGTGCGCAGGAGGCCGACACGCGGCGCCCGCTCGACGAAATCGTCGTTACGGCCCAGAAGCGCACGCAGCTGCTGCAGAGTACCTCCGCCGCCGTGACGGCCATCGAGCGCGAGACCTTTACGGTGCGCGGCATCACCACGCTTGCGGACGTACAGAATCTCGTGCCGTCGGTACGCCTGCAGAAAGAGTCGGCGTCGACTGAAATCTACATCCGCGGCGTCGGGTCTACGCTCGACCTGCCCATGATCGAGCCGCCGAACGCTTACAACATCAACGGGGTTTACGTGCCGCGCGAGGTGACTTCGGCGTCGCTCGTCGAGATCGAGCGGATGGAATTCCTGCCCGGCCCGCAGGGAACATTGTATGGGCGCGGTGCGATCGGCGGCGTCGTCAACACGATCACGGTGCGGCCCAGCGACCGCTTCGAGACGCGCGCGGTAGTCGAGGCGGGCAACTATGCGCACCTGCGCGCCACGGTTTCGCAGAACGTTCCGCTCGGCGACACGGCGGCGATGCGTGCTTCGTTGAGTTATTACGAGCGAGACGGATACCTCGAAAGTGGCGCCGATTCGGCCGACGACTTCGCCGGCTTCCTGGCGTTCGAGGCGTCGCCCGCAGATAGCGTCAACCTGCACTTGTGGGGCCACGTCGAAAGCCGCGACGGCTATGCGGCCAACCTGCTCAGCAAGGGCAACCTGAGTAGTCCGAAGAGCCAGGCATTCCCTAACAGTGACCCCTGGGACGATCGCCTCCTGGGCCCGAACGCGATCTATGCAACGCTGGGACCCATTGACGCGCAAGAGCGCGACTGGGAAACGACACTGGTCGGCGCCGAGTTCAACTGGGACATCAACGACCGGCTGGTGCTGACCTACATCCCGTCATACCTCGACTTCGAGTGGCGCCAGGGTTACTGGCTGACGCACAAGAACGGCGACTTCAACCAGACCATCGACCAGGCGACCCACGAGTTGCGCCTCGCTTACGACGGGGGTGGCCCGCTGACCTGGCTCGGCGGCCTGTACGCCTACGAGATCGAGACCACGGGGCAACTCTTTATCCAGTTCGGTCCCGACGAGCTGTTTCCCGGATCGCCTCCCGGGGCGTGGCTCGATGCCAGCGACGTGCGCGATCATCGCCTGCGCGGCACGGCGGTCTTCGGCGAGCTGCGCTACGCGCTGTCCGATGACTGGCGCCTCGTGGCGGGCGGTCGTTTCTCGGACGACCGCCGCCGGGCGAACGGTTTCCAGCCCGACATTGTCGTCGAACCGGCGGTTAGCGAGGATCCGGTCGCGCTGTTCACGGGGCAGGCGCCGCCGTCCTGGTCGAACCGCGACGACTGGACCAATGTCGACTGGAAACTCGGCGTCGAGTTCGACGCGGCCGAAGAGACGCTCGTCTACGCCACGGCGCAGACGGGCTTCCAGCCCGGCACGTTCGACGTGTTCCCGGATACGGTCACCGAGGCGTCGGAGCTGCTGTCGTTCACGGTCGGTGCGCGCAGCCGGCTGGCCGGCGGGAGGCTCGTGTTCAACAACGAGGTGTTCTACTACCTGTACGACAACCTGCTGACCCAGGCCTTTAACGCGGCGACCGGCACCAACTTCCTGACCAGCGCCGACACGCGCATTTACGGACTGCAGTCGGACATTGCCTACGCGCCGGCCAGGCTCGAGAACACGCAGTTCTCGTTCTCGCTGGGTTACCTGCACGCGCGCTACGACGACTTTCTCGAAGACTCTCTCGACGTCTTTAACGGCAACCAGATGCAGAATGCGCCCGACTGGACCGCGACGCTCGGCGTCGTGCACGACTGGCCGCTGCGATCGGGCGCCGTCGTCCGCGCGGACCTGAGCTCGCGGTATGAGAGCGGCTTCTGGGGCAACTTCTCGCACTCGCCCGGCATGTACCAGGCCAGCTATACGAAGACCGACCTCGCGCTGACCTGGCACAGCGGCGACGAGAAGTGGTCGGCCGGAGTCTGGGCCAAGAACCTCGAGAACAGCGACGTGCAGTCGGCGGCGGCCACGGGCAACCCGCTGACCGATCCCGGTCCCGGCGCGCCGTTTCTCGAGGCACCGCGCACCTATGGCGTCCGGGTCACGCTGAACCTGCAGTAGGAGCCCGCCCCGGCGGGCGATTCTGTCGCGCGCGCGCAACATGTGGTCGTTAAGTCACTGAAATGTGACCGGTTCGTCAGTTCCGGGCATCCCGATTCGCTTACTCTGGCGTCGCTTGGGTAAACATTTGGAGACTTCTGATGAAGTTCGCAACGACAGTACGACTGTTTGGCGCGGCCGCTGTAGCGTCGCTGCTACTGGCCCCGGCGGCGCAGGCCGACTCGGGTTTCTATCTCGGCGCTTCGGTAGGTGATACCAGCGTCGAGTTTGACGACTTCGACGAGAGCGACACGTCGTGGAAAGCCTATGGCGGCTATATCTTCGACATGCCGGTCCTCGATTTCGCGGTTGAAGTCGGATACCTCGACTTCGGTTCACAGGGCGGTGAGATCCTGCAGGTTCCGGCCGCGGTCGACGCCACGGGCATCGGCGCATTCGGCCTCGCGGGCATGGACTTCGGCGTATTCGGCTGGTTCGTAAAGGCCGGCTACGTATCGTGGGATGCCGATCTCGATCTCGGCGGCCTGTCGGGTTCGGACGATGGCACCGACCTTGGCTACGGCCTCGGCTTCCGCCTGAACTTCAGCTCGATCGAACTTCGCGCCGAGTACGAACTCCTGGAGTTCGATGACGCCGACGTCGACATGGCGACCGTCGGATTCGTCTGGCGCTTCTAAGCCGCTAAGGCAGCAGTACCGTAGATCCCGTCGTCAGGCGCGCCTCGATATCGAGGTGCGCCTGTGCGGCGTTCTCCAGCGCATAGGTCTGTCCTATCCGGACGGACATGCCGTTTTCCATCGCATCGAACAGCTCACCGGCCGCGGCCA
>JASJBB010000124.1 GCA_030066735.1 Woeseiaceae bacterium | reverse complement strand
CTGCTCGGTACGATCATGGGCCTGATCCAGGCTTTCACGGCGGTCGCCAACGCGAACCCGGCGGAGAAAGCAGATCTGCTGTCCGCCAGCATTTCGGTCGCGATGAACACGACCGCGTTCGGCCTGATGGTGGCCATCCCGCTGCTGGTCGTGCACGCCGTGCTCACGAGCAAAACCGGTGACATCGTCGACAGTCTCGAGATGGCCACCGTCAAGGCATTGAACGTATTCTCGCGCCGGGCGAAGCGGCCGACGGTTACTGACGCTGAACCGGTACCTGTCGAGGCCTGATACCCATGGCCAGACGGCACCACTACAAACGCCGTACCAAGCTCGATGCGCACGAGCTGGACGTAACCACCTTCCTGAACCTGATGGTGGTCCTGGTCCCGTTTCTGCTCATCACGGCGGTGTTCTCGCGGCTGACGATCGTGGAATTGAATCTTCCGAGCACGGCCGGCGGCCCTGCACCGACGGAAGAGGGCTTCCGCGTCGAAGTCGTCGTCCGCCAGGAGAACATCGAGATCACCAACGGCAAGAACGTCATCGCCGCCATCCCGAATGTGGATGGTGACTACGATCTCGAGACGCTCTCGGACTTCATGGTCGAACTCAAGAACGAGTACCCGGCCCAGGAATCTGCATCCGTACTGATGGAAGCCATGATCCCCTATGACTACCTCATCCAGGTCATGGACATCGTCAGGGCCGTGCAGATACCGATCGAAGACGCCGCCGAGGACGAGCCGCAGTTCGAGCTGGTCGCGCTGTTCAGCGAAATTTCCGTAGGCGACGCGCCGTAAGGTATTCACGATGAGAAATTCACGCCGTATCAAGCGCATGTCCCGCAACCGGGTGAAGATCACGAAGATGAACCTGACGTCGCTCATGGACGTCTTCACGATCCTCGTGTTCTTCCTGCTCGTGAACTCGGGCTCTGTCGAAGTGCTGGACGCTCCGAAGGAAGTCAAGCTCCCCGAGGGCCTGGTCGAGGAGAAGCCGCGCGAGACAGTGGTTATCTTCATTTCGCCCGAGGAAGTCCTGGTGCAGGGCAACGCTGTGGCACAGGTCAGCGACATCCTCGAAGGCGACGCATCGAGCTACGACCCGATAGCCGCGACGCTCGCGCAGATACGCGACAACGTCGTCGGCCCCGCCACGCTGGCCGCCGCAGATAGCCAGGAAGTGACGATCCTTGCCGACAAGTCCGTTCCTTTCATCGTCGTTCGCAAGGTGATGTCACTTTGCACCGGTGAAGGCTACGAGAACGTGTCGCTGGCCGTCATTCAGAAAGGCGCACAGGTTGCGTCGCTCTAGCACCGCAGGGATGAAGGTGACTCAGTGAGCACTGAACTGAAGGAACAGGAACAGGCCTTACGCTCGAAGGTCGATCGTTCGGAGGACGAGCTCGTCCGCCTCGACGCCGAGCTCGACGCCGTCAACGAAGAGCTCTCGATGCTCGCGGACAAGGGTTCGCAGTACGAGGCGCTTGCCCGTGTGTGTACCTCGCTCGAGGAGCTGGAGGCCGCCGGCGCCGAGTCGCTGTTCTGGGGCGATACCCGCGACGCGGAGATTGCAGTTTCCCGCATCGAGGATGCCCGCCGGCGTATCGACAACTACTTCGGCGAAATCCAGCTCATCGAGGAACGTCGCCAGGTCGTACTCGACAACATCGGTGTGCAGAATGACGAGCTCGATTCACTGCACTACGACCTGCAGGACATCATCGAGCAGGAAGAAGCGCGCAAGAACGAGTGGCTCGTCGAGCGCGATGCGGACAGCTTGCCGGGGCGCATCCAGATCATGCCGTGGACTCGCGGCCAGGAAGAGGACGAGCGTTACCGCAAGTCGCTCAGCCTCTCGATGCTCACCTCGGTTGCTCTCGCGCTCATCGTCACCACGATTGCGATCCCTATCAAGGAACGGGACACCCTGAACGAGTTGCCCGAGCGTGTCGCCAAGCTCGTGCGCGAGGAGAGGACACCGCCGCCTCCGCCGCCCGACCCTGTTATTCCAGACCTCCCCGAGCCCGAGCCTGAGCTCGTCGAGGAGGTACCGCCCGAGGCCTCGCCGGAAGTTCTCGAGGAAACAGCGGTGGCGGCCGAGTCGACGCCGGTCGATACCAGCGAGCAGGTGAAGACCAAGGGTATTCTCGCGTTTCGTGAGAGTTTCGCCGACCGCGCAAACGTGCGGCCGACAGCCAGTCTCGGCTCACAGGCGCGCCTGACGAATGCCGGTTCGGACTCGGTCGGACGGCCGGAGCGCGCCATGGTGACGACGTCCGCAGCGGGATCCAGCGGCGGCATCAATCTCGCCAGCATCAGCCGGGATACCGGCGGCGGTGGCGGAGAGATCGGCGGCGTTGCCCTGACGCAGGTCGAAAGCAGCATCGGCGGTTCGGGTGGCCCGAATCGACCGTTGAGCGCGGGTGCCTTCGCGGGCCGAACCGACGAAGAGATCCAGATCGTGTTCGATCGCTACAAGGCGTCGCTGTATCGCCTGTACAACCGCGAGCTGCGCCGTGACCCGACGCTGCGTGGCCAGATGGTACTCAAACTGACGATCGAGCCGGATGGTTCGGTGAGTTTCTGCGAACTGCAATCGAGCGACATGGATGCACCGACGCTCGTCGGCCAGATCGTAAATCGCGTCAGGACCTTTGACTTCGGTGCGAAGGAAGACATCGTCGCGGTGACGATCATCTACCCGATCGACTTCCTGCCGGCAGCCTGATTTTTCTACGCGGAGAGAGCGCTCTCGATGGCGCTGACCGCGGAAATCCGGCTCGCCGGACAACTTTACATAAACCTGCCTGAATTGCCGTTTCCGGAGGGCGATCACGCTCCAGAGTGAGCACCGTGCAACGCTTCCAGGACTGATCGGCGGCAAACGCCCAAGCTGTGATGCGGGTCAACTTTCGGGTGGTTTTGATAGGTCATAGTTGTCGCTGGATTAAGACAGCTATGACGCCGCTCGAGGGCGGCGTTTCAGAGTCAGCGGCCCGGGTTTTCAGGGTTTCCGGAGGCAGCGAGTGCCCCGGGAGATCGGCTTCCGGTTCAGCTGGCTTCAAAGGTGGCGCAGGGATTGGCGTGCATCCAGCAAGGGACTATGGCACCAGTCGAGACACTCTATCGCGCTAGCAGTGCGCCCGGCCCGGGTATCCCGAGCCGTGCCGCTTCGCCGTGCCCGGCCGCTGCGCGCTCTGCAGTGCGCTCGAGCATCGAGGACGCGGCGGCATGAAGAAGCTGCTTCTCTCACTGTGCGTAGCGCTGCTCGCCTCGCTTGCCGTGGTCCCGACCGGGATCGCGCTTGCCGCCGAGATCACCTTCGTTTCCGTGGTCGGCTCCTGGCGTGATCCGACGGACAGCCAGCCGGGCAGCCAGCCAGGTGATCCCGCCATCACGAACGGTGACCCGATCTCGAGTATCAGCTGGGGTACGACGTCGGGCCCGCAGAGTGGCTACGACTTCATCGCCACGCTGCCGCCGCCCTTCGAGCTGCCGGGCGATATCCCGTTCTTCTCGCTCGGCACCTTCCAGCATCGGAATTTCGTCGTCGACGAGCCATGGCTTACGTCGGTACAGCTCGATGTAGAGCTCGTGCTTGCCGTGGACGGCGTGCCTACGGGCCCATTGACGTTCACCTTCACGCTGAATCACGACGAGACCCGGAACGATCTCGACCCCTGTCCCTACCCGACGCCACCTGGCGAAGGGTGTACCGACCGCGTGACGATCGTCGCCTCGGCTGAACCCACGACTTTCAACGTCGATGGAGTCGACTACACGCTGGAGATGAGCTTCCTCGATAACGGCAGCGCCGTCGACGAGTTCATCACGAGAGAAGGTGACACGGTCAACAGCTCGGGCCTGGTCGGTGAATTCACGCTGCCGCCCGGGCTCACGGTCACGAAGACCGGCCCGGCGACGATGCGGCTGGCGGAGTACGGCAACTTCGTCATCGGCATCCAGAACGAGAGCGAGGCGGACGCGTACAACATGACGCTCGTCGACGTCCTGCCCGACGGCCCGACCGGCGGCATGTGCGACATGATGCCCGAGATCCTGAGCGCACAGGTGTTCGAGGCGGATGGCGTCACACCCGTAGCCGGTAAGGGTCCACTGGCCGAAGGCTCGGACTATACGCTCGCCTGGGACCCCGCCACCTGCCAGCTCACGTTCGGCACGCTGTCGGCGGCCTCGGTGATCGGTGTAACGGAGCGCCTGATCATCGGGTACCGGACGCAGCTCGACGCCGATAGCCAGGACGGCGAAATACTGACGAACGTGGCCGGCGCTATCGAATGGTTCAACGCCGATGCCTCGACCACCTACCTGCGCGTCCTGACGGACGGGACCGTGGGTGTCGGCGACCATGAGGACGCGCACTCGGTCACGGTCGACCTGCCGGAGCTTCGCTTCGAGAAGACCGTCATCAACGTAACGACCGGTGAGGATCCGGGCACGGTAGCGACGCCGGGCGACACCTTGCGTTACCAGCTCTACGTCGAGAACCTGAGCGATGTTCCTATCGACGACTTCGAGATCGTCGACGAACTCGATCGCCTCAACGCCGACCCGATGTTCCAGGCGGGTACGCTGAACGTCATATCGATTCCCGCGGGCGCGGACGCGGCCAACTCGGACCCGAACGGCGGCGCGGCCGGCACGGGCCTCCTGGACGTTCGCAACCTCAGCATCGGCGGCCTGGGTGAGACCATCCTGGTCGAGTTCGAGGTCCAGCTCGCCCCGGTCATCCCGAACGACACCTTTGTCTACAACCAGTCCGAGCTTACGTTCGATGGCTTGCTGGGCGCTCTCAGTGACGACCCGAACGTCAATGGGCAGGCAGATCCAACGATCCCTGACGACGATGATCCGACGCAGATCCTGATCCAGTCTGCGCCTGCCTTCGATGTCGACAAGATCTCGAGCTATATCGACGGCCAGCCGACCGTGCTCCTTGCCGGTGAAACGCTGCGCTACACGATTACGGTTCGGAACATCGGTACGGACCACGCCACCAACGTCGACATCGTCGACCAGGTGCCTGCCAATACGACCTACGTCGCGGGTAGCACGACGCTGAATGGTGAGCCGGTCGCCGACGCGGACGGTGGAGCTTCCCCGCTCATCGACGGCATCCTCATCAACTCGGCCGACAACACGACGCCAGGCCTGATGAATGCCGGCGTGGCCGGCAACACGGCGACGATCGTCTTCGATGTCGTCGTCTATCCCGATGTCCCTGACGGCACGCTGATCTCGAACCAGGCCTTCGTCGGCGCGGAAGACTACGGTATCGCCGACGTGCCGTCCGACGACCCGCGGACCGAGGTTCCGGACGACCCGACGGTCGACGTCGTCGGCAACTTCCCGCTGATCTTCGCGCCCAAGTCCGCAGAGCTCGTCAACGACCTGAGCTCACCGGGCATCGTCGATCCGGGCGACACGCTGCGCTACACGATCACGATCTACAACAACGGCACCGTGCCGGCGACGGCGGCCGACCTCACCGACATCGTGCCGGCCAACACGACCTACGTCGAAGACACCGTGACGCTGAACGGTCAGCCGGTGGGCCAGCCCGATGCGGGCGTCTTCCCGCTGATCGACGGCATCGACGTCTCGTCGGCCGACCTTACGCCGCCCGTGCCAGGCGAAGGCGAGGGCATTATCAACCCCGGCGAGGCAGCCGTCGTTCGCTTCGACGTGATTGTCAACGCCGACGCCATCCCCGGCACCCTGATCACGAACCAGGCGACGGTCTACTCGATGGAGTCGGGGGACGTGCTGACGGACGGCGACGGCAACCCGGCCACCGGTCCCGAGCCGACCGTGGTCGTTGTCGGCGACGTGCAGCAGCTGTCGATCATCAAGGAAGTGTCGGTTGTCGACGGCGGTCCGGCGCTGCCTGGCGCCACGCTCGAATATGCCGTCACGGTTACCAATATCGGTGCGCTGCCGGCGCTGTATGTCCAGATACAGGATGACCTGAGCGTCCCGAACCCCGGCTACCTGACCTACGTCGACGACTCCGCGCGGATGAACGGACTGGCCGACGGCATCACGGTGAACGACACGCTCATCACGGCCGACTACTTCACCGAGTACGGTGCGCTCGAGCCGGACCAGACCGTCGTATTGCGATTCCGCGCCATCATCAACCCGGACCTTGCGGTGGGTACGACAGTGACCAATACCGCCCTGGTCTACTGGGACGATCCGCTGCGGCAGCTGGAAGCCAGCGTATCGATCGATGTAGGCGCCAGGCCGAATGCCGGCATGCTGAGCGGCGAAGTGTGGCATGACGCCGATCACGACAACACGCCCGATGGCGCCGAGCGCCTGCTGCAGGGCTGGCTCGTCGAGCTCGTGCAGGGCGGCCAGACGGTGAGCTCGGCGTTCACCGACGCCGACGGCGCCTACATGTTCATGAACGTCCGTCCGAACTACCCTGCCGGCGAGCCGTATTCGCTGCGCTTCAGCGCGCCGGGTGCCGGTCCGCTGACGGCGGTAATGGGTCAGACGGACTCCGATTTCACGGATGGCCAGCAGCTCATCAGCGACATCGAGGTCACCGCAGGCAGCAACCTGCTGGCCCTCAACATGCCGGTCGACCCCAACGGCGTCGTGTATGACTCAATCGCGCGCAGCCCGATTGCCGGCGCCACCGTGACGCTGCGCGATGCACGCAGTGGAACGGCGCTGCCGCCGGCATGCTTCGACGACCCCAACCAGCAGGGCCAGACCACGGTCCCGAACGGCTACTACAAGTTCGATATCAACTTCTCCGACCCGGCATGCCCGAGCGGTCTCGGCTACGTCATCGACGTCACGGTGCCCGACGCAACGTATCTGTCCGGCGTGTCCGAGCTGATCCCGCCGGCGTCGACGGTCGAGACGCTGCCCTTCGACGTACCGGCGTGCCCGGGCTCGGCAGCGGACGCCGTTGCGGCCACGAGCCAGTACTGCGAAGCGCAGCCGTCGGAGTTCCAGCCGGCCGCGTTCGTCGAGGCCCGCAGCGCCGGTACGACGTATCACCTGTTCCTGACCCTCGATTCGAGCCAGGTGCCGAACTCGAGCCAGCTCTTCAACAACCATATCCCGCTGGACCCGCGTCTCGACGGTGCCGTTGCCGTTACCAAGACGACGCCCATGGTGAACGTGACCCGCGGACAGGTGGTGCCGTACGTGATTACGGTCACGAGTTCGTTCGGCTTCGACCTTAACGACGTCACCGTGATCGACAGCTTCCCGGCGGGCTTCAAGTATGTAGAGGGTTCTGCCCGGATCGGCGACGTCCCGACCGAGCCCGAGGTCGTCGATCGCCAGCTGATCTGGGACAACCTGTTCCTGCCTGTCGACGGCACGCAGGAAATCAGGCTGCTCCTGACTGTGGGCGCCGGCGTGCGCGAAGGGGAGTTCGTCAACCGCGCGCAGGCGGTCAACTCGCTGACCGGCGGCGTCCTGTCGGAAGAAGCGACCGCGACGGTCCGCCTCGTGCCGGACCCGACCTTCGACTGCACCGACGTTTCCGGCAAGGTCTATGACGACCTCAACCTGAACGGGCTGCAGGACCCGGGCGAAGCCGGTATTCCGGGCGTTCGCGTGGTCACGATGCGCGGCCTCGCCGCCACGACGGATACGCATGGCCGCTATCACATTACCTGTGCGGCCACGCCGAACGAGGCGCGTGGCAGCAACTTCGCCCTGAAGCTCGACGACCGGTCGCTGCCGAGCGGTTTCCGCACCTCGACGCGACCGGTGCAGATCCAGCGCGCGACGCGCGGTAAGGCACTCAGGGTCAACTTCGGCGCGTCGATCCACCGCGTCGTCGGGCTCGACATTGCTGATGCGGTATTCGTACCGGGCGAGGTCGTCATGCGCGACATATGGCGTCCGCGCATCCAGCTGCTCCTGACCGAACTCAAGAAAGCACCGTCGGTGCTGCGCCTATCCTATGTCGCGGACACCGAAGACGAGCGGCTGGTCGACAAGCGACTCGAGCTCCTCAAGGAAGAGATCATCGACGCATGGCTCGCGCTCGACCCGGGCTACGAGCTGGCCGTCGAGCCCGAAGTCTACTGGCGCCTGGGCGGTCCGCCCGACCGGCGCAATACGGAGGGGAGGTGAGCATCATGAAGAAGCTAAGCTCCCTGGCCTTCTTGCTGCTGCTGCCGCTGACTCAGCCGGCGCTCGCCGAGGACGTCGAGGAAACGGCGATCGGCGAGGCCGTCGAGCGGCACCTGGACGATACCCAGGACTTCATGCAGTGGGTCCAGGACCCGGAACGTGTGGATACGGAAATCAGCGACACGCTGGAAACGCGCGAAGTGCTGCTCGACCAGCTCGAGACCATCAAGCTGCAGGGTCTGGTCCCGCCGATCTATTTCGAAACGGGCGTCGCGCAGATTCCCGATGAGACCATCGTGTCGCTCTCGGCGATACTCGAACGCATGCGCGATCGCATGAACGTGCGCCTGCACCTGGTCGGTCATGCCGATAACCGGCCGCTGGGACCCCGCCTCAAGGCGATTTATGGCGACAACCAGGGGCTGTCGCGCGAGCGCGCCGGCCAGGTTGCCGAGTACTTCCAGGACTCGCTGACGCTGCCGCCGGAGGCCATCTCCTTCGGCTGGGCCGGCGACACGCAGCCGGTTGCCTCCAATACCAACGCAGCGGGACGTGCGCTGAACCGCCGCGTCGAAGTCGAGGTCTGGTATGACGAGCTCCGCGAGAAGACGGGGCTCGAGGAATTCCTCGTTCCGCACGAGATCAAGCAGGTCAAGGTCTGCCGTATGGAGACCGTCTGCAAGCTGCGCTATGTCGACGGGCATGCGAAGCGCGCTCGCGTGCAAAACCTGATCGCTCCGCTCAACTTCGGCGACGAGGCGATCGAG
>JASJBB010000123.1 GCA_030066735.1 Woeseiaceae bacterium | reverse complement strand
TACGGCAACGGTGACCGGCTCGGCATCCACCGACGGCGCGAGAAGCAGCGATAACAGGAACCAGCACGAGCGCATCGGCTCATGATAGATCTTTTAGCCGCCGGCGGTGAGCGTGTAACAGAGGTTCGGTATAGCCATTGGGTTGTTCGCAGCCCCTGAGGACGAGATCGCAGGCCGCTGCGAACGCAACGCTGGACTCGAAGTCGTCACTCATCCGGCGGTAACCCGGATCGCCGGCGTTCTGGTCGTCGACCACCACGGCCATGCGACGAAACGTCTCCATGACCTGCTCCTCGGTCGCGACCCCATGCAGCAGCCAGTTGGCCATGTGCTGGCTCGATATGCGCAGCGTCGCCCGGTCTTCCATGAGCCCGACGTCGCTGATATCCGGCACCTTGGAGCAGCCGACGCCCTGGTCGATCCAGCGCACGACGTAACCGAGTATCCCCTGCGCGTTGTTGTCGAGCTCGGCCTGGATGTCTGCGGCGCTCAGCCCTGCCGGATCCCCGAGCGGCGGCGTCAGTATGTCGTCGAGGCTCGCGAGCGGCCTCGACGCCAGCCGCATCTGCAGCTCTCCCACGTCGACGAAATGGTAGTGCATCGCGTGCAGCGTCGCGGCGGTTGGCGACGGCACCCAGGCGCAGTTGGCGCCGGCTTCGGGGTGCGCCTGCTTGGTGTCCATCATCTGCTTCATCTCGTCGGGCTTGGGCCACATGCCCTTGCCGATCTGCGCCTTGCCCGGCAGCCCGCAGCGGATACCCACATCGACGTTCCAGTCTTCGTAGGCGTTGATCCAGGGCTGTGTCTTTATCGTTTCCTTGGGCAAGACCGGTCCGGCCAGCATGCTCGTGTGGATCTCGTCGCCGGTGCGATCGAGGAAACCCGTATTAATGAATACGAGGCGCTCGCGAACTTCGCGAATGCAGGACGGCAGGTTGACGGTCGTGCGCCGCTCCTCGTCCATGACGCCGACCTTGAGCGTGTTGCGCTCCAGGCCGAGCACGTCTTCGACGCCGGCAAACAGCGCGTTGGTCAGCGCGACCTCGTCGGGTCCGTGCATCTTGGGCTTGACGATGTAGATCGAGTGGCTGCGGCTGTTGGGCAGGCGGTCGTCCTGGCGCCGGTTGGCCATCGCGCAGGCCGAGGTCACGAGTGCATCGAGGATGCCCTCGAAGATCTCCTTACCACTACTGTCCAGCACAGAGTCGGTCGTCATCAGGTGGCCGACGTTGCGCACGAGCATCAGGCTGCGGCCCGGAAGAGTGAATTCCTTGCCGTCGCGGTCCCTGTAATGGCGATCTTCATTGAGGCGGCGCGTCATCTCGCTGCCGCCTTTCTCGAAGCTGGCCTCGAGCTCGCCCGTCATCAGTCCCAGCCAGTTGCGGTATACGCCCACCTTGTCGGCGGCGTCGACAGCCGCTACCGAGTCCTCGCAGTCCTGGATCGTCGTGACGGCCGACTCGAGCACGACGTCGCTGACGTTGCCCGGCGCGCCGCGGCCGATCGGGTGCGTCGGGTCAACCTGGATCTCGATGTGCAGCCAGTGATGCCGGAACAGGTAGCGCCGGCAGTCGCCGTCTTCCGCGTAACCGACGAAGGAGCCGGCGGCGCGGTAGGCCGCGTCGCTCGGATCGGCATGCGACGCGTCCTGTAGCGGTATCGCTCGATCCAGAAAGTCCGCAGCGTAGGCAATTACCGCGGCGCCGCGCTTCGGGTTATACGAGGACCCCGGCTCGAGGCCGCCATCGCTCGGGATGACGTCGGTGCCGTAGAGCGCATCGTAGAGACTTCCCCAGCGGGCGTTGGCGGCGTTGAGCGCAAAGCGGGCGTTGCTGACCGGGACGACGAGCTGCGGGCCGGCGATCCGGGCGATTTCGGGATCGACTCCGTCCGTGCTGATTTCGAACGGCTCACCCGCGTCGCGCAGGTAACCAATGTCCCTGAGGAACGCGACGTACTCGTCGTGATCGAAGTCCGGGCCGTCATGCAGACCGTGCCAGTCGTCGATCCTCTGCTGCAAGAGGTCCCTGACCCGCAACAGTTCGCGATTGGTGTCTGAAAAATTCTCAACGAGCGACTCCAGCCCCTGCCAGAACTGCAGCGAGTCGAGACCCGCGGCGGGCAGCAGCTCATTCTCGACGAAACCGTGGAGAATGCTGTTAACAGAGAGACTGCCGACTTGTTCATACCCCGTTGACGCCATCGGCAGTCTCCTGTTGTTAGCTAGGCCACGAACTGCTCCTCTTCGGTGCTGCCGTCCATCGCGGTCGTGGATGAGAGTCCATCCATGATCGTGTTCTGCACGGCGTCGAAGTAACCGGCACCAACGAATGACTGGTGCTTGGCGGCGCGGAAGCCGAACTGCTCATCGGCAAATTCCTGCTGCTGCAGCTGCGAGTAAGCATACATCCCATCGGCCTTGTAGGCACGAGCGAGATTGAACATGCTCGAGTTCAACGCATGCCAGCCGGCAAGCGTAATGAACTGGAACTTGTAACCCATCTTGCCCAGTTCCTCGCGGAAGGTTTTCATCGTCGCGTCGTCGAGATTGGCCTTCCAGTTGAACGATGGCGAGCAGTTATAGGCCAGCAGCTGATCCGGGAATTCGGCGTGGATAGCGTCGGCGAAACGCTGCGCCTGTGCGAGGTCGGGTTTCGAGGTCTCGCACCAGAGCAGGTCCGCATACGGTGCGTAGGCCAGGCCGCGGGCAATCGCCTGGTCGAGGCCGGCGTTGGTACGGTAGAAGCCTTCCGGTGTGCGTTCCCCCGTGATAAACGGGCGGTCGCGTTCGTCGGCATCCGACGTGATCAGGTTGGCCGCGTCGGCATCGGTGCGCGCAATCAGCACGGTCGGCACACCGCAGACGTCGGCGGCGAGCCGCGCCGCGCTCAGCTTGGCGACCGCCTCCTGGGTCGGCACGAGTACCTTGCCGCCCATGTGGCCGCATTTCTTCGCCGAGGACAGCTGGTCCTCGAAGTGCACGCCCGCAGCGCCGGCGCGGATCATCGACTTCATGAGCTCGAAGGCGTTCAGGTTGCCGCCGAAGCCCGCTTCGGCGTCGGCAATGATCGGCGGGAACCAGTCAATGTCAGTCTCGTCATTGAGCGCATGGATCTCGTCGGTGCGGATGAACGCGTTGTTGATGCGCTCCACCATCTTCGGCACGGAGTCGACCGGGTACAGGCTCTGGTCGGGATACATTTCACCGGCACTGTTGCCGTCGCCCGCCACCTGCCAGCCAGAGCAATAGATTGCCTTGAGCCCGGCCTGCACTTCCTGGATGGCCTGGTTGCCGGTCAGGGCGCCGAGGCCGCAGACCGGGTTTTCCTGGTTGACGAGGCGCCAGAATTTCTCGGCGCCCAGGCGGGCCAGCGTGTGCTCGATGTTGACGGTGCCGCGGAGACGAACGACGTCTTCCGGGCTGTAGTCGCGTTTCACGCCCGACCAGCGTGGACTGTCCCGCCACTCCGATTCGAGCTTCTTGATCTGTTCTTCCTTGTTCATGCGTTGATGCCTCTGTGCGTGTCCGGTTACAGGGTCTCGAGGCTGCCGTCGCGCGCGACGTACTGGCAGCCCTGCTGTGCGTGATTGACTTCGAAGCCGCGATTCGGCGCGCGCCGGAGTTCGATCGGGTCCTCGCCGTTGCTGAACAGCAACCGGCGGCTCCCGTTCATGCCGACCCAGCCCTTGAACTGGCGGGCATTTCGCAGGCGTACGATGCGGCCGTCGCGGAGCTTCGCGTAGCACTCCGAGTAACGCATCGGGATGTCGATGCCGTAGTGAGCGACATCCGCGTGGCTGGCGTTCTTCAATGGCAGCAGCTGATCCAGTTGTGTCGTGTCCATGGCAGTTCCCCTCGATATTCGTGATTAGCGCCCTGGTGAGGTGTATAGTAAGCCCTGAATTCTGAAAATTTCACAGAAAAAACTTCACAATGTTAATTTCACAACCGGTGTTCACATGAGCGTGCGCCAGGGGCTCGGCCGCAAGGCCCATTTCGTCGGCACCAAGATCCGTTCGTTGCGCAAGCGCAATAACCTCACGCTCGAGGACCTGTCGGTGCGCTGCGTGCAGATCGACGCCGAAGCAGCCCCCTCGGTCTCCTACCTGTCGATGATCGAGAACGGCAAACGCACCCCGTCGGAGCGGCTGCTGCAGATCATTGCCGACATATTCCAGAAGGACGTGCCATGGTTTTTCGACGAGGCGCTCGAGGACCCTGCCGTGGACCCTGCCCGGCTCACAGCACCGGTCGCCGGGCTGCCGCTCGAGCCGGGATTCCTGTTCTCGGAGACCCTGCTGCAGATCGCGATCCCGGAACTGTTGTCCCAGACCGGCACCACGGGCAGACAGTTTGCCCACCTGCTGATCCGCGCCCACCAGGAAGCGAGCCAGAACCGGTTTCCCGACATCGAGCGGGCCGCCGAGAGCGTCGGCAAGAAGCGCTTCCCGCTCAGCGTGGACGACATGTGGGATCTCGCCGCCGAGGTCGGACTCGACGTTCGCTGGTTCGACCAGCCGCCCTCTAACGATCGCGAGTCGAAGGACGTTGTGCTGAAGAAGTCGGTGCGGTCCTTTTTCGAGGCGCCGAACCGGGTCTATCTTAACCGGTCGATAGAGAGGACGCCGGCGCGGCTCAAGTACGACCTGGCCAACCATATCGCCCATGTCGTCCTCCACGGCGGCGACGGCGCGCGTGCGCCGCAGGTTTCCGGCGGCCTCATCGCCGGCCGCCGCCATGACGCCGAAGGTCCCAACGTCGACGCCAGGGACATTCTGTACGCGTGGCGCGACTTCGAGTGCAGCTACTTCGCGGCGGCCCTGCTCGCTCCGAAGACGCCGTTTCGCCAGTTTCTCGCCAGGCATGCGTATGCGATCGATGCCGGCGACCGCATCGACCTGACAACGGCGCTCGTCATGCGCCGCATGCCCAGCGTCAGCCCCTATCCCCACTGGCATTACTTCGACGCCTATCCGCCGGGCAACCTCCGAGCCGTGTACCGCGGCAACGGCATCCCGCTGCCGTGGGGCAACATGGCGATGATCTCGGACCCGTGCCAGCACTGGGCGGTATTCAGGATGCTCAGCACCGATTCGGACCGGCCCTCGTCGCAAATCTCGGTATTGCGGGCCGGCGACGACAAGCGCCTGTATTGCTGCCAGTCGATTCGCAGCAAGGACGCCGCGGGTAATCCGCACGTCCTGTGCGCCGGCATCGACCTGGCGCCGGCATTGACCGCCCAGGGCCTCGACCCGATCGAGACCATCGACGCCATCGAGAAAAGCTGCAACGACAATGGCGGTTCCGGCGAGATCCCTGGCGACGCGCGGCGGCGACTCGAAAGCATCGGCAAGATACTGAACATCGGCTGGATCGCCGAGGGGTGTCAGAAGGACGCCACGATCATCTGCCCACGGAGTTCGAGCTGCCCGCGCGACCGGCACTGCCTGGGCAAGGCGGCGCCCGAGCGTACGCCGCAGGTCGACCAGATCGTCGCGTCGGTACTCGCGAGCGCGGGTTAGTCCAGCGTGTAGTGGTTGACCTCGTCGGTCACCTGCTGGTCTTCGACCATGCCGCCGACCGTGACCCAGCCACCCTCGAAGAACACCAGGCCGCGATGATCCATGGTGCCTGAACCGGCAATGTCGATCTGCTGCCAGTCACCTGAATCGACCTTGTAGATCAGCGCGTCCTCCGCGGGCGCGGAAGCATTGCCGTCGTACCCGATGCCGTCGTAGTTGTAGGGGTTCTCGCTACCGCCCAGGAAAATCACGCCGCTCTCGTCGTCGACGCCTGCGGCCGCCATGCGATAGCGCGGCTTGCCTGGATGCGGCTCGATCCGGCGCCAGTCGATCCGGCGCCCTTCGTCCGGATCAATCAGCCCGACGAAACACTCGGCGTTACTGACGAAATCGCGACGCCGGTCGTCGTGCGGTTCGATAGCAACGCCATCGCAATAAACGATCGAACTGCCCACGATGCCGCCCGCGTGACCGAACACCGCGCGGCCTGGCGTGGGCGTCGCCTGCGTCCAGCTATCGGTGACGGTGTCGTAACGCTGCACGAGGTTGACGTTGCCGAAGTCATGCCAGCCGCTGACGAGGTAGATGTAGCGCTCCTCGTAGACGACGGCGATCGCGTCGTCCACGGGAACCGGCATCGGCTGCCGTTCGGAAAACTGTCCCGTTAGCGGATCGAACGCGTGCACCCATCGCATGGACGCTTCGCCGCCGTCTTCTGCGACCGTGTAGCCGCCAAACACATAGGCGAGTTCGCCGACCGCCACGGCTGCAGACGCCAGCCTGCCAACGTCGCCCGGCACCGGGCCGGCCTCACGCCAGCTGCCCTCCTCGCTGTCGTAAACGAACGTTTTTGCGTGGGTATCACCGGCGGATTTGCCCGGCCCCAGACCGGCGAAACTGATCAGGAACTCCCGGCCGCCCGCGGACAATGCAACGACGGCGTTGTTGGTAACGGGCTCGGGCAATGCCGGCATCGGCTCGTTACGCTCCATGTCGAGCCGCGCCATGTCGGCGACAATGGCCGCACCGAGCACGAACAACAGGAACAGCGCGACCCCGTAAATACGACTGTTTTGAGCCATCTAGGCAGCTTCCACGATTGCGAATGACAGCACTCAGGTAACATACTGGACAGCGAGGAGGTGGTCCAATGCTGCGCACGATGCTGATCGCACTGCTGATGCTGGCCGGTTGCGGCAAGGCCGGCGACGATGCGGCGCCGTTGACCGTCCCCGATGATTTCGAGCCCACCGATAGCATGGTTCAACTCGCCGGCAAACAGGCCTATGACCAGGTCTGTGCAAGTTGTCATGACGAGGGTGTCGACGGCGCGCCTAAAACCGGGGATCGCGAAGCCTGGACCGGACGCTCCTGGTTGTGGGAGGCCGTGCTGTTCGAGCACGCCAAGGACGGTTACCTGGCCATGCCCGCCAGGGGCGGTGACGAGTCGCTCGATGACGCCACCGTCGAGATGGCGGCCGAGTACATGCTGACGAAGACGTTCCCGGACGCGCCTCCGGCTGACTGACGCCGGTCGTATCGCCTAAACGGACCCCTGGATCTCGAGCTTCGTGCCGTCGAAAAACCGGCTTAGCCGGAATTCGTCGAGCGGGATACCCGATGCCTCGCCCGTCAGCAAACCGGCGATCGCCTTGCCGGCGCCGGGCCCGATACCAAAACCGTGCCCGCTGAAGCCCGTCGCAACATAAAAGCCGGGCAGCGACTCGGCCTGGTCAATGACAGGGATGACGTCGGGCGTTGTTTCGATCATGCCGGCCCACGATTCGACGAGTTCCGTGCCAGCGAGCTGCGGAAACACCTTGCCGAGGTTTTTCCTGATCCCGCGCAGCGCCCGCTGGTTCGGCGCCGGGTTCAGCACCCGCGTCTTCTCAAAGGGCGACGGCGCGTCGAGCGCCCAGCGCTTTGGCGCCCGCAACTCGTCGACGAATTCCCGGCCAATCGACAGGTGCAGATTGTTGATCTCCATGAGCAGCGCCGGGATGTACTTGAACGCGAAACGGAACGTCGACGGCGTGATCGGGTGATCGAGAATCGTGCCGTGCGCTACCGTGTAGCCGCCGTCCTCGCGGCGGCGCAGCGCGACCTTGTTGTTAAAAAAGTTGCCGTCGAGCACGTTGTCGCAGGGCGCGGTCCGCGCGACCGTGCCGCGCACCTTCAGCTGCGGAACCGTGATGCCCAGCGACCGGCAGAACATCGAGGTCCAGGCGCCCGCAGCGCAGCAGACTGTCGACGTCCGGATCGTGCCATGCTCGGTGACCACGGCCGACACGCGCCCGCCCTCGGTTTCAACGCCGCGCACCGCGCAGGCCGTCAGCACGGTGGCGCCTTCGCGCTCCGCCGCGCGCGCAATGGCGGGCCCCGCCTTGTGCGGTTCGGCACGGCCATCGCTCGGCGTGTAAAGCACACCTTTCCATGTCCGGGCGGCGCCGTGGATGACCTGTTCGATTTCCTCGCCCTGCAGCAGGCGGGTCTCGACGCCGTGCTCATCCGACGTCTTGATCCATTCGGCGAATTGCTCGGCTTCCCTGTCCGAACTCGCGGCAACCATGACTCCCTGCTCGTGAAACCCGACGTCCTCGCCAATGTCCGCGGACAGCGTCCGCCAGATCTTCAAACTCTCGACGATCATCGGCATCTCGCGGGTATCGCGCAGCTGCTGGCGCACCCAGCCCCAGTTACGGCTGGACTGCTCGCCCGCGATGTGTCCCTTTTCGCAAAGCACCACGTCGACGCCCTGCCGGGCCAGGAACCAGGCTGTCGATACCCCGACGATGCCGCCCCCGATGATGACGACGTCGGCCTGCCCGGGAACGCGCTCCGGGACCCTGAGCGGTTGCTCCCAGGTGCGGCTGACGAGATCGGCTGGCACGGTTTCAGACATATCGGGTAGAGTCTCAGAATGGATATCGATGTACCAATTCGCGAGCTGGGCGCGGTCGATATGGCGCCTCTCCGCGACGCGATTCTAGCCCAGGAAGAGGCAGCCTGGCACGAAGACGAGTTCCGCCAGCAGACCTACGACGTGCATCTGCAGACACAGTCGATCGTCCTCATTTTCACCGATGGATCCAACTGGCCGGACCCGGACGTTCGCAAGGAACCGGGCTGGGACCGGCTTGCCGATGTCGCCGTACCGATCATGGAAGATATCATTGCGAAGCATTACCCGGCGGGTGGCACGATCATCCGCGCCATGGCAGCCAAACTGCTGCCGGGTGGCAAGATTACGCCGCACCAGGACAGCCACGCTTCGTTTCATTGCGGCCACCGCATTCACATTCCCATCCAGACCAATGCGCGCGCACGCTTCATGATCGACGGCCGGCCCTACAAGTTCGAGGTCGGCCAGGCCTACGAGATCAATAACCAGTTACAGCACAGCGTGATGAACAAGGGCAGC
>JASJBB010000002.1 GCA_030066735.1 Woeseiaceae bacterium | reverse complement strand
CGCTGCGCTGCTCGTGGCGATCATGACGCGCGGGCGGCAACAGATCGTTGCCGTGGCGCTGGTCCTGTTGCCCGCGCTGACGGGCGCCATACTGAAGGCAGTCGACTGGACCGAGCCTGACGGGGAGCCCCTGACCGCGACGATCATCCAGGGTGGCATCACCCAGGATCGCAAGTGGCTGCGGGAGGAGTTCGAACCGACGCTGACCCACTACCGCGACGAGACGATCAAGGCGGCGAACAGTGATATCGTTCTCTGGCCCGAAGTGGCCGTGCCGGCGGTCGACGACCAGGTCGAGGGCTATATCCAGGCGCTCGAGTCCATCGCCCGCATTGGCGGGCAGACGATCCTGTTCGGCATTCTCGAACGCGAGACGGAACGCACGATCGAACCCAAGGTTCACAATTCGATCGTTGCCGTCAATGGCGTGGACCGGCAGGTCTACCGCAAGCGCCACCTGGTGCCGTTCGGGGAGTACTTCCCGGTGCCGTCGAACGTGCGCGAGTGGATGGCCATGCTGAGCCTGCCGCACAAGGATCTCTCGGCCGGGGAGGCGGAGCAGCCGCTGATTACGACGCTGGACGGCACGGCGCTGTCTGCGGCGATCTGCTACGAGGATGCCTACGCCGCCGAGATGCTGTACGCGTTTCCCGAAGCGGGCCTGATCATCAACGTGAGCAACGACGCCTGGTTCGGCGACTCGATCGCGCCGCACCAGCACCTGCAGATCGCACGCATGCGGTCCCTGGAAATGGGTCGTTACACGCTGCGCGCAGCCAATACCGGCATCAGTGGTTTCATCGGACCCAATGGCAAGGTGCTCGAATCCGGCCCGCAATTCCAGGCGGTTACGATGACCCGCGAAGTGCAGCCGATGCAGGGCGCGACGCCCTACGTCCTGATGGGCAATTGGCCGATACTGCTGATCAGCTGGGTCGTGCTCGGCGTGTTCTGGGTGCGCAGCCGCGCCTCCCTCTGAACCCTTTCGCACTGCTGCGTCAAAGCGCCCGTTGCTGTACGCTTGCGGGTTTGAGCCACTGGTAAATCCGAAAAGCGATGAGCACTGCGTACAACCCTGAGACCGTCGAACTCGAGGCACAGAAACACTGGTCCGACGCCCGGAGTTTCGAAGTCGGTGAAGACGCCGGCAAGGACAAGTTCTACTGCCTGACGATGTTCCCGTACCCGAGCGGCAAGCTGCACATGGGACACGTACGCGTGCTAACGATTTCGGATGTCATTGCACGCTTCCAGCGCATGCAGGGCAAGCACGTCATGCAGCCGATGGGCTGGGACGCTTTCGGCATGCCGGCCGAAAATGCGGCGATCAAGAACAAGGTGCCGCCGGCGAAATGGACCTATGCCAATATCAAGGAAATGCGGGCGCAGATGGATCGTCTGGGTTACGCATACGACTGGTCGCGCGAGATAGCAACCTGCGATCCGAAGTACTACCGCTGGGAGCAGTGGCTGTTCACCAGGATGTTCGAGAAGGGCCTCGTCTACCGCAAGAACTCGATCGTCAACTGGGACCCGGTCGACCAGACCGTGCTGGCCAACGAGCAGGTCATCGACGGTCGCGGCTGGCGTTCCGATGCCCTGGTCGAACGGCGCGAGATTCCGCAGTGGTTCATGAAGATCACGGCCTACGCCGACGAACTGCTCGAGGAGCTCGAACGCATGCCGGGCTGGCCCGATTCGGTCAAGACGATGCAGAAGAACTGGATCGGGCGTTCGGAGGGTGTCGAGCTGACCTTCGACGTGGCGGACGAGGACGAGCCGCTGACGGTGTTCACGACACGCCCCGACACGCTGTACGGCGTGACCTACATGGCCGTGGCGGCGGAACACCCGTTGGCCGAAAAGGCGGCCGCAACGAACCCAGACGTAGCGGCGTTCGTCGAAGAGTGCAAGCAGACCGATGCCGCAGAGGCGACGCTCGAGACCATGGAAAAGAAGGGCATGGCCCTCGGCATCAACGTGATTCACCCGCTCACGGGCGAGGAGGTGCCGCTGTGGGTCGCCAATTTCGTCCTGATGAGTTACGGCACCGGTGCGGTCATGGCCGTCCCGGGACACGATGAGCGCGACTGGGAGTTTGCCAAGAAACACGGGCTGCCGATCAAACAGGTCATCGCGCCGGCGGACGGCAGCGAGATCGATATCGACGAGGCGGTCTACATCGACAAGGGCGTCACGGTGAACTCGGGCGACTACGACGGTCTCGATTACCAGTCGGCATTCGACGCGATCGCGGACTGGTTCGAGGAGAACGGCCGCGGGCGGCGCACCGTCAATTACCGGCTGCGTGACTGGGGCGTATCGCGCCAGCGATACTGGGGCGCACCAATCCCGATCATCTATTGTGACGATTGCGACGCCGTTCCCGTGCCCGAGGACGACCTGCCTGTCGTGTTACCCGAAGACGTCGAATTCACGGGCCACGGCTCGCCGCTCAACGACATGCCGGAGTTCGTCAACGTCAAGTGCCCGAACTGCGGCAAGGACGCGCGGCGCGAGACCGATACCTTTGACACCTTCGTCGAATCGTCCTGGTATTTCGCCCGCTATGCGTGCCCGGACAGCGAGTCGGCGATGCTCGACGAGCGCGCCGCCTACTGGATGCCCGTCGACCAGTACACCGGCGGTGTGGAGCACGCAATCCTGCACCTGCTGTATTCGCGCTTCTTCCAGCGCGTCATGCGCGACGAAGGGCTTACGGACGTCTCGGAGCCTTTCACGAACCTGCTGACCCAGGGCATGGTCCTCAAGGACGGCGCCAAGATGTCCAAGAACAAGGGCAATGTCGTCGATCCGCAGGAACTCATCGCGAAATACGGCGCCGACACGGTGCGCCTGTTCATGATGTTTGCCGCCCCGCCGGAACAGGCCCTCGAGTGGTCGGACGACGGCGTGCAGGGCAGCTTCCGGTTCCTGAAGCGCTACTGGAACGCCGTGCAGGACCACATGGCTGGCGGTCCGGCGCCCGACCTCCCCGCCAGCGCGTTGGATGCCGGCCCGAAGGAGCTGCGCCGCAAGACCCATCAGAGCATCGCCAAGATCGGTGACGATCTCGGCCGCCGTTACACGTTCAATACGGCCGTGGCGGCGTCAATGGAGTTGATCAACGCCGTCACGCGCTTCGACGACAAGTCGGACGCAGGCCGTGCCGTCGTTCACGAGGCGCTCGAGGCAGTGACGCTAATGCTGTCGCCGATAGTGCCGCATATCTGCCACGCGCTGTGGGCGCAGCTCGGCAACGAGACGGCCCTGGTCGATGAGCGCTGGCCCGTCCTGGACGAGTCCGCGCTGGAAGCCGATCTCGTCGAGATTGTCGTGCAGGTCAACGGCAAGCTCAGGGGGCGCGTGTCGGTGGCGGCCGATGCCGACAACGACGCGATCGCCTCCCAGGCCCTCCAGGATTCGAACGTGCAGCGCTTCGTCGAAGGCAAGGAAGTGCGCAAGACCATTGTAGTTCCGGGACGGCTGGTGAATATCGTTGTCTAGGGCCCTGTCCCTGCTGGTCCTCGCGCTGCTCTCCGGCTGCGGCTTCCAGATGCAGGGGGCGCTCGACCAGCCGCCGGGCATGGAGCGAACCTACATCGACACGGTCGAACGCAACAGCCTGTTTCATCGCGAGTTCCGGCGCCAGCTGCTGGCGGCCGGCGTCGAACTGGTCGACACACCCGAGGAAGCGACCGCCATATTCCTGATCACGGCGGACAGTACCGGCCAGCGCGTCCTGTCCGTATCCGCGCGCAACGTGCCCACCGAGTACGAAGTGTTCTACACGGTCGAGTACTCGCTGGTGAGCGGTAACCAGACATTACTCGCACCGCAGGACCTCACTTTCACGCAGGATTACACCTGGGACGAGACGCTCGTGCTCGGCAAGGCGCGTGAAGAAGACCTCTTGCGCGACGCGATCGTCAGCAATCTCGTGCGCACGATTCTGAAGCAGATTTCAAGCCTGTAGATGGTTCTGACCCTCGCGGACGTCCCGTTAGCCTCGGTCGAGGCGCTGCTCGGACGCTTCGGCCTGGCACTGCACATGCAGCCCGACGGTGAAGCCATCACCGGCAGTTTCTGGGGCGACAGCGAAGCCGGCCTCGTCGGCGAAACCGTTTACGCACGCAACGACACCCCGGTGCACTCCCTGCTGCACGAGACCTGCCACATCGTCTGCATGTCCGCCGATCGCCGCGCCGGACTCGATACCGATGCCGGTGGCGACGATCTCGAGGAGGCCGCGGTGTGTTACCTGCAAGTCCTGCTTGCTGATGATATCGAGTCTTGCGGCAGGGACAGGCTGATGGCCGACATGGACGAGTGGGGCTACAGCTTTCGTCTTGGCGACACGCGTTCGTGGTTCGATAACGATGCCGAGGACGCGCGTAAGTGGTTGTTCGGCAATGATCTGATCACCAGGGACGACACGCCGCGCTACAGGCTACGGCGCTGACGGATGTATAGTCGGGTATGGTCTGGCCTCGCTACATCGCGTATTTCGTCGGCATCTCGCTGTTCATGTGGCTGCTGACGCAGCTCGAGGTCGCATTTCCGGGCAGCCTGAAGCTGCACGTCCTGGTCAACCCGTCCGACCAGTTCGGCACGAGCGAATTCTCGCCCGTCGAGATCATCCAGCCGATCATTATCGCCACCTGCGGCGCATTGATGCTGTGGGTCGCCAATTACTGTCCGTCACAGCGGCCGATCGCCATTCCCTTCGGCGCCCTCGCGCTGGCATTCATGATTCGCGAACTCGACTACTTTCTCGATCGCTACATGGCCGACAATCTCTGGCAGGTGCTGATCGGTTTTCCGGCTGCATTCGTCATCGTCTATGTCTATCGCGTGCGCAAGCGGTTGAAGATTGCATGGGTGCGAATATGGCCGTCGCCCGGGCTGGCATTACTGTTTGCCGGCGCCGTGGTCCTGTTCTCCTTCGTGCAGTTTGTCGGCCACGAACCGCTGTGGATATCCCTGCTGGGGGAGAACTACCAGCGCATAGCCAAGCTGGCTGCCGAGGAGTTCATCGAGCTGATCGGCTACTTCCTGTGGCTGATCGGTACGATCGAATACACCTACGAAGCGCGGGCTATCGCGTACAAGGAACCGCAACCGCTGGCACAACGGCTGCGGGAACAACGCCGCCGGCTGCAACCGCGCAAACCAGTCCGCAAGAGGCGGCCCTAGCGGGCGCTTGAGCACGAGTAAGGAGAGTTGGGATGAGCAACGACCTGACACCCGAGAACCTGCCGAAGCAGGACGCGCCGCAACAACGGATGGAGAACGAGGTGCGTGAGGAGGAGCAGGCAGCCGAATTCGCGCTGACCGAGGACGAGGCGCAGCGTGCGATGGCGTTTTTACGCGAGGAACAAAACCTCCTGATGGGTGTGATCTACGGCCTGTTTGCTGCCCTGGCGGGGGCCGCAGTCTGGGCCGGGGTCACGATCGCCACCGATTTCAAGATCGGCTGGATGGCAGTGGGCATCGGCTTCCTCGTCGGCATTGCGGTCCGCGCAGGCGGCAAGGGAATCGACCAGGTCTTCGGCGTGGCCGGCGCCGTGTTGTCGCTGGTCGGCTGCGCGCTCGGCAACCTGTTGACGGTTGCCTGGTTCGTGTCGCAGGAGTACGGCGTGCCGGTCGGCGAGGTCCTGTCAGGCCTCGACCTCGAATCCGCCATCGAGCTGATGTCCGCAACGTTCGAGCTCACGGACGTGCTTTTCTACGGGCTGGCGGTCTACTTCGGCTATCGCTACGCGTTCCGGGAACTGGGCGCTGACGACTTCAACCGCGCGCTGGGGAGAGCGATGTAATGGACAGTCGACGGCGCTTCCTGCAATTCCTGGCGGCGAGCCCGCTGCTTGGACTCACCCACGCCGGTCGGCTGCTCGCCGACGAAACGCTCGACAGGACGGGTCTCGCAGACCACCTGATCGGCTCGCCCGACGAAGCACTCGATGTCTTCGACTTTCACAACGTTGCGCGCCAGGTCCTGCCGACGTCCCACTACGGCTATGTCGCGACCGGGACCGACGGTAACGCAACGCTCAGGGCGAATCGGGAGGCGTTCCGGCGCATCTATCTCCGCGCGATGCGCATGGTCGACACGTCGAACGTCTCCCTGCAGACCGAACTGCTGGGAGAGTCCCTCGATTCGCCCATCGTGCTCGCACCGGTCGGCAGCCAGAGAGCTTTCCACGCGGACGGCGAACTCGCGACAGCCCGTGCTGCGCGCGCGCAGGGCCACCTGCAAATCCTGTCGAACGTCACGACGCACCCGATCGAAGACGTCATCGAAGCGCGCGGTGCGCCGGTCTGGTTTCAGCTGTACCCGACCAGCAAGTGGTCGACGGCGAAGACCATGCTCGAGCGGGCCGAAGCGGCGGGTGCGCGCGTCGTCGTTTTAACCGTGGACCTGAACGCCAACAGCAACCGCGTGCTGTTAGGACAGTTCTCCCGCGCCGACGAGCGAGACTGCTCGGCGTGCCACGGCCCGGGACCGGACGACTGGCTGAAGACGAAGCCCATGTATGACGGCACGGGTTCGGTCTCGGCAGACTGGGACATGTCGGCGATGACCTGGGATTACATTGCACGGCTGCGCGAAGCGTCGTCGATGAAGATTGTCGTGAAGGGCATCGTCACGGCGGAGGACGCACAAGCCTGCGTAGAGTCCGGAGCGGATGCTGTCTACGTTTCCAATCACGGGGGCCGCGCCGAGGACAGTGGCTGGGGCGCGATCGAGAGCCTGCCGGAGGTGGTCGCCGCGGTCGACGGTCGCATGCCGGTCATGATCGATAGCGGCTTTCGGCGTGGCACCGACATCTTCAAGGCGCTCGCGCTGGGCGCCGACGCGGTTTGCATCGGTCGTGCCTATATCTGGGCTCTGGCCGCGTTCGGCCAGGCCGGCGTGGAGAAGGTCCTGGAAATGCTGAGAGCCGAACTCAGCATGGTGATGGGACAGATGGGCGCCCGATCCGTCCCCGACATCGAATCCCGACACATCGGGATCCGCGGCGGCTAGTTGTTGGCGGTCAGCGGATCGATGACCTGCGCAACCTCGGTGATAGCAGAGACGGGTATCCCGCTCAGTTCGGCGTGCTTGTTAATCGTCGCCTCGTCCTTGGCGAGATACACGCAAAAAGTCTTGTCGCCGGCGACGTAGCTGTTTACCCACTGCAGGTCGCCGCCGATCTGGTCGATGGCCTGGTTGGAGGCGCGCGCCGCGCCGCACAGCTCGACCAGCGACATCGATCCGATGCCGGGGATGTCACGTTCAATAATGAATCGCTTGAGTTGGCTCATGTCGTTCTCCTTGTTGGTTGACTTACGCCACCCATTCTCGCCATCCGGCGGCCGGGCACAAGGTAAATATTCTTTATCTTAGTAAAGAAAATCTTTATATTGGTCCGGTGACTGCCGCCACGCATCTTCGCGCGCTCCAGGCCCTCGAGCTGGCGATTCGCAAGGGCTCGCTGAAAGATGCAGCCGCGGAACTCGCGATAACGCCGGCGGCGCTTGGGCAACGCATCAAGGGTCTCGAAGATTACCTTGGTTTCGATCTGCTCGTCCGCGGCCGGTCGGGCATACGGCCGACCCGCGAACTCGAGGCGGCGCTGGCGCACCTTGGCGCCGGCTTTCGCGAGCTGGACACCGTCTGCCGCATCCTCGATTTCCAGCGTGTCAATGAAGTGCACGTTACGGCCGACTCTGACTGGGCGGACCTGTGGCTGCGACCTCGCTTGCCGGACTTTCGTCAAGCGAACCCGAACACGCTGTTCTGTATCAACGGCATTGGCGACGTACCGGTCAGGCTCGGGGAGGCCGACTGCGAGGTCTGGTTCGGGGACGCTCGCGACGGTGACGAGCTGCTGTTTCACGACTACCTGCTGCCGGTGTGTTCGCCGAATATCACCGAGCGCACTGCGGCCGCGCCCGAGGAGAGCAGGCTGGAGGGTTTTCCACTGCTGCATCTCGACTGCTACACCTTCGACGGCGGCGCGATCGGTTGGCGCGAGTGGATTGCGAAGTATGGCTACCGGTCCACCGGGCCCGGACGCGGTATTCGCTACAAGAAGCTCGTACAGGCGTTGGAAGCCGTCTACGCGAATGCCGGGCTGCTGGTTTGCGGGCTGGCGCTGGTTACGCCACAGGTCGACGCCGGCGAACTCACGCTACCGTTCCCCGCCGAGATGGGGGAGCGGTCCGCAAACGCCTATCGGGTCGCCTTCCGAGAGGATTCGCTGCGTCGCAATGCCACCGTCAAATTTCGCGATTGGCTGCTCGAGCAATCGGCGGCAACTCGCGCGCGGCTCGAGTCGGTAATGGCGTCCTAGAGCTTGGTCGGATTCGGCGCGTCCCCGTAAACCTCGACAGGGTCGAAGACCTTGTCGCGATCGGTCCACTCGAGATCGATATGGCCGTCGTCCTGCCGTGAATCAAAATCCCCGCCAACAGGAACCTTGCGGTAGAAGCAGGACCGGTAGCCCACGTGGCAGCTGGCGCCGCCAGCGACGTCCACACGGAGCCAGATGCAGTCCTGGTCGTCGTCGACGAGCAATTCGCGCACCTTCTGCACGAAACCGCTGGTGGCGCCCTTGTGCCAGAGCACCTCGCGGCTGCGGCTCCAGTAGTGCGCCTCACCGGTCTTGATGGTCAGGCCGAGGGCCTCGGCATTCATGAAGCCCTGCATCAGCAGCTCGCCCGACGTGTAGTCGGTCGTGACCACCGTGATAAGGCCACGGTCGTCGAACTTGGGCGCCAGGTCGTTGCCTTCCTCGACCTGGCCCACGGTCTTGCGGGCTTGAAATTTGACCGGCGCAGCAGACATTGAGCGTCCTCGACGTTTCATACTCGGGGGCGGGAGAATACAAGGCGTAGCGGCCCGCGGCAATATTGCTATCATTACACGCTTTTCAGCGGGCGAGACCGGGAAATCCATGACAATCCAGCTACACGACACCCGACAGGGCAAGAAGGTCCCCTTCGAACCGATGCAGGAAGGCAAGGTGACGATGTACCTGTGTGGTCCGACGGTCTACAACTATGCCCATATCGGCAATGCCCGGCCGGCCGTCGTTTTCGACCTGCTGGCTCGCGTGCTGCGGCGCCGTTACGACCTGACGTTCGCCCGTAACTTCACCGACGTCGACGACAAGATCAACGCGGCTGCCATCGAAACCGGCAAACCGATCGACGAGATCACGGCGAAGTACATGGCCGCCTATAACGAGGACATGGCAGCCCTGGGCGTGCTGCCACCTGACGTCGAGCCACGAGCTACCCAGCACATCGACGACATGGTCGCGATGATCCAGTCGCTCGTCGATGCCGGACATGCTTACGAGGCCGAGGGGCATGTGCTCTTCGATGTCGACTCGTATCCCGAATACGGCGCCCTGTCCAAGCGCGACCTGCGTGAGATGATTGCCGGCGCGCGCGTCGAAGTAGCGCCTTACAAAAAGGCCGCGCACGACTTCGTGTTGTGGAAGCCGTCGACGCCGGAACTTCCAGGCTGGGAGTCGCCCTGGGGGGTCGGCCGACCGGGCTGGCACATCGAGTGCTCGGCGATGGCGGCCAGGCACCTCGGCGATACGATCGATATCCACGCCGGCGGCCAGGACCTGGTGTTTCCCCACCATGAGAACGAGCTGGCGCAGAGCCGCTGCGCGCATGGCGGTGCCGATTTCGCGCGCTACTGGGTGCACAACGGGTTCCTGTCGATGGACCATGAGAAGATGTCCAAGTCGCTTGGCAACGTCGTACTCGTTCATGACCTCATCAAGACCGTGCCCGGCGAGGTGGTGCGGATGGCGCTGCTGAGCGCCCACTACCGCCAGCCGCTGGACTGGTCGGAGGAGACGATCAGGTCGTCCAAGCGCATGCTGGACCGCCTGTATGGCGCGGTGCGTGGCATCGATGTGTCGGACGAACTGCGCGCCGCGGCGCAGCCGCCGGCGGTGCTGGTGGCAGCGCTCGAAGACGACATCAACACGCCCAGGGCGATGGCCGAGTTCTTTGCATTGGCCAAGGAACTCAACAAGGCGACGGACGCCGCAGAGAAAGAGCAGCTCGCGGGGGCCATGTATGCGGCGGGCGATCTGATGGGCTTGCTGCAGTCAGACCCTGACGAGTGGTTTGCCGGGCACGTTGACGGCGAGTTGTCGGCTGACGATATCGAGGCGCTCATCGAGAAGCGCAACGCCGCGCGCAAGGAGAAGGACTTCGCGACGGCGGACGGTGTGCGCGACCAGCTCGCGGCGGCCGGGATCAAGATCGAGGACGGCCCGGGCGGCACGACCTGGCGGCGCGATGGGTAACGAAGTTCGACAAGCCCAGGAAGAGGTCGTCGAGGAGTTCGCGTTCTTCGACGACTGGATGGACCGTTACCAGTACCTGATCGACATGGGGCGCAGGCTGCCGGAATTTCCCGAGGCCGATCGCATCGACGCCAACAAGATTCGCGGCTGCCAGTCGCAGGTCTGGTTCGTGGCTGAACAGGCTGAAGGCCGTCTCAATTTTCGCGCGATATCCGATGCGGCCATCGTGTCCGGGCTGATCGCGCTGCTGCTGCGGATTTACAGCGACCGCACGCCGCAGGACATCCTCGATACTCCGCCCGATTTCGTGGCAGCCCTGGAGCTCGAACAGCACCTGAGCCCCACGCGCAGCAACGGCTTGTCGTCGATGCTGCAGGCCATCCGCAATTTCGCCGCCGAGGCGCTGGAGGCGGCATAGTGCGGCAGGCGCTCGGCAAGCTGCTGGCCTGGCCGCTGCTTGCCCTTGTCTGGCTGTACCGCATCGCCATCTCGCCCTGGCTCGGTGCGAACTGCCGCTACGAGCCCACGTGTTCCGAGTACGCGCTGCAGGCGCTGCGCGAGCACGGCGCCTTTCGCGGCACCTGGCTCACCGCGAAACGCATTGGCCGCTGCCACCCGTGGGGCGGCAGCGGCTACGACCCGGTGCCGGGCGCGGACGGGGAAGAACGTGAGCGCGACTGACATCTTGCGGGAGTTTGCGTTCCCGGCGCGCAGCGTCACGATCATGCTGTCGGCGCTGTTCATCTTCCTGATGCTCAAATTCGCACTTTGGGGCGGGCTCATGGGCCTGTTCCTGATGTTCCTCATCCTGCCGTCGCTGTTCCATTACCTGATGCGCCTGCTCGATGCGCGCTCGCGTGGTGAGGAACCCGGGCCGCTCGATGCCGAGGACCTGATGTGGTACCACGCGCCATGGCGCCTGTTCATGATCGTCCAGCTCGTGTTCGCCGGCTACGTGCTATGGACCTTAGGTGGCCTCTACCAGCTGCCGGGGCTGCTCGTGACAGGTGCCCTGGTCGCCGCCGTGCTGCCCGCGTCGCTGGCCGTGCTGGCCATCACGAGATCGCCGTTGCAGTCGCTGAATCCGCAGGCCATCGGCAACCTGATAGGCCGCACTGGTGCCAGCTACTGGATACTGCCCACGTACCTGCTATTGGCGGGCGTGGTGCTTCGCTGGCTCAGCACGCAGGGCCTGTCGGGTTTCTTCCTGGACCTCTTCGGCTATTACCTGGTCCTCGTGTTCTTCTCGCTGACCGGCGCCGTCGTGCAGCCGTACAACCTGCACGAGGAGGTCGATATTCACGAGCCCGTCGAGCCACGGGCCGAGGTGGTCGAGGAGCGCCTGCTGCAGGACCGCAACAACGCGCTCAGCCATGCCTATGGCTTCATCAGCCGCGACAATCGGCGCGGCGGGTTCGCGCACATCGAGAGCTGGCTGCGCGAAGACCCCGACCCGGAGTCCGCCTGGCCATGGTTCTTCGACCAGATGCTGCGCTGGGAGGACAAGCACCCGGCGTTGCTGTTCGGCCAGTCCTACATCAGCCAGTTGCTGGCACACGGTGAAGAGACGCAAGCGGTCAAGATCATGATGCGCTGCCGGCTGCACAATGCGGCGTTCGCGCCACTGGCGGACGACCGGCAGGCGGCCCTGCAGGCAGCGGAAAAATCCGGGAATCAGGAGCTCGCCGAGTTCTTGCGGTCGCGCGTCTGAACGCTGTTGTAGAAGTGTGCGGCCGCGAGGATCAGCGCGCCGGCGATCGTGAAGGCGCGGTCCGCCGCGAGGCCCCAGTTCTCATGCGCCACGGTCGCCCCGACGGCCAGCAACAGCATGCCTGCCGCGCCGGCAGCGACAATCCGGCCATTGCGGTGGTGCCGGAAGCCGAGTCCGAGAGCGACGATGCTCAGGGGCAGCACGATGACGAGCATCTGCGTATGCAGGTGCCCATCGGCGAACTGCGCCAGGAACGGCAGTCCCGCCACGACCAGCGGCAGCGCCAGGCAGTGGATGAGACACAGCGCGGACAGACCGACCGCGGCGCCGTCGAGCCATTTGGTCGACTTCGACATACTTTGATCCATGGGGAGATGCCGTTATCCTATCAGGGAACGGGAGGAATATGGATAAACGACTTCTGGCCATTCTGCGCTGCCCTGTGACCCACAAGGAGCTTTCGCTCGCCAGCGGGCCGACCCTCAAGGAAGTCAACGCCGCCATCGATGCCGGTAAGTTGAGCAATCGGGACGGCCGGGTGCTCGATGAGTCCCTCGACGAGGCGCTCGTCACCGACGACGGCAAGGTGCTGTACCCGGTGGCCGGCGGAATCCCGGTGCTGCTCGAGAGCGAAGCCGTCAACATGGAGCAGCTTGGTTGAAGATCAACCTGAACCAGTTGTCTTCCCACCTGCAGAACAAACTCGCGCCCTGTTACTTCGTGACCGGCGACGAACATCTGCTCGTGGACGAGGCGCTCGATGCGATTCGCGCCGTTGCCCGCGACCGGGGGTTCACGTCTCGCGACCTGCACGTCGCGACGACCGGATTCGACTGGTCGTCATTGCGCGATTCGGGCGCCAATCTCTCGCTGTTCGCCGAGAAGCGTATCGTCGAGCTGCGCGTCCCTACCGGCAAGCCGGGCCGCACCGGCAGCCAGGCGATCGCGGACTTCATCGGCAATTGCGACGACGACCTGCTGTTTATCGTCGTCGCGCCGAAACTAGAGCGAAATAACCAGTCCGCCAAATGGGTCAAGGCGCTGGACGCGGCCGGCGTCATGGTGACGGTCTGGCCCATCGACCGGCGCGAGCTGCCGCGCTGGGTCGCGGCCAGGATGCGCGCCGCGGGATTGCAGCCCGATAGCGACGCCGTCACGCTGATCGCCGATCGCGTCGAGGGTAATCTGCTCGCCGCCGACCAGGAGGTCGAAAAGCTGCGGCTTATCCTCGGCGAAGGCAAGGTTACGGCTGGCGACGTTGGTGACGCCGTCGCCAACAGCTCGCGCTTCGATGTGTTCAAGCTCGTCGACGCGGCCCTCGGCGGCGACGCCAGGCGCGCGGTCCGCATTCTGTCGGGCCTGCGTGCAGAGGGCATCGAACCCGTGATCGTGGTCTGGGCGCTGGCGCGGGAGCTGCGCACGCTGGCCGCGCTGACCGAGACCGTGGCGGGGGGCGGCAACCTGGCGAGCGGCATGAAGAAGCACAAGGTCTGGACCAATCGCCAGGGGCTGGTCCGCGGGTGCATCGGGCGCCACAAGCACGGCGATTTCCACCGGTTGCTCAGGACCGCCGGCGAGGCCGACCAGGCCGCCAAGGGGCAGAGCCCGGGAGACCCCTGGCAGATCTCCACCGACATCGTGATGGGGCTGTCGAGTTCATGACTCCGATCGGTGTGTTCGGCGGCACCTTCGACCCGATTCACTATGGACACCTGCGATCGGCGTACGAGCTGCTGCAGGACTTGCGCCTGTCGGAAGTGCGCTTCGTGCCGAGCGCCGCGCCGCCACACCGCGGCGGCACGTTTGCACCGGCCGAGCTGCGCTACCGGATGGTCGAGGTAGCGATCGCGGACCAGGCGGGCTTCGCTATCGACGACTGCGAGTTTCGGCGCGACGGCCCCTCGTACACCGTGGACACGCTGACCACGATTCGTGAGGAACGCAACGATGCCTCGATCGGTCTGATAGTCGGTATGGATGCGTACCTCGGCCTGACGACCTGGCACCGGTGGGATGAAATCCTGGACCTCGCCCACGTCATCGTCGCCCACCGGCCCGGCTGGCAGCTGCCGGAAACCGGGGACCTGGGAGAATTGCTGGCCAGGCATGGCACCGAGGATGTCGAGGATCTGCACCGGGCAGCCGGCGGCCTCGTTTATCATCATGCCGTAACCCAACTCGAGATTGCATCGACGGAGATTCGCGAACTGGTCGGTGCCGGGAAGGATCCGAGGTTCCTGATGCCGGACGGCGTCAGGGATATCATTGTGGAAAGTGGTTGTTACACGAACTGAGGAGATGTGTATTTTGATAATCAGAGAGAACAACGCATGAATAGCGAGCAGCTGTGCACGCTGGTCATCGACGCGCTCGACGACATCAAGGCGAAGGACGTCAAAACGCTCGATGTCCGCGACATGACGACCGTGACCGACTACATGATCGTCGCGAGCGGAACGTCGAATCGCCACGTCCAGGCACTGGTCGACAACGTCGCCGAGAAAGCCACCAAGGCCGGACACAAGCCGATCGGCGTGGAGGGCGAAGAGGGTGGCGAATGGGTACTGCTCGATCTGCAGGATGCGCTCGTACACGTCATGCTGCCGAAAGTGCGTGAGTTCTATAACCTGGAGAAACTCTGGTCACTCGGACCTGCCGCTGATCTCGCCGCGACCGACGCGTAGGTCATGCACATCCGTCTGATCGCTGTCGGCGATCGCCAACCTGCCTGGGTTGACGATGCGTTCGGCATCTATTCCGCGCGATTCCCGCGCGAGTGGAAATTTCGCCTCGATACCATCCCCACCGCCCGTCGGGGCAAGAACGACAAGTCCGATAGCGCCGTGCGGGCCGAAGGCAAGCAGATTCTCGCCAGGCTCGACAAGGCCGAGGAGGTGGTGCTGCTCGACGAGCGCGGGCGCCAGTTCTCGAGCACCGAACTGGCGGCGCAGCTCTCGGGCTGGCAGGTTGATGGCCGCGACCTGTGCTTCATCATCGGGGGCCCCGACGGCGTTTCCGCGGACTGCGCCGAACGTGCGAAAATACGCTGGTCTTTGTCAAAATTAACGCTGCCGCACGGGCTCGCGCGCGTCCTGTTCGCCGAACAGCTTTACCGCGCCTGGTCGCTGCAGGCCGGCCACCCTTATCATCGCGAATAATCCACTACATCTCGCTTCATCGTCACCCCGGCGCCGGGAAATCCTGGCGGCGCTCGGACTCGATTTCACGTCGGGCGGCGCCGACCTCGACGAGCGCAGGCTCGCTGCCGAGCCGGCCGGCGACATGGTGCTGCGGCTCGCGCAGGAGAAAGCGCGTGCCGGGGCGCCACCAGCGCCGGCCATCGTCATCGGGGCGGACACGGCCGTCGTGCTGGGTGACGAGATATTCGGCAAGCCCCGGGACCAGGCCAGCGCGCTCGACATGCTCGCGCGGCTTTCCGGCAAGACTCACCAGGTACTGACCGGTGTTGCCGTCTGGGACGGGCGCGATATGCGGGTCGCGTTGTCGTCCACCGATGTCGGGTTTCGGGAAATCGGTCCTGACGAGGCGCTGGCTTACTGGCAAAGTGGAGAGCCGGCGGACAAAGCGGGCGCTTATGCCATCCAGGGGCTTGGCGGCGTATTCGTGGCGACGATAGCCGGCAGTTATTCGGGCGTGGTGGGACTGCCCGTCTACGAGACGATTGAACTGTTACAGGATGCAGGATTGAGGTTCTGGGCCGAATGACCGACGAATCCCTCAAAGAAGAGATTCTGATCAACGTGACGCCGAGCGAGGTGCGGGCAGCCCTGCTCGAGAGCGGCATCCTGCAGGAAATCTATATCGAACGCTCCGCGAGACGCGGGGTGATCAGCAACATTTACAAGGGCCGGGTTTCCCGCGTGCTGCCGGGCATGCAGGCGGCGTTCGTGGATATCGGCCTGCGGCGGACTGCCTTCCTGCATATCTCCGACATCGTCCGCCAGCAGAACGGCGAAGGCGACAGCGACGAGCTGCCCGGCATCCGCGACGTCGTGCGCGAGGGCGAAGACGTGCTGGTCCAGGTGGTGAAGGACCCGCTGGGCAACAAGGGAGCGCGGCTGACGACCTTCATCACGCTGCCCTCGCGGCACCTGGTCCTGCTGCCCGGGGGCGACAGTGTCGGCATATCGGCGCGCATTGAAGATTCCGAAGAGCGCGAGCGGCTGCGCGATCTGGTCAGCGGACTGCTGCAAGAGGCCGGTCTCGAATGCGGCGCCATTGTGCGGACGGTCGCGGAAGGCGCCGCGGCTGATGAACTGCGGGCGGATCTCGAATTCCTGGTCAAGCTGTGGAGCGTCGTTCAGGAACGGTGCAGCAACGCCGAGGTAAAAAGCCTGATACACGAGGACCTGTCGCTGCCACTGCGGGTGCTTCGTGACCTGGTGACCAGCGACGTCGAGAAGATTCTCGTCGATTCGCAAGCCGATTTTGAAGCCATGCACGAATTTGCCGAGACTTTCCTGCCCCCTGTGGCGCCGATGCTGGAGCTGTACCAGCGGCGCCGGCCGATCTTCGACCTGCACGGGATCGAGGACGACATCCGCAAGTCCCTGGATCGAAAAATACCCTTGAAATCCGGCGGTTATGTGATTTTCGACCAGACCGAGGCGATGACCACGATCGACGTCAACACGGGCGGCTACGTCGGCCATCGCAACCTCGAGGAGACGATTTACCGCACGAATCTCGAGGCGGCGGTGGCGATCGCACGCCAGCTGCGACTCAGGAACCTGGGGGGCATCATCATTGTCGATTTTATCGACATGGAAGAGCCGGAACATCGCGCCAAGGTCCTGCAGCTGCTGGAACAGTCGCTGGCGTCAGATCATGCCCGGCACCAGATCAGCCCGGTATCGCCGCTCGGACTGGTCGAGATGACCCGCAAGCGGACCCGCGAGAGTTTGCAGCATATTCTCTGTGACGACTGTCCAAGCTGTGAGGGCCGTGGATTCGTGCTCAGCGCCGAGACCGTTTGTTTTGAGATTTTCAGGGAAATCATTCGCCAATCGAGGCAATTCGAGTTTGCCGAGGCACTGGTGCTGGCGCACCAGGAGGTTATCGAGCTCCTGCTGGACGAGCAGGCGCCCAGCCTGGCAACGCTCGAGGAGCAGACGGGCAAGTCGATTCGGTTGCAGCCTGAAGCGCTGTACGTGCAGGACCAGTTCGACGTCGTACTGATGTAATGAAGAACTTGCTGAAACGCATCTTACGTCTGTTTGCCTACCTCGCGGGCGGCATCGTGATTCTGCTTGCTATCGCCGTGGGGCTGTTCCGGCTGTTCCTGCCACGCCTGCCCGAGTACCAGGAAGACATCAAGGGATGGGCCAGCGACGCAATCGGCATGTCCGTCGAGTTTTCCGGGATGGATGCCCGCTGGGGGCTCAGAGGTCCCGAAGTGGAGTTTTACGACACCGAGCTGATCACCCAGGACACGCTGGCGCGTATCGTGGCAGCCGATCAGGTCAGCGTCGGTGTCGCGCTCAGCAACCTGCTGTTCGACCGCAAGGCCGTCGTCGACCGGGTTGTGGTGCGCGAAACGACCCTCGAGGTGCGGCAGCTCGCGAACGGCACCTGGTCCGTGCAAGGGACCCCGATTGACCAGCTGCTGCCGGCGCGTGAGGTGTCCGGCGACGACGAAGAGGGCGGTCTTGGCCCCATAGAAGTCCGGCTGCAGGACATCCAGGTGAACCTGTTGCAGCCCGGCGACGAGCGGCCCAAAACGTTCGATATACCGCTGCTGGTGGTCAATCGCGACGACGTGCGGATGACCATCGATGCGAGCGTCGGATTGCCCGAGGGGCTCGGCGAGGCGCTGCGCATCTCGGCAGTGCAATTCCTCGACGGTCCGCCCGAAGAGCGCAGCTGGGACGTTCGCCTGGATCTCAGCGATGTCCGGCTGCGCGGCATCTCCGCGATGCAGCCACTGGAGCAGGCACGCTTCGACGGCGGGCGTGGTGACCTCGAGGTCTCCCTGGAAATCGTCGGTCAGCGCGTTCGCAGCGCGACGGCAAACGTGGACATCCGCAATATCGCCATTGCCACGTTGACCGGTCTCGCGTTGCAGGGCCGGATCGAGTTTCTCGGTGACGAAGATGGCTGGCTGGTCGCGGCGAGCGAATTCCAGCCGACGACGCCGGCCGGCGAGTGGCCCGTCACGTCGATTCGTGTCGAGACCGGGCTCAACGACGACGGCAAGATTGCGATGGTGGACGTGCAGGCGTCCTACCTGAATTTCGCGGATGCGGCCGTCGCGGTTCCCTGGCTCGACGACGAGCAAACTACGATGCTCGGTGATTTCGATCCGAGCGGCGTCGTTCGCGACCTGGCATTGACGCTCCGCGACCTCGATTCCGACACACCGCGCTTCACGGTGTCGGCCGAGTTCGACAACGTCGGTGTCGCGGCTGCCGGAAAGCGCCCGGGCGTGCGCGGATTTTCCGGCCGGGTGCGCGCCGACCGGGCCAGCGGGCGTCTCGAGATCGACTCAGACCGGCTGGTCGTCACGGCGCCCGGCATCCTGGGCGAGCCGCTGGCGTTCGATACCAGCCGCGGCACGGTCATCTGGCGGCGCGGCAATGATCGTACAACCGTCCTGTCGGACAGCATTGTGCTGCGCAATGCCTTTTTCGATAGCGAGACCAGCGTCGAGGTGTCCCTGGCCGAGGGCGCGAAGCGGCCCTTCATCGATCTGGAGAGCGTGTTTAGCGTTAGCGATCTTGCGGCCGCCAGTACCTACGTCCCGTACATGGAGAAGCGGCCCAAGATGAGCGAGTGGTTTCGCGAGGGTATCGTCTCGGGCAGGGTGCCAAACGCGAGGGCGCGGCTTGTCGGCGACATGAAGGACTGGCCCTTCGACAATGGCGAAGGACAATTGCTGATCGAGAGCAATATCCAGGACGGCGTCATCATCTACGAGGAGGGCTGGCCCCAGGTCGAGATTATCGACGCCGACCTCGTCGTCGAGAACATGAGCCTGTTGTCCGAGCGCAATCACGCCGTCACGGTAGGCAACGTCGTTCGCGACGCCCGTATCGAGATCGGCGATTTCCGCAATCCGTTGTTCAGCATCCGGGCGCGGAGCGAGAGCACGCTGCCGGCGCTGCGCGAACTGTCCGTCAACAGTCCGATCAACGAGATGCTGGGCCGGCAACTCGAAAAAGTCACCGTATCCGGCAATGCGAATCTCGACCTGGCGCTCGACATGCCCGTACGCGATGCAAAGAACTTTACGTTGACCGCCAGGCTGGAGGCGCTCGGGGGCAGCGGCAGCATTGAGGGTTTCAACGCGCCGCTGACCGACCTGACCGGCACGGTTGTCATCGAGCGCGAGAATGTCTTCAGCGAAGCGCTGGCCGGCACCCTGCTGGGCCGGCCGGTGGCAATCGAGCTGTCGCAGGCGCCGGAGTCCATGCCCGAGTACCGGGTGATCGCAGACGCGGCCGGCGCCGCCACGGCCGACGCCCTGAAGAGCGAACTCGGCTTGCCGCTGTCCGACAGGGTGACCGGCGAGATGGCCTTTTCGGCGCGCCTGCTGTTCCCGGCTGGCAACGTCGAGGAACCGATGCCATTCACGATCCAGATTGCCAGCGACCTGGAAGGACTCGGCATTCGATTGCCTCGGCCGCTGGGCAAGCCGGCCGACGAATCGGTGGATCTCGGTATGACGATCTTCATGCCCAAAGACGCCGATCGGGTGGACACGACGGGTTCCGCGGGCGACATCTTTTCGTGGCAGGCCGCAATTACCAGGCAGGACGGGTTGTGGGACGTGGATCGCGGCATCGTGACTTTCGGCACCGAAGCGACGGCCAGCGCGTTGCCAGAGACGCGCGGCCTGCACCTCAGGGGCACGACCGACTACGTGCACATTCGGCGCTGGTTTGAGATGTCGCAGGAATCCGAGACCAAGTTCGGCACGATGGACCGCGTGCGCTCGATCGACATGAGGGTCGGCAACCTGCACGTGCTCGGGCAGCATCTCGTAAATCACCGCGTTCGCCTGGATCGCAGCGCACGGGACTGGCATGTCGAGGTCGAGGGCGAGGACGTCGTGGCATCGACGGTTATTCCGTACGACTTCAACTCCGGGCGGCCGATCGTCGTCGACGCCGACAGGCTCGTATTGCCGGGCGATGAGACCGAGGCGGATGTCGAGCCCGTACAGGTCGATCCGCGAACACTGCCCCCGATCTCGGTCCGCTCCCGGGAGACAGCCTTCGGGCGGCGCTTTTTCGGCGCCGTGGAAGCCGATTTCAATCGCACGGCAGATGGCCTGGAATCCGGCACGCTCGTCGCCCGCGACGAGACTTTCGAGATCATCGGCAACGCGAGCTGGGTCCTCGACGAGTCCGAACCGGCCGGAACCCGCAGCGCCATTACCGTGTCGCTGACCAGCACCGACGTCAAATCGACGATGCAGCGCCTCGACTATGCGCCGGGTATCGAGGGAGACGATCTGTCAATGCTGCTGGACCTGAGTTGGTCCGGCGGGCCGAGCGAGCGGCTGCTCGAGTCGCTCGACGGCGAAGTCAAACTGCGTATCGGCCCGGGCCGTCTCGAGGAGGTGAAGCCGGGCGCTGGCCGGGTGTTCGGCCTGCTCAGCGTCGCGGCGCTGCCGCGGCGGCTCGCGCTCGACTTCCGTGACGTCTTCGGCAAGGGATTCGCGTTCGACAAGATCCAGGCCAATTTTACGCTGATCGACGGCAACACCTACACCTGCGACCTGTCGCTCGAGAGCCCGGCGGCCGATATCGGCATCGTCGGGAGGGCGGGGCTGGTAACCCGTGATTACGAGCAGGCGGCTGTCGTCAGGGCCAACTTCGGCAATGCGCTCCCCGTCGCCGGCGCGCTGGTGGCCGGTCCGCAGGTCGCCGCAGCGCTACTGATCTTCTCGCAGATCTTCAAGAAGCCGCTGCAAGAGGCGACCGAGATTTACTACGGCATTCACGGCACGTTCGATGAACCCGACATCGAGTCGATAACGCCGGAGGTCTTCGCGCTGAGCGGGGCGATGGCCGGTTGCGTCCCCGAGGACGATTCCTGAGTGATGCGCGCCGCGGCGATCCAGATGTCCAGCCAGTCGGATGTGCAGGGCAACCTGCAGCTCGCCGATCGCCTCCTGGCTGACGTGGCCGCCGATGGCTGCGTCCTCGCCGCGCTGCCCGAGAATTTCGCGTTGATGCCCGGGAAAGGACGCGACAAGGCGCGACATGCCGAACAGCCCGGCCAGGGGCCGATACAGGATTTCCTGGCGGACGCCGCGCGGCGCCACGGGCTGTGGATCGTGGCGGGCAGCATACCGCTGGACTCGCCCGACGCGAATCGTGTGTACGGCGCGTGCCCGGTGTACGATGCCGACGGCAGGCAGCGGGCGATGTACCGCAAGATCCACCTGTTCGACGTCAAGCTGCCCGACCGCGGAGAGTCGTACCAGGAGTCCTGGTCAATGTACCCGGGCGACGAGCGCGCGAGCGTCGATACGCCGATCGGGCGCATAGGCCTGACGATCTGCTACGACCTCCGGTTTCCCGAGCTGTACCGGGCGCTCATCGACGATGGCGCCACGGTCTTTACCGTGCCGTCCGCCTTTACCCGGGCGACCGGCGAGGCGCACTGGCAGACGCTGCTGCGCGCCCGCGCGATCGAGAATCTGGCTTATGTGATCGCGCCCGGGCAAACTGGTGATCACCCGGACAACAGGACGACGTGGGGTCACTCCGTTATCGTGGATCCGTGGGGACGGGTGCTCGGGGAACTGGCCGGGGGGGATGGTTTCGTCGCGGCCTACATCGATCCCGAACTGCCAGGCAGGATCCGCAGCGAATTCCCCTCATTGTCCAACAGGCGACTGAATTCTTTATGAGCGAAAACTCGGTTACAACGATGATGTCCCGGATGCTGGAGCCGGTGGGCCTGGACGAGGGGCATCTCAACAAGACGCTGGGGTCGATGATGCGCGGCGGCGTCGACTACGCCGACCTGTACTTCCAGGTGAGCCGGCAGGAGAGTTGGGCGGTCGAGGACCGCATCATTCGCGAGGGCAGTTTCAGCCATGACCAGGGAGTCGGCGTCCGCGCGGTCAGCGGCGAAAAGACGGGATTCGCCTACTCGGACGAGCTGATGCTGGCTGCGCTCGAGCAGTCTGCTGCAGCGGCGCGGGCGATCGCGCGGCAGGGTGACACCCGCGCCCTGCAGGCCTGGCAGCGACGTGACGTGGCGGCGCTTTACCCGGCGCTGGATCCCCTGGTCAGCATCACCGACGATCAAAAAACCGCGCTGTTAGCCGATATCGAGGCGCAGACACGCGAGCTCGATGAGCGTATCGAGCAGGTCATCATCGGCCTGACGAGCAACCAGGATCTCGTCCTGGTGGCCGCCTCGGACGGCACGCTGGCGGCGGACATCCGGCCGCTGGTGCGCCTCAATGTCACGGTGATCCTCGAGGAAAACGGCCGTCGCGAACAGGGCTACGCTGGCGGCGGCGCCCGGGCCGACCTGAACTATTTCCTGTCCGGTGACCTGCCGATGCAATACGCCCGCGAGGCTGTACGCCAGGCTGCCGTGCAGCTGGAGGCCGAGCCCGCGCCGGCCGGCATGATGCCCGTCGTGCTGGGCGCCGGCTGGCCCGGCATCCTGCTGCACGAGGCGGTCGGCCACGGTCTGGAGGGTGATTTCAATCGCAAGGGTACGTCCGCCTTCTCGGGTCGCGTCGGGGAACAGGTCGCCTCCAGCCTGTGCACGATAGTGGATGACGGCACCCTGGCGAATCGCCGCGGATCTCTCGCCGTCGACGATGAAGGTACGCCGGGCAGCTACAACGTGCTGGTCGAGAACGGGGTTCTGAAAGGCTACATGCAGGACAAACTCAACGCCCGGCTGATGGGAGTAGCTCCCACGGGCAATGGCCGCCGCGAATCCTACGCCCATATGCCGATGCCACGCATGACCAACACCTACATGCTCGCCGGCCCGCACGAGTCCGGGGACATCATCGCATCGGTCGACAAGGGCTTGTATGCCCCCAATTTCGGGGGCGGCCAGGTCGATATCACGTCCGGCAAGTTCGTGTTCTCTGCCAGCGAGGCCTACCTGATCGAAAACGGCAAGGTCACCACGCCGGTCAAGGGGGCGATGTTGATCGGCGATGGGCCCGAAGTGCTCAACCGGATTTCGATGCTGGGGAGCGATCTCGAACTCGATTCGGGCGTGGGCACCTGCGGCAAGGAAGGGCAATCGGTACCGGTCGGCGTTGGCCAGCCCACGCTGAAGATCGACGAGCTCACCGTCGGCGGCACCGCCTGAACTGGACATAATGTCCGTCGGCCAGGTCGCAATTCACATTGTGAGGCCGTTCAACGTATACGACATATGTTTGGCGTAGTGTTCGTGTATTGCTCACAGGGACACGACAATGGCATTCGAAAATACAACGACTGAAGACGAACTCGACGCCAACACCCGACAGTACGTGCAGGGATTGCGCGCTGACAATTTCGACGCAGACCCGGATCTCGCAGTAGACGGCCTGTCCGAGTCGATTCTGTCCCGCCTGCTGGGCCTTTTCGGCGTCGGCCGCTAGGGGCCGCTAACGCAATCGTCACTGGACTCCATAGCGGCTGCTATGGACAATGAGACCCATGTGGGTCTCCAGGCCAATCTACGAAAGCCTTCCTTACCTGTACATTCTGGCCGGGGCGCTGTCGCTGGGCGCGTCGATGTACCTGAACCACGGGATCTGGCCGAGCGTCTGCTTCATCACGGGTGTAGTGTGTCTCGTGGCGGGACTGGTCGTGTTGCTCAAGCGGCGTGACTACCGGGTAACCGACGGCCGGGTTGGCCAGCGCCACGACCGCTGACACGCGGCACGCTCACTCACCGACGACGACACCATCCTCTTCGGCGTCGAGAACGTCGGTAATCTCTCCCTCATTGGCTGATTCGCGTTTGCGCAGGTCGGAATAAATGAGCTCGTGGTCGCCAATCGTGACGACATCGCCGTCGAGCAGCCGGTGTTTCTTGATCTGCTTTTCGCCCAGGTACACGCCGTTCGTGCTGTTCAG
>JASJBB010000022.1 GCA_030066735.1 Woeseiaceae bacterium | reverse complement strand
GCCGACTTTTGCTGATCTGCACAAGTACGTAACATACGGGTCGCGTGATCGCAATTTAACCGCATGTAAGTTGTTGATTTAATTTGTTTGATCGGCAATTTGGTGGAGCTTTCCTATGAGTACTTTCTGTAAGTACAACTCAGAGCTCGCATTTGTTGGTAGCCGTTCAGGCCGGGCGTACGCACCTAACCCTCGCCAAATGCTGCGGAATCGGTTGCCGCAAACGCTCGCCAACCTCGGCGCAACCGTGTAAGCAATGTCAGATCGATCCTTCTTTTCTGAACTGCGCGAGCGCAAGGTTGTTCAGGCAGCGGCAATCTATGTCGCGGTCGCATGGGGCGTTACCGAGATCGTGGTCACGATCGTCGAGCAACTATTCCTGCCGCAATGGGTGTCCACGCTGGCGGTGATCGGGTTCGTCGTCGGGTTTCCGGTTGCCATGTTTCTGTCATGGACGTTCGACATTACCGCGGACGGCATTCACAGGACCGAGGTCTCGAGCAGGCGCGGCAAAGCCAGCATCGCATTTTCAATGTTGCTTCTCATCGCGGGTACAGCGGGCCTGTTCTTCCTGATCAAGCCTGCGCTGGACGGGCGTGCGCCGCCCGAGTTGGTTGTCACGGTCTCGCCCAACAGCATCGCCGTGCTGCCGTTCGACTATGCCGGCCCGAATCCGGATGACGGCTACCTGGGCCCGGGCCTTAGCGACGAATTGCGCGATCAACTCGGTCGCGTCGCGGGAATTCAGATTGCGGCGCGAACATCGTCTATTGCCGCCGTCCAAGAGAGTACAGACGCGAAAATAATGGCGCTCAATCTCGGCGTATCGCACCTGCTCGAGGGCAACATGCGGCGCCAGGGCAGCCTGCTTCGCGTTTCGGTCCGGCTTATCGACGGGTCCAGCGGACTCGCCGTATGGAACAAGACCTTCGACCGTGGCCGGGCCGAGCTGCTCAATGTGCAGCAGGACATTGCTCTGGCGGTCGCAAGCACTTTACTACCGGACGCAACCCCGGAGATTTCCGCACCAATTACGGAGGTCGCCACGGCGCACGAGAAGATGCTGGCGGCCCGATTTTACGAACAAGAGGTGCGCGGTCGCGAAACCGTCGACCCGGAGGAACTACAACGCGCCATCCAGCTCTACCGCGAGGCCATTGAGCTGGACCCGTACTCGGCGCTGGCGCACAGTCGATTGGCCGCGGCATTGATCTATTACGGCGATATCGATGCGGCCGAAGCGCCGGCCTACCGCGCCCTCGAGCTGGATCCGAAACTCGCCGAGGCACAGAACACCTGGGGCAAATACCTGTTTGTTCGCGGCCGCCCCAACATGGGCGAACCGCTGAGACGCGCCGTGGAACTCAATCCCAACCTGCCGGAAGCGCTGGCCGACTACGCCTGGTATCTCTGGGTTAATGTAGGCCCGGAAGGCGTCACCGAACTTTTCGAGCGGGCGCTTGAGCTGGATCCGCTCAACGTCGCTCGCTATGGCGCGCTGGGCGTCTTCCTCGCCCTCGAAGACGAGCCTGACAAGGCTCGCGATGTCATCGAGCAGATCGAGCTGATGTTCGATAGCGCCGAATCCTATCGGGCGATTGCAAACATCTACGACCTCGTAGGCGACGTTGACCACGCCATCGCCTGGACGATCAAGGCGCGCAACGCGCAACCCGACAACCCGGGGCATGTCGAGAAACTGGCCGAGTATTTTGTCGACATTGGGGACTTCGAGACCGCCGAGGAGCTTTGGCCGGACATCGGTGTCGGCTTGTTGTTCAAGATGCGCCGCTATGACGAAATGATCGAACAGGCCGAAGACCTGATCTTCGATTTCCCGGAAGACATCAGGTTGCGTATTTATCTCGCAGCGGCCTACACGCGCACGGGGGCACCGGAGCAAGCCATCAGCCTGATCAGTAATTCCGGCATGCTTGATTCGATCGCCAATGGCTGGCGCGGCAGCGAAGAGCTCGACGCTTTCTATACACTCATCGACGCCGCTTATGCGGCCGGACGGGTCGAGGAAGCCAGGGATCTGGTCACGGGGCACCTGAACTCCCATTACATTGGGCAATCCACCGGCTGGTGGGTGTCGGTCAACGCCGCATGCATGAGCGCCATTATCGGAGACGATGTAGACGTCTATATGCGCTTCCAGCGAACCCTCGGCAACAATCAGTTGCCCTGGGACTGGTCGCTCAAAGATTCTTCATGTTGGGAACGATTCCGCCTCGACCCGGCCTACCTCGCATTGATCGAGCACTTCGACGGGCGCCGAAAACTGCTTCGCGAACGCCTCCCCGCGACACTCGCCGACTACGGCGTCACCCTGTAAGTCATGGCCGGGAAGTCGCTATTTGCCGAACTACGCGAACGCAAGGTCGTCCAGGCGGCCGCAATATACGGAGCCGTTGCCTGGGGCCTGACGGAGGTCATCGTCACCGTCGTGGAGCAGCTTTTCCTCCCGCAGTGGGTCTCCACGCTGGCGGTGATCTTCTTCGTTGTCGGATTCCCGGTCGCGATGTTTCTCTCGTGGACTTTCGACCTGACCTCGGAGGGAATCCGACGAACGAACATCAAGAGCGGACGCGGCACGGCAAGCATCGCGTTGTCGATGCTGCTTCTGGTTGCCGGCACGGCGGGGCTGTTTCTGCTGATCCGGCCGGCCATGGAGAGTGGCGATCCTGATTCATCGCTCGATATCCCACCCAACAGTGTCGCCGTACTGCCTTTCGACAACGCAAGTCGGAGCATTGACGATGAGTACCTGAGCCTGGGCTTGAGCGATGCGCTGCGCGACCAATTGGGACGCATTTCCGAATTGCGCATCGCGGCTCGTTCATCTTCGATGGCCATTGGCAGGCTTGGCGGTGGCGCCAGGTCGAGCTCCGAAAAACTCGGGGTCCGGCATCTCGTAGAGGGCAGCCTGCGACGCCAGGGCGACGTCCTGCACGTTTCGGTGCAGCTGATTGACGGCGCCAGTGGACTTTCCCAATGGAACGAGACCTATGAGCGCGGTCCGTCCGAACTCGTATCGCTGCAACAGGAAATCATGGAGAGAGTCGTTAAAGAGATTCTCCCTGGCTCCCAGGCAGCATTGCCGGCATCGCCAACGCGCAGCTCAACGGCCAATGAGGCGTTGCTGCTGGGCCGATACTACGAGCAGCAGGTACGAGACAGCCAGGAGGTCGACGAGGAATTGCTACTCAAAGCGATCGGTCACTACCGCGAAGCCGTCGAGTTGGACCCGGAGTCGGCCCTCGCACACAGTCGGCTGGCCGGCGCCCTGCTCTACCTTGGTGACCTCGACGCCGCAGAAGCGCCGATTCACCGAGCGCTATCGCTGGATCCGAGCCTTTCCGAAGCTCAACAGACAATTGGCCTCTTCTATTACGCACGGGGGCTTCCGGAAGCTCTTGCAAATCTCGAGCGTGCCGTGGAACTCGACCCGGACAATGCGGACGCGCTGACAGATTACGCCTTCGCTCGGTGGATGCGCGCAAAGGACGAAGGCGTCGTCGAACTGTATCGGCTCGCATTGGATATCGATCGGCATTCCTTGTCACGCTATGCCGCTCTCGGACTGATGCTCGGCCAGCAGGGCAGACCCAACGAGGCTCGTGAATTGATTGACCGCATCTTGGAGCGCTTCGATGGTCCCGATTCCTACCGCGTGATATCGCAAATCCTGGCAAACACCGGCGAGCTGGATACAGCCATTGCGTGGGCGATACGAGCAAGGAATTCAGAGCCCGGCAATAGCGATCATGTCGAGTGGCTGGCTGAGTTGTACACGGATATCGGTGATTTGCAGACCGCAATGCAACTTGTTCCTGATCCCAGCATTGGCCTGCTGATCAAGATGCGGCGCTATGACGAATTAATTCCCATTGCCGAAGAGCTAATGATCGATGAGCCGGACAATGCTCTGATACGGTACTTTCTCGCCTACGCCTATCACGTTGTCGAGAATTTTGAAGGTGCGATTTGGGTTCTCAGTTCGACCGGGCTCCCGGAATCCGTAATGACAACCCCCCGTATCTCTTGGGACTGGGAAGGATTTTTCACTTTAATGAATTCCAGTCTCGGTATGGAGGAAGTCGAGACAGCGCGAGGCCTGGCAGAGTGGTTCTATAACAAGCCGGACCACCATAACAACATCGACTGGGTTGTCGAATCGTTGATGGCCTGTTCACTGTCCGTTCTCGGCCGAACCGATGAATCACTCGACATGCTTGAGCTGGTCAAAAGGAGTCCTCGCCTTATGCCGCGCCACGCTCTTGAGGACACGTTGTGTTTCCGGCGTCTCGCAGACGAAAGCCGTTACCAGGCAATCATTGACCACTTCGAAGCGCGGCGCGCTGAATTGCGCAAGCGTCTGCCGGCCACTCTCAAGGCATTCGATGTGGTGCTGTAGTCAATCGCCGTCGAAGAACCGGGTGACGCTCAGCGTAAACGCGTAGTCGATCGCGGTTGTCTCATTGGTCGAGAAACTGCGAAATCCGGTGCCGGTGATCTTCCATTCGGGACTGAAGAAGTAGTCGACACCGAGGCCGAAGTTGGCATTCTCGTTCGCAATCAGGCGATCGTGGTTGTACCACTCCTCGGTGTTCCAGTCGTTGGGGTAGTTAAATGGATCGCCGCCTTCGCGGACGAACTCTGGCGCGAAAATGCTGACCCCATTGCCATCTTTATAGGTCAGGAATGCATTGACCGACAGGTTGGGCCTGAACCAGTACCCCGCCGACACGTGGGCGAGCCAGTAGTCGACATCGTAGCCCAGCGGTTTTTCCGAGAACACGTAGGCCACGTTGCCGTCGAAGTGCCAATCCGAGAAGAACGGTGTGAACGTGAACGACAGACCCACCGGGAGAGTCCAGAGGTTTTTCCCGATAGCCGCTTTGGCATAGAAAGGGTAGTCCGTCGCAGGTACGCCGTAGCTGATGTACGGATACAAACCCCACCGATCCGTGTGGAAGCTATAGCTGACGCCGATCGAAAAATCCTGGAGGCCGCCATGATAGTCGCCGTCGTCCCGGAATCGTCTGTCGGACGGCACGAAATCGGTCCAGTACGGGGCGGTTGGGTCGTGTGGGTCACCATCGGGCGGATGGAACGGGTTATTCGGATCAGCCTCAGGATTAAAACGTTTCCGCACATAAGGTAGAGTCGCAAAAACGGTCCAGCGATCGTTGATCGCATAGTCGCCGGAAATTGCCAGGACCTGCGTGTCGGTACTCCAGTAGCTGAACTCGAGATTATCGGTGTGGAAGTTACCGGACTTAACGAACTGGAACTCCACTCGCAGGCTGGCATCGCCACGCTTTTGCTCCTGGCCGTGTGCGGGCAAGGTCAGCGCAAGCAAAGTCGCGACCAGTGGAAGGGTTAACCGGGCCAGAGGACTTTTCACGCTGCCTCCTTACGCCGTGTCGACGCGTCGTTAGCCTCTTTGCTTCAAAGTCTGGTGAATGGCCTTGAGGTAATGCTTGATCTCGTCTTTTTCAGCCAGCATTACCCGCTCGTAGTCCTCACGTGCCTCTCTGCGCTGGTCCGAGTCGAGCGCAACGGGCAGGAAGGTGGGTGCATTCTCAGCCGTTGCCGTTGATTCGATGGCCGCATGATCGGTGTAGGCCGCGATGACGACATCGTAGGCGCCGGAATTGATTTCAGCCTCCAACTCCTCGCCACTCTGGACCAGCCGCACACCGTGACCCGAGCGGGCCAGTTCCTGGGCCAGCAGCTCGGCTCCCTCTGTCTGGCCGTAAACCAGCACGCTGCCCGGCAGCGGCGCCGTGTAAACGCGGTAAGAAACCCCCTTGCCGACCCGGTAAAGACTATCGCCGCAAGCCAGGACATTACCGGCAATCAGAGTGGTGGCTAGAGAAGCGAGCAGAACAGTGCGAGTCTTCATGACGTGGTCCCCCCGAGGGCCAACTTTTGCTGATCTGAACAAGTACGTAACATATGGGTAGCATGATCGCAATTTAACCGCTTGTAAGTTATTGATTTCATGTGTTTGATCGGCAAATTAGCTGGAGCTGTCCAATGAGTACTTTTGCTAAGTACCGCGCAGGACTCTCATTTGTTGGTGGCATTTTCGTGGGCGTGGTCGCCAGCCTGGGGATTCTCCGCCTGAGCGGTCTCGCGCTGATCAGCCAACAGGATCTCGATGAGCAGCTGCAGGAAACCGCCGAGCTGCGGGCCGAAAACCAGGAACTCCTCGATGACCTATTCAACTACCAAGGGCCGAACGCGGTTTTCGACCCTGACGACCTGCCCTACGATCCCGACGCCGACGCACGCGCGGCAGTGGCCGAAGGCCGCAAATCGGCCGTAAAGAATGGCAAATTCCTGATGGTGACGTTTGGCGCGAACTGGTGCGTCGACTGCCGAACCCTGCACCATCACCTGAAAAGCGAGGATGTGCAGGCTTTCGCAGGCGACGTCTTTCAGTTCGTGAATGTCGACGTCGGCAAGTTCAACCAAAACCGGGATCTGGCGACCGAACTCGGCGTTGACCTGACACGGGGTATCCCGGTAGCCGTCTTCTTCGACCCTGATGGCCGCGTCATTGGAACGACCAACGACGGGGAGCTCGAGCCCGCGCGTTACTATTCGTCCAAGCAGATCCTGAAGTTTGCACGCGACATCGTCGAGAAGTCGTTGATCTCCGCGCCGGACTCCGTGCAGTAAGCGTCAGTCCTTCGGCGTCAGCTTCAAAAGCCGGCCCTGGCTCTCGCGACGCTCGTCCTCGAGCACCCACAGGTTGCCTTCCGGACCCTGCGTGACGTTGCGGATACGCGCGCCCATTTCGAAGCGCTCGGCTTCGGTGGCACTTTCGCCGTCCAGTTCGATACGCAGGATCGCGCGCGACGACAGTCCCGAAGCAAACAGGTTGCCCTGCCATTCGGGGAACGCATCGCCGCTGTAGGCCATCAGGTGGCCCGGCGATATCGTGGTCCACCAGATCGCCGGCTCATCGAACTCGGGGCGCGTGTCGTGGTTCGGAATGGGACGGCCGTCGTAATGCTCGCCGTTGGAGACAATGGGATAGCCGTAGTTAGCGCCGCGCTTGATCAGGTTTAGCTCGTCACCGCCGGCGGGCCCCATCTCGATCAGCCACAGCTGGCCGTCGAGGTCGAAGGCCAGGCCGAGCGGGTTGCGATGCCCTATCGACCAGATCTCCGGGTAGACGCCCTCGTCGTCGACGAACGCGTCGACGCTGTAGTAGTCGACGAACGGGTTGTCCTCGGGGATCGAGCCATCATCGTGCAGGCGCACGACCTTGCCGATGTTGCTCTGCATGTCCTGTGACGGCGTGAACTTCTGCCGGTCACCCGACGAAATCCACAGGTAGCCGTCGTCGTCGAACGCGATGCGATGACCGTAGTGCCCATAGCCAACCTGCTTGGGATACTGGCGCCATACAACCTCCAGGTCATGCAGCATCCCGCCGCGCCCCGTGAGTTCTAGCGTGCCGCGGGCGACGGCCGCGCCACGGGTGCCGCCGACGCCGCCTTCGGCGTAGCTGATGTAAACGAGGTTGTTATCCTCGAAGTCGGGGTGCAACACGACATCGCCGAGGCCGCCCTGCCCGAAGTAGTCGACGTCGGGTATGCCACGAATGACGCCAAACGACTGGCCATCCTGTCCCACGAGGCGCAGCAGGCCTTTCTTCTCGGTCACGAGGATGCGGCCGTCCGGCAGGAATGCCATGGCCCAGGGCTCGTCGAAACTCGTGATTTCAGTGATTTCGAACGGGAACTCGTCTTGCGCCTGCACGGCGCTCGTTGCCAGAACGGCAACCAGGAGGGTCAGCAGTCGGGTCATCGTCGTCATTTCCGGGTGATGAATGTCCCGATACTCTAGCGAACGGCGTCCGCGGGCACCATGCCCCATGCGGTAACAGGTTGTATCTGCGCGACGACTGGCTACCGGAACCGCAGCGAGGTCGTTATGGCGTCGAAATCCGGTTCCATGTTCGAGAGCTGACCCAGGCCGGTGCGAATCACCAGGAACCGCCCGTTATCAAGCACGAAGATGTAGCGCATGAGACCGATGTGGTTGAGACGATCCCACGATTCGATGAGCCAGGCCTGGCGGCCGTCGACGATCATCGGGTTCTGGGCGCGCACGGTGCGCCGATCGGCGGGCTCGAACTCCGCCAACGCCTCCGTCGCAAGCGTCTCGATGTCCCGGTCCGGCAACGTAGCCAATTGGACCAGGACCTCCTTGTAGGCACTCTCGACGGCGAACGGATCGTGGTGGTCTCGGCCCAATGCAAGACCGCGTGCCTGGCTCAACGAGGCGTAGAACGCGTCCCAGCGGTCTTTGCTCGAAAATGCGGACCGCCAATTGATGGCGTTGAGGATGTCATTCGCCTGTTCCAGGCTGCCGCCGCGAAACACTTCCCGGGCACGCTCGACTTCTTGTTGAAACCCCTCAACAGTCACCGGGCCGGCATCGTTGAGAAAAATCTGGTCAGAGTCTCGCTTGAAAAATTGCTCGGCGCCCCTGTCGAAATGCTGCCAGCTTTGTGGCGCATCGAACACGACCTGGTGCGCACCGACCTGCAGGCTCAGCGGTTCTGGTGCTTCCTCAGCGCATCCGGCGATGAGCACGCCGAGGCTGATCGCGACAAGCGCGGTCGTAATGTTCAGAGCACGCATTGGCTCGGCGGAAACGTGACCGTTTCCAGGATCTGGTCGAATAGCGGCAGATTCTCCGGCAGGCCGTGGAATGTGAAAACAAACAGCCGGTTGTTCTTCAGTACGTATGCCTGGCGGCCGTAGTACTTGATGTCGCGTTCGGTCGAGTCAAGCGTGTAATCGACCGAGACGCTCGGCTCGCCACCAATCATTCCGTCCTGCGGGAGATGCGCGACGACCTGGCCAAAGCTGTCGTACTGGGATTCATGGAACATCACCCGATCGACCACCTCATCGAGCGAATACTGGATGCGCCCGCCCTGCTCGAAAGCGTCCGTGATGGCCGCACGCACCCCGCCAAGGTTATCGTTTCGATGCGCGTCGCGGGCACGGTCGAGTGACTCGTTCGCGTAGTCTGCCCAACGCTTCTCGCCTGCGTTGATCGGTTCGGGCACATAGAAACGCGCTCGCTGCAGCCGTACGGCGAATTCCTGGTCACTCAGATTTTCGAGATCGGCCATCAGCTCCATGAGCTGGGTACACCGCGATCGCCGGTCCAGCGCGTAGTGCTCAGCGATGCGAATCTCCTCGCCAACCGAGCGGCTCTTGATAAAGCGCACCCCTTCCAGTCCGCCCTGCTGGGCCTTGTCGCGCCGCCATCCCTCCGGTGGTGGCGACACCGAGATCGGCTGACTCCCCCAGACGAATTGTTCCGGCGGCAGGAGATCGAATGTCGCTCCATCCCCCGATGAGTCGCTGCCACCGCAAGCCGACATTGCCAGCGCAATGGCGGCAATGGCCGCGCGGCCGCAGAGTGAACGTGTTCCTTTGTCCGGCATGTTCGCGACTCCGGTCGTCAAAGGTGCAGGAAGAGACCCAATCATCGCAGGAATACTACTCCCTGACTGTGCCGGCCATCACAAGCCACGCGCGATCTAGTCAATCGGCAATGCAACGTAGCTGCGGCCAGCTTCCAAACCGTTGTCGTTCGCACTCGTATTGCGAAAGTTGACGAATACGGACGGACAACTGCCGGCGCCCGGCAAGCCAGGCAGATCACTGCAAGGGTGCAACGAGAAGTGCAGGTGCGGCAGGCCGCCTGTATTGCCGGTATCCCCTGACAGACCGATTGTGTCACCAGCAGCAACGAGCTGCCCGGCGGTCACCAGCACGCCGTTGAGCGTCAGGTGCGAGTAGAGAGCAACCGTGCCGTCTTCATGTTCGATCGTGACCAGGTTGGTTTGATTACGATCTCCGTCGACTGCCCCATCCTGTGCATGAACTACGGTGCCGGCACGCGCTGCGGTGATTACCGTGCCGATGTCCATTTCAAAATCGTAACCGTACTGCCAGAAATCCGAATGCCCGAACCCCGAGCAGTTGGCCTGGTTAACCCGGTAAGACTCGCTCACCGTGTACGGCAGCACATACAGGGACTGTGCTGTGGGTAACGAATCGTCGCAGACCGCTGCCTGTGGTGGTGCCGATGACTTGCCCGAACCACCGTTGCATCCCATTACGACAACCAGGCACGCTGCTTTAAAGAAAATTGTGCGCATTGGCTTCAAATCGTTTCCGTTCAGTCGGACGGATTAACCTCCGCGATCGACTGGGCGTCGAGGCGCCGGTCAATGTGCGGCAGGGCCCAGGGCGTGAACCGGGTGATGTACTGAACAAGTCGCGCGTAGCGATCCGGGTAGACGTAGCGCCGATTGCGGCGCACTCCCCTGACGATGCGCCGGACAACGTCCTTTGGTTCGGAAACCAGGTACTCCGGTACTTCGCGCGGCTCGTCGTAGCCGAACTGTGGCGAGTCGAGAATGGGAGTACGGCTAAAGCATGGGAAGACCGTAGTCACACGGACCCCCGTGCCGTCGAGCTCATAGGCGAGCGAATCACCGTAGCCGCGTAACCCGAATTTCGACGCGCAGTAAGACGACAGACCCTGGGCGCCAATCCAGCCAGCGACCGAGGAAATGTTGACTATGTGCCCACCGCCCCGCTCGATCATGCCCGGTATCAAGAGGCTGCAGAGCCGCATCGGGGCCATCAGGTTGAGTTGCATGAGTGTTTCCCAACGTTCCCTCGGAACGCGGTCCGCGTGACCTGCGACGGCAATACCCGCGTTATTGATCAGGATGTCGGGTGCACCGTTGGACGCACAGAGTTCGATGAGCGCGTCGCAGCCCTCCGTCGTGGCCAGGTCGGTTGCCAGGCAGCCGGCGAGGTCGCTGCCGGCATCGTCGATGGCGTGGGCGAGCGCCGCATCGCTGACGTCGGTCAGCAGCAGCTTCGCACCCGCGGCGCGAAACTGGCGCACCATTTCGATGCCAAAGCCGCCGCCGGCCCCGGTGATGAGAACGGTCCTGTTAGCTGGATTGGTCATAGGTCAACTCTTATTGAGACGGGAGTTCGGCAAGGTCAGCTTCGAGAAACTCGCGAGCAAGTTGCAGCGAATCACCGTAGCGGGCCTGCACGTCCGCCAGCAGCGCTGTCATCTGATCGCGGACGCCCGTGTACGCGGGATCGGCGTAGACGTTGCGCATCTCGGACGGGTCGGTTTGCAGGTCATACAGTTCCCATTCGTCGACGTCGTGGTAGAAGTGCATCAGCTTGTAGCGCTGGGTCCGCACGCCGTAGTGGCGTTTGACGGCATGAATGCCTGGGTACTCGTAATAATGATAGTAGGCCGCGTCGCGAAAATCGGCGTCATCGGCGCTGAACAGCGGCGCCAGGCTCTTGCCGTGCATCGCTGCGGGCACGTCGGCACCGGCGATGTCGAGGATTGTGGGAGCGAAGTCGATATTCTGCACGATCGCGTTGCGCTCGGCCCCCGCTTCCACGACGCCCGGCCAGCGAATGAGCAACGGCGTCCGGAACGACTCTTCGTACATGAAGCGCTTGTCGAACCAGCCGTGTTCTCCGAGGTAGAAGCCCTGGTCCGAGGTGTAGACAATGACCGTGTTGTCGAGTTGGCCACTGGTTTCCAGCCATGACAGGAGGCGGCCGATATTGTTGTCGACGCTGCGGATCGTGGCGAGGTAGTCCTGCATGTAGCGCTGGTACTTCCAGCGTGTCAGGTCCTCGCCGCGCAGGTCGCGATCGATGAAGTCCGCATTGATCGGCCCGTATAACGCGTCGAACGCCGCGCGCTGTGTCTCGTTCATGTACTCATCGAACTGCCGGCGGTAGGCATCGTCATACCAGGCCATGAACGGCACATGGCCGAGCGCTGCGGCATTCTCGGGCGTGATCTTGTTGTCGTTGGTCAACCCCATGTGATCGCTGATGCGCATCTCGGCCTCGCGCGCCGCGCGACCGCGGCCGGCGTAATCGTCAAACAGCGAGCCCGGCTCGGGAAGCGCTTCGCCGAGAAACTCATCGGCGCTGTCGAGCGGCGGCCACCATTCCCGATGCGGGGCCTTGTGATGGTAGAACAGCAGGAACGGTTTCCCGACGTCGTCGCGTTGCTCCAGCCAGTCAATCGCGAGATCCGTCGTGATGTCAGTGACGTAGCCCTCGACACGCCGCGTGCCGTCGCGGCTGACGAAGTCCGGATTGTAGTACTCGCCCTGATCCGGCAGCACGTCCCAGTAGTCGAAATCCGTGGGCTCCGACTTGAGGTGCCATTTGCCAATGATCGCGGTTTCGTAGCCGGCCTCGCGCATCAGTCGCTGCAAGGTCGGCTGGCTGCCGTCGAAGACATGTATGTTGTTGCGCAAACCGTTTGCATGGCTGAACTTGCCGGTCAGTAAGGTGGCCCGACTCGGCGAGCAGATGGAATTGCCGACAAACGCCTGGTCGAAGCGCAGGCCTTCCGCGGCGATGCGATCGATGTTGGGCGTTTCGATCAGCTCCGAACCGTAAGCGCTGATCGCCTGGTAAGCGTGGTCGTCAGCCATGATGAAAACGATGTTCGGGCGCGGTGGCTCTGTGTCAGCGACGACCTCGCTGCCGTGCTCACTACAAGCGACGATCAATGGGAGAACGGCAACGAGCCATTTCCTGAACATGGGCTAACCCTTCGAAAGAAAACGTATGCGCAATGAATGAAAGCCCGTCTGCCGGCGGTAGGCGGGCCACTCTTCGTACTTCGGTTCCAGATCGATCGGTTCGAGGCCGCCGGTCCGCCCGCACACCGCGCTGATCAGGGTCCGCAACACCAGTCGCGCGTGCGACGCGCCAAGGCACATGTGCGCGCCGGCGCCAAACGCGACGTGCGGGTTGGGTTTGCGGTCGATGCGCAACTCTTCGGGCGCTTCGAACACCGTCTCGTCGCGATTCGCCGATGCCCAGCAAACGGCTGCACGCTCGCCGGCCTTGACCGCAATACCATGCACGTCGGTTTCGTGAGGACAGGTGCGCCCGATCATTGTCAGCGGCGAAGCGATGCGGACGATCTCCTCCGTGGCGCTTCGGACCAGCATCGGCTCTTCACGAAGCCGTTCGACATCCTCGGGGTGGCTCGCCAGGTGCGCCAGTGCCAGCGACACGGTTGCGATGACCGTGTCGCGCCCGCCCGCAAACGCCAGGTTGGCAAAGCCGATCATCTCGTCCCGAGTCAGTCTTCGTCCGCGGAAGTCGGCCTTTACGAGCGCGCTGAAGAAGTCGTCGCCCGGATCCCCCTCGGCACGATCGAACTGCCCATGCAGGTACTGGTCAAGCTCGCCGCCCTTCTCGGTGCTGTGCCCCTGTTCGCCGTGAAACACGTGCTGGCCCCAGCTTATCCACTCATCGGCCTCGGACATCGGCATGTTCAATAGCAGCGTCAGCGCGCGCGACTGCAGCGGCAGCGCGAAATCCTCGACGATCTCCACGGGCTCTGCCCCGATCACTTTGTCGAGCATGTCGCCGACCAGGGCCTCGACCCGGGCGGTCATTTCGGGTTTTCGGGGCGCTGCAAAGAAGGGCTGCACGATCGCGCGGTAGTCGCCATGATCAGGCGGGTCGGTCTCGATAGGCAACTGCCGCACGTTACGAACGTTTTCCTCGCTCGGTATCGGCACGCGGAACGGCGCGTCCGAGCTGTAGGTCGCGTAGTCCATTGCCGCTGCACGAACGTCCTTGTAACGCAGGACGAGCGGGATGCGCTCGCCTTCAAAGTCGCCCTCCAGCGCACCTTGATCACGCCTGGCCTCCGCGAACGGGTCCGAAGCGTCCCAGTCAGTCATCCGCCAGTGCCCCGATGTAGCCGGACCAGGACGGCAATCCGCTTACCCGCTGCTTGTCCCCGAGTCCCGCGCTGGCGTGAAAGACGACATCGCCCGGATTCCATGACGCTGCCGAGCCGCCCAGGTTAAATACACAGTGCAGCGTTTCGCCTTCATACGTGCGAGTAAACGCGAGGACGTTCTCCGGGGCCTCAAGAAAATCCAGGTCGCCGCAGCGCAGTGCCGGGTGCCGGCGGCGCAGCCCGATCAACTCGCGAAATAGGTTGAGGATTGAATCGGGATCCCGCTCCTGGGCGTCGACGGCCAGCGCCAGGTGATCTTCTGCAATGGGCAGCCACGGTTCCTGCCTGCTGAAGCCCGCGAACGCCGCGGCCGACTGCCACGGCATTGGCGTGCGCGCACCGTCGCGTCCAAGGCCATGCGGCCAATTGTTGATCCCTTCCGGATCCTGCAGCTTCTCGAACGGGATCAAGGCCTGGGTCAGCCCCAGTTCCTCGCCCTGGTAGAGAAACATGTTGCCGCGCAGCGCTACCTGCAGCAGCGCGATAAGCCGCACACGGCGTCCATGCTCGAGGTCCTGGCACCAGCGGCTGGCCACGCGCGGCGCGTCGTGGTTGGAGAACGCCCACGACGGCCAGCCCTCCCCTGATTCGCCCGGCCAGCCGCTCAGCGTGTCCTTGACCAGCGCCTTGTCGAGCGTCGCAGCGCTCAGGAAATCGAAACCGTAAGCGGTATGGAGGCGCCGGGAACCCTGCGTATAGTCCTTCATCAACGGCAGCGGATCCGGAGAGCCGACCTCGGCGACGGTGAGAATGTCGTCGTAGGTGTCGAGAACCTCGCGCAGTCGCTCCAGCACCGTCGGCAGGTCGTCGTGGCACATGTTGTATTGCTGCGTTTGCATGTAATACGGGCGCGTCTCGCCGCGAGCTTCGCCGAGCGCCGGCGGATTGTCACGCAGCTGCGGGTCGTGCATGCCGCAGTGGATGGCATCGAGACGGAAACCATCGACCCCGCGTTCCAGCCAAAACCTCGCCACGTCGAGCAGCGCATCCTGCACCTCGGCGTTGTGCAGGTTCAGGTCGGGCTGCTCCGCGAGATAGTTGTGGAGGTAGTACTGCTGGCGGCGCGCATCCCAGGTCCAGGCCGGGATTCCCATGATCGACTGCCAGTTGTTCGGCGGCGAGCCATCGGGCTGCGCGTCTGCCCAGACATACCAGTCGGCCCGGGGATTCTCGCGCGACTGCCGGCTCTCCTCGAACCACGCGTGCCGGTCCGACGTGTGCGAGTAAACCTGGTCGATAATGACCTTCAGCCCCAGGTCATGCGCCCGAGCCACCAGCGCGTCGAAATCGTCAAGCGTGCCGAAGAGCGGGTCGACGTTGCAGTAATCGGCAACGTCGTAGCCGAAGTCTTTCATCGGTGACGGGAAGAACGGCGAAACCCAGAAACCGTCTACGCCCAGGCTGGCAACGTAGTCCAGATTCTGCGTGATACCCGCCAGGTCGCCGACTCCGTCGCCACTCGTGTCGATAAAACTGCGTGGATAAACCTGGTAGATGACGGCGCCGCGCCACCACTCTTCATTGGCCATGGCGCCATCTTATAGGTCCCCCGGTTCGCCGTGAACTGCCCGCAGAACCATAATTCGAGAAAACCGAATCATAGGGTCGATTACTTCGACTGGTCCTCACCCGCGAGGTTGCTACCCTAGCTCGGGTATCAAATTCGAGACACGCGATGGTCATTTCAACGAGCAGCCACAACGTGCACCTTACCGACAAACTCTGCGAGTACATCCAGGGAGCGCTGCGTGAGCGGTTCCGCCGCTTCGGTGACCACGTCGTGTCCGTGGATGCCCGACTCGAGGCGATCGACGGCCGCCGGGACCGGCACGACATCAAGGCCATAATCCGCGTCGACCTGCGTAACCATCGGGCTCTCGCGACCGAGATCGTGGACGACAGCCTGTATGCAGCCATTCGCCGCAGCGCTACGGATTCGGCTCGCGCCGTCGCCCGCCAGCTGTCGCATTCCCGTCAAGTCAACGGCCAGCGTCCGCTCGAGAAGTTCCACGCTCTGGGCCGCTACACCGCGGCCAACATCTAACCGCCACCCCCTTTAGGCCCGCAGGGATGCGGGCCTGGCGGTTTCTTGCCCCTCCTACGCTATTTTTTTCTTGTTTTTTAACTCCGGCTATTTATTTCCGGTTTTTATTGTCCTATAATCGCCCCATTCGTACACGAGAGTTCCGACGTGACAGACACTCACTGGACATTTTTCAGCAACTACGCGCACGTACTGGTCTACCTGGCGGAATCGCCGGAAGCCACGCTGCGCGAGGTTGCGGACCAGGTCGGAATCACCGAGCGCAGTGCGCAGCGGCTCATCAGCCACCTTGACGAGGCCGGGATCCTGCATCGCGAGAAGCACGGCCGCCGCAATTCGTACGTCATCGACACGAGTGCCCACCTCCGCCATCCGCTGGAGGAGCACTGCACCGTCGGTGAATTGCTAGAGACCATCCTGTCGCCGGACCGAGTGCGGCGGTTGGAGAGAGACCACGCCAACTACAACGCCCGCATGTCGAGCTGAGACCGGGCAGGAGAAACCCAACATGTACCGAGTTCTGATCCTTTGCGGCATTGCCGTGCTGGCCGCCTCCGACGCCGATGCGGTGGAGGCGCTGTCCACCGAGGAACTGGTGTCGCACTGCATCTACTACGAAGAGGACCCCGAGAGCGTGGACGGCGTTTTTTGCGTCCGCTATATCCAGGGCTTCATCGACGGCGCAGTCGCGACTGATGAACGCGTCACCAAGAACGTGTCGGCCGAGTACGAGCGCAGCGAGTCATTCAGCCAGCGCGCTACTCGCACCCGGCTGGGCAGTCGCATCGAACGATTCGAAACCTATTACGCCGAGTTCTGCCTCGGCGAGCCGGTGCCGTTAAAGACCGTGGTCGAACTGGTTGTCGCCGACCTCGAGAACGCCAATCGCGTTGCCAACCAGCCGCTCGCGCGAGACTTTGTTTACGCCACGCTGCGCACGCAGTTCCCCTGCGACGCTGCCGGGGACGAATGAACCCCGCACGCGATAACCAGACGGCGCCTGGCAGCGCCGGGCGCCTGCGCGCTTACCTGATGTTCACCGTGCTGCTGATTGCGGCATGGGTACTCTGGTCCGGCATGTTCAAGCCCCTGCTGCTCGCCCTGGGCGCCGTCTCGTGCGCCCTCGTCGTCTACATCGCCGTGCGCATGGGCTATTTCGACTCGCGCGTGTTCGCCCTGCGTTTCAATCTCCGCCTGCTCGGATTCTGGGCGTGGCTGCTCAAGGAGATCGTCAAGTCGAGCCTCGAGGTGGCGCGCATCGTCCTGGCCCGCAAGCTGGAACTGTCGACACGGGTTGTCGAGATCGATGTGAGCCAGCTATCCCCGGTCGACCAGGTCATCCTCGGCAACTCCATCACCCTGACGCCCGGTACGCTCACGCTGGACGCCGACGACGGCAAGCTGCTGGTCCATGCGCTGACCGCGGAAGGCGCCGCGGCGCTCGAAGAAGGCGAGATGCTGCGGCGCGTGGCCGCCATCCACAAGGACTGAGTATGTACTACGCAGTGACATTGGCAACGCTGGTTACGATGGGCCTGGCACTCGCAAGAGCTGTTATCGGACCCACGGTTTATGATCGTGTCCTCGCCGTCAACATGTTCGGCACCAAGACCGTGCTGCTGGTCTCTGTCATCGCCTTTCTGTTCGGCCGGCCCGACTTCCTCGACCTGGCGCTCGCCTACGCGCTGATCAACTTCATAGGCGTCTTTGCCGTCCTCGAGTTCTTCCGAACACGCGCGTCGCGCGCCGAACTAGACAATGAGGCCGGGCAATGATGGGCACGGTATTCGACATTGCGAGCTGGGTGTTGCTGACCTTCGGCGGTCTCAGCGTGCTCATCGGCGGCATCGGCGCGTTACGCATGCCCGACCTGTTCACGCGCATGCACGCTGCCAGCGTCACCGATAGCCTGGGAGCCATCCTGGTACTGACCGGCGTTATGCTGCAGGCCGGACTGACGCTCGCCACGATCAAACTGGCGGCGATCCTGCTGTTCCTGTTGCTGACCAGCCCGACGGCGTCGAACGCACTCGCTACCGCCGCGATGCTGGCCGGCAACAAGCCCGGCATCGACACCACCAGCAACCGCAGCGACGCGCAATGACCGTCATCTTCAGCGTCTTCCTGCTTACGCTGCTGCTGATCACGGCCGTTGCCATCGTGCGCGCGAAGAACCTGTTCGTGGCGGTCATGTTGATGGGTATCGCCAGCCTGCTCATCGCCGCCAACTTCTTCCTGCTGGACGCGGCCGACGTCGCGCTGACCGAAGCCGCCGTGGGCGCCGGCATCTCGACCGTGCTGTTTCTCGGTGCGCTCGCATTGACCTCCGAGCGCGAGAAGTCGCCGACCTCGCGTAAGGGACTGTCGTTCGTCGTGGTGACGGTGGCGGCGCTCGTCGTCATCTACGCCACTTTCGACAAGCCGCAGTTCGGCTCGCCCGACGCGCCTACGCAGACCTACGTGGCCCCGTGGTACCTCGAGAAGACGCGCGAATTCATCGACATCCCGAACGTGGTCACGGCCGTGCTCGGCAGCTTTCGTGGCTACGACACGCTCGGCGAAGTCATGGTCGTGTTCACGGCCGGCATCGGCGTGTTATTCCTGCTGTCCGCCGGTGCGGCCGGCCGCCAGCGCACCACCTCGAATGTGGGCCTGAGCCAGCATCTGATTCCACGCGTCGTGGGCCGGCTGCTGATCCCGTTCATCCTGCTGTTCGGGCTGTACGTGCAGTTCCACGGCGAGTACGGGCCCGGCGGCGGTTTCCAGGCCGGCGCCATCATCGCGGCGGCCATCATCCTGTACGCCCTGCTCGAAGGCGAGGAGAAAGCGCTCAAGGTCATCCCGCGCCGCGTGCTGGTCGGGCTGATGGCCGGCGGCGCCATCCTGTACGGCGGCGTCGGTGTCGTTTGCATGCTCCTGGGCGGCAACTTTCTCGACTACTCGGTGCTGCATGCGGACCCCGTAAAGGGCCAGCAGATCGGCATCATCCTGATCGAGGCCGGTGTCGGCATTACGGTTACCGGTGTGTTGCTGAGCATCTTCCATGCGTTCGCGGCGCGGGGGCGTTAGCTCATGGACATTCTCGGCATCTATCACTACTGGGTATTCGCGATCCTGCTGATGATCGGCTTCTACGCGGTCATCGCGAAGCTCAACCTGATCAAGAAACTCATCGGCCTGGCGCTGTTCCAGGCGGCCGTGTTCCTGCTGTACATCACGATGGGCAACGTCGAAGGCGCCAGCGCGCCGATCTACGGCTACGGCGCCGAGACGTTCTCCAACCCGCTGCCGCAAGTGCTGATCCTCACCGCGATCGTCGTCGGCATCTCCACGATGGCGCTCGGCCTGGGCATCGTCGTGCGCATCAAGGAGGAGTACGGCTCCATCGAAGAAGACGAGATCCAGGAGATCGACCGCCGGTGAGCGCGCTGACCCCGCATTTGCCGGCACTGCAGGTCATCGTGCCGATGCTCATGGCGCCGTTCGTGGTGCTGTTGCGCGGCCGCGCCCTGCCATGGGCCGCCGCGACGGCGGCAAGTCTGCTGGCGTTCGCGATTGCGATCCAGCTCACGATGATCGTGATGAGCGGCACCCCCATGACCTACCACATGGGCTCCTGGGCGCCGCCCTACGGCATTGCGCTGCAGGTCGACGCATTGAGCGCACTCGTGTTGCTGGTTGTGACGGGTGCGTCCAGCGTGGCGCTGATCGGCGGCCGCGAACGCCTCGCCGCCGTCATCTCGGAAGACCGCGAAGCGTATTTCTACTCGGCGTGGCTACTCGCGCTCGCCGGCATGGCCGGCATCGTGGTCTCGGCCGATGCCTTCAACATCTTCGTGTTCATGGAGATCTCGTCGCTCGCGAGTTACGTGTTGATTGCAGGCGGCCCCGACCGGCGCGCCCTGCCCGCCACGTTCAAGTACCTGGTCATGGGCACGATCGGCGCCACGTTCTACCTGATCGGCGTCGGCCTGATCTACATGATGACGGGCACGCT
>JASJBB010000112.1 GCA_030066735.1 Woeseiaceae bacterium | reverse complement strand
GGCATTGCGGCCCGTCAGCTTGTCATAGAGGGAAATGGCGAGCTCGGACCAATCCGTTGTTTGCTGGGACATCAATTTTCTCCGTTAAAAGGTTGAATGCAAAATGCGATGGCAAAATACCGCGCAACGGATGGTGCGCAAAGACGTCGATACGCGAGGAAACGTCTTGTTACAGCCGGATACATCCGTAACTCTTTGTATCCGGGAGGTGACTTCGTTGTTCCGTCGGTTAACCTTCGATCATGAGCCTGACCGACAACACTACTGATCGCGCTGGCGCCCTGGCGCCAGTGCGAAAGTCCGACGGCAACCCGGAAGGCAAGGGCGTCAGTGGTCTGCTGGCCGATTGGGTTGCCACCGAGCCTCGGGGCGTCGTCGCAAAACCGCAGCGCCAGGTGCTGGCAGAGCTGTTTACGTCGATGCTGGTGCTATCGGCGTCGTTCAAGTACCGGCCGATTCCGGGTGCTACCAACTATCTATACTGGATCGACGGCGCCTGGTCGCTCAGTCTCATCGCACCTTACGAATGGACCGACAAGAGGCGCGCCGGATTCGCCGGAATCTGCACGCTGCAGCGCGACATGACCTGGACAATACTCCCGTCTGACAGACTGGCGGGCGACAGCCCGGTCCGGGATGCGATTCGCCGGTTTTTCGCCGGCTTTGCCGATATGCTCGACACCGACCTCACCCTCGAGGAATTACTGCCGTTTCACGTTGACCGGCTTCCTTACTACCAGCGGCTGCACGCCAGCGCGCTGAGCCGCTCGTTACGGGCGACGATAGGCCTCGAGCGACAGCCGCCGGCCAGCGGCCGGGACTGGCGCAGGCAGCTTCCGCAGCAGACGAATGAACTCCTGGCATCGGGAAGCTAACGTGAGAACCGCTGTACTCATCATCGGAGGACTGCTGATGACTTTTTCCGTCCACTCGCGCGATGGCGCTGATACCGGGGCAGGCCGGCTGCTGACAGACTTCGCGAGCGCCGAGACCGACCTCGGCTGGTTCGTGGTCAATGACAATGTGATGGGCGGCCGCAGCGAGGGCGACTTCACGGTCGAGCAGGGCGAACTGTATTTCAGCGGCAGCACCAACACGCGTGGTGGCGGCTTCAGTTCGATTCGCACGCCTGCCATGCGCCTCGACCTGTCCGAATACGACGGAATACGCTTGCGAGTCAGAGGCGACGGCCGCCGATATACCTGGCGGCTGACGACCAATGCCCGCTGGTGGGGCAGGCAGATCAGCTACTGGGCGGACTTCGAGACCGAGGAGGGCGCCTGGACGACGATCGACATTCCGTTCTCCCGATTTGTGGCAAGGTTCCGTGGAGCCCGCCTCGATGGACCACCGCTGGACCAAGCTCAGATCACGGGGATGGGCCTCATGATCTACGACAAGCGGGACGGGCCGTTCGAGTTGCGTCTGGCAAGCGTTCACGCCTACCCGGCGCAGGCGGTCGCCGCAAACTAGTCCGGGTGAAACCCGGCTGACGCAATTACGGTTCCGCCGACGACTACACGGCAAACCTGGCCCGCGGTCACGCTATCGACCGGGTTTACCAGGTCCTTGGTCCGCACGTAGATGCGACCCTCTTTTTCTACCATCTTCTCCAGCACAAGCGTGTCGTCGATAAAGACCTGGACCGTGGCGTGTTGCACAAGAGAAGGGTGCCGCAACCGCAGTTTCGCCTTCAGCGTATCTTCCGGCTCTTCCTTCTCGATTCTCGACAACTGGATCTCGAACTCGCCGAACTCACGGCCGGTCGCGTCCCGGAAGTCCGCCTCGAACTCCCATCGCTTGTGAATACGCTTGCCGAAGAGCATCACGACAACGACCAGCAGACCGATGAGGCCGGCAAAGCCGAAGACCAGGTACTTGATGATCGTCAACAGGATTTCCATCAGTACGTCCGCCGGGGTTGATGTGACACATTGTACCCGTATACTCCCGGCGCCTTGACACAAATGGGATGACGCTCATGACTGACCTGTCGACTCTTGCCAACATGGCCGAAATACTCGGCGCGATCGTCGTGATCGGCGGCCTGATATTCGCAATTATCCAGATGCGCAGCCTGCGCCAGCAGCGCCGGGAACTGGCTGCCATCGAGCTGTTTCGTTCGTTTGGCAACGCCAACTTCAACAGGGCCTATGAGACGATCCTGGCTCTGCCGGAGGGTCTGTCGCGTGCCGAGATCGACGCGCGCGATCCCAAGGCCCGTAGCTGCGCGATGCTGATCTGCACGACCATGGAAAACGTCGGCGTAATGACCTACCAGCGCATCGTCCCGTTCCAGGTGGTTCGCAACCTCATTGGTACCAGCGCCGTGTTGCTGTGGCGGCGGCTCGAAAGCTGGGTCGGTGAGCTTCGCAAGGACCTCGATAACCCCGACGCGTTCGAGTGGTTTCAGTGGCTGGCCGAGAAGCTCGAAGAGCACAACGATCCGGATTCCGGACCCGCCTACGTGGACCACAAGGACTGGTTGCCGGCGAGCATCAGCGCCGAGATCTAGACTGATCTGTCCGGCCTGAAACGATTTGTTACAAATGCGTCAGGCGCGGCGGCCGCCCTGGTACCGGCCGTTACATCTCGATACAGACCTGGAGAGCCAAAGCACTCAAGATAGTCACTCGGCCAATGGGATCCGGGTGTCATGACCAATCTAATCAAACGTTTCGCGGGCTGGTTCCAGCTTCTGTTCGTCGTCGTCGTCGTGGGCGGCGCCATTTTCCTGTCGGCGTCGCTCAGGCCCGAGTCGTCGAGCCGCTACGCCGCGCCGGCGCCCGATGCGATCGGCGTGTCCGTCGTGGAGCCCGTGACGACAGCGTACGAACCCAATGTCGCGCTCAACGGGGTCGTTGCCGCCCGCACGATCACTGATGTTACGCCGCAGGTAGGCGGGCGTATCGTTGACGTCTCGCCGAGCTTCCGGCCCGGCGCAGAGTTTGCGCGCGGCGACGTGCTGTTCCGGATCGAGCCTGCCGACTACGAGCTGGCGGTAGAGCGGACCCTGGCCGAGATTGAGGCGGCGCGCAGCGAGCTCGCTCTGCTGGAGGCGCAGTCGGCAGCAGAGAAACGCGTCTGGGACCAGCAGTTTGCCGACCGCAAAATTCCTGACCTGGTTGCCAAGGTGCCGCAGATCGCAGCCGCGAAGGCGCGTATTCACAGCGGCGAGGCGGCGCGGGATGCGGCGGAGCTCTCGCTGAACAGAACCATCGTGCGCGCACCGTTCGACGGCCGCGTGCTCGAGACGCGGCTTGATGTTGGCCAGGTCGTCAATGCCGGGCAGGCTGTCGGATCGATATTCTCGGCGGACAGCCGCGAAATCACCGTCCCGGTGTCCAGCGAGGAACTGGCGGTGCTCGGTGATGCTGTCGGACGCCAGGCGGAAGTGATTCGCCAAGACGGTCTGGCTGCCCCGATCGTTGCCGAAGTCGTGCGCCAGGCGGCCCGGCTCGACGAGAGCACGCGGCTCGGCACCCTGTTCCTGAAGGTCGACGAGGCTGAATCGCTGGTCATCGGCGAATTTGTGAGCGTGAGCATTCGCGGCGAAACCGCACGTGACGTGGTGCGGGTGCCGGCCGCGTCGATGACCTCGCGCGACCAGGTCTGGGTGGTCGACGACGGCGCAATTCGTGAACGCCGGGTCAATGTCATTGGCAACGACGGCGCCCTTGCCGTGGTCCGCAACTTCGATACCGCGGAAGGAGTGGTCGTCATTCCGCCGTCGAACGCTCGTGACGGGCTGCCGGTCCGAATCCAGTCGGAGCGCCGCGTTGCCGGCGGTGCGATTCTGACCCTCGGCGCGGAGTAATCTGCAAATGGAAGCTGCAGCCAATACGCGCGGCGGGCTGATCAACTGGTTTATCGCCAACCCTGTCGCCGCCAACCTGCTGATGATCGTGCTGCTGGTGGGCGGCGCCCTGTCGGCCTATAACCTGCGTTCCCAGGTATTCCCGACCATTTCGCCAGGCACCGTGATCGTGACAGTGCCGTTCCCCGGGGCAACGCCGGCGGAGGTCGAGGAGGGCATTACCCGGCGAGTCGAGGAAGCTGTGCTGGGTATCGACGGCGTCAAGCGCGTCACTTCCAATGCGTCCGAGAACGTCGGCATCGTCACGATCGAGACCAACGACTTTGCAGACCGCGATGTCGTCAAGGATGACGTCGAGTCGGCGGTCGACCGGCTTAGCGACTTTCCACCCGAGAATGCGGAGAAGCCGATCGTCGTGGCGCCAAAACCGACTGGTGGCGTCGTTACGCTCGCAATCGTCGGCGATGTCGGCGAGGCCGCGCTGCGGCGCGCCGCCGAGGAAATCGAGCGTGACCTGCTCAGTCAGCGAGGCGTATCGCTCGTGCAGCTCGAAGGCGCGCGCGACTATGAAATCTCGATAGAAATCAGCGAAGCGACATTGCGGCGTTACGGGCTCAGTTTCAACGAGGTGGCCAGCGCGGTGCGCCGCTCCTCGCTGGACCTGGCCGGTGGTTCCATCGCTTCGGATTCGGGTGAGATTTTGCTGCGCACCAACCAGAAGCGCCAGGCTGGTGTCGACTTCGAATCCGTCGTCGTCCGTACGCAGGCAGACGGTTCCGTGATTACGCTCGCCGACATAGCGACGGTGCGGGACGAGTTCGTTCGCGAGCGGTTGAACAACCGGTACAACGATCGCCCCGCGGTGTTTGTGCGCGTGTCCCGCGCCGAGGCCGAGGACGTGCTGGCGGTCAAGGCATCGGTCGACGAATTCCTCGCGGGTTACACGCCGCCACCCGGCATCGAAGTCGTTGAATTCCGGGACGAGACGAAGCTGTTGCGCGAACGTGTCAACCTGCTGTTGCGCAACGGCGCCTTCGGCTTCGCGCTCGTGTTCCTGTTCCTGGTGTTGATGCTGGACCTCAAGCTGGCGGTTTGGGTCAGCGTGGGCATTGCAACGGCATTCATGGGCGGATTCCTGCTGTTCGGGGCGCTTGGCGTCACGATCACGATGATTTCGCTGTTCGGCCTGATCATCGTGCTCGGGCTCGTCGTCGATGACGCCATTGTCATCGGCGAGAACATCGATGCCGAACGGCAGCAAGGGCATCCGGGGCCTGTAGCAGCCAGCCGCGGCGCACACGGCGTACTGGCGCCGGTTACGGTGGGCGTTCTGACCACGGTCGCGGCGTTCGCGCCGCTGCTCGTGACGGGCGGCACGTTCGGCGACATTACCCGCGCCATCCCGCTAGTTGTCATTAGCGTCCTGATTGTCTCGCTGCTCGAGGCGTTCTGCATCCTGCCGTCGCACCTGAGTCACGGCGGCTCCTGGTCGAAGGGCGCCATCAAGCAAATCCAGGGCCGCATCGCGCGCGGCATCGCGATTATTCGGGACAAGGCCGTGCATCCCGGTGTCGCATTCGCGGCGCGCTGGCGCTATGCAACGGTCGGCCTGGCGGCCGCGTTCTTCATCCTCTGCATGAGCCTGCTGTCCAACGGCCACGTGCGCTTCATTTTCTTCCCGCAAATCGAGGGCAACAATATTTCGGCGACGCTGACGATGCCGGAGGGCACGCCGTTCGTGCGCACCGACGCCGCGATCCAGACGATGACCGAGGCGGCGTATCGGGTCGCCGAGGAAGCCAGGGAAGAAACCGGCGAACCGCTGTTCGTTTCCGTCACGTCAACGAGCGGCGGGCTCGCGGCGAATAACAGCGGGCCGGGCGGGCAGAGCAGCTTCTCGTCTTCCGAAAACATCGGCCAGGTAAGGATTGAGCTCGTACCCTACGGGGAACGGCGCACGCCGGCCGTCGAGATCGAGCGCCGCTGGCGCATGGCCGTGGGCCAGATCGAGGGCGCGGAACGCGTCAGTTTCAATTCCGGCTTCGTGGGCTTCGGCTCGGACATCGAATTCGAACTGGCCCACCAGCAGGAGGACGCGTTGATTGCCGCCGCCGATGCGATGAAAGCCCGGCTTGCCGATATCGAAGGCGTCAGCCAGATCGAAGACAGCTTTGACCTCGGCAAACGGCAGCTGGTGTTTGAGCTGACACCCGCCGGCCGCGCCGCGGGGCTGCGGCCCGCCGATGTGGCAGTGCAGGTGCGGCAGGCGTTTTTCGGCGAGGAAGTGCAGCGCATACAGCGCGGCCGCGAAGAAGTCCGGGTGTATGTGCGCTATCCGGAGTCCAGCCGCGAAAGCCTGGCTGCGCTCAACAGTTTCCGCGTGCAACTGCCCAACGGCGATCGCGCGCCCTTGTTCACGGTTGCCCGCGTCGATGAGAGCCGCGCCTATTCGTCCATTCGCCGCATTGACGGCCGCCGGGTCGTGACGGTGAGCGCCGACGTCGACCAGTCGCTGTCCACCCCGAATATTGCGAACGACACCATCCTGACATCGGTCATGCCGGATCTCGAGGCCAGCTATCCGGCACTGCGCTGGGTACGGGCGGGCGCCACCAGGGAACAGAACGAAGACCTGGCTGCGATCGGCAGCGCCTTTATCGTCGTACTGCTGGTTATTTTCGCAATGATCGCCACGCAGCTGCGGTCCTACCTGCAACCGCTGGCGATCCTGATCTCGATTCCGCTGGGCGTGGCGGGCGCCATACTCGGCCACCTGGTGCTCGGATTTTCACTGTCGTTCATTTCGATCTTCGGCATCGTGGCGCTGGCGGGCGTCGCCGTTAACGCGTCCGTCGTGCTCGTCGACCTGTACAACAAGCACCGTGCCGAGGGCGCCAGTCCGGTCGACGCGGCTGCTGCGGCCGCTGCGCGGCGCTTCCGTCCGGTGATGCTGACGACGCTGACGACTGCACTCGGCCTGGCGCCGTTGCTGTTCGAGACCAGTCCGCAGGCCCAGTTTTTGATCCCGATGGCGGTCAGCCTCGGTTTCGGCATCGTGGTCTCGGGGTTCATGGTGCTGTTTGTCACGCCGGCGGTGGCCGTCATCACCGAAGACCTGCGCCGGCTCGTCGGATCGGGGCGCGATGAGTCCGAGCCGGCCGCAGCCTCGTCCTCGGCAAGCTGAGCGTCGCTATTGGTGATAGCCTGCACCAAAAGCTAGCTGGAGCAGCGACCATGGAACTTCGATTTTCGACCTGGCAGGAGGTGGACGCCTACCTGCAGGGCTCAAAGGCCATAATTCTGCCGATAGGTTCGACGGAACAGCACGGCCCCAACGGGCTGATCGGCACCGATGCCCTGTGCCCCGAGTCGCTGGCCGTAGCGCTTGGCGAAAAGACCGGCGCGCTGGTTGCTCCCACGATCGCCGTTGGCATGGCGCAGCATCACCTCCGATTTGCCGGTTCCATCACGCTGCGGCCGTCGACGTTGATCGCCGTCATTCTCGATACCGTCAATTCGCTGCTCCAGCATGGCTTCGAGCGCTTCTATTTCCTGAACGGTCACGGCGGCAACGTGGCGACCGTGAATGCGGCTTTCGCCGAGATTTATGCCCAGTTCAGCATGGCGACGGCGGGTGCAGACAGGCCGGCAGTGCGCTGCAAGATCGTCAACTGGTGGGAAGCAGAGGGCGTAATGGCTCTCAGCAAGGAGTTGTTCGGCGAGGCGGACGGCAGCCACGCGACCTGCGGTGAGGTTTCCCTGACGCAATTCGTCTATCCGCACAGCATCAAGACGGCCGAGATGGACCCGCCGATCGCACCGTCAGGGACCTTTTACGATGCCACGGACTTTCGGCAGCGTTACCCCGATGGCCGGATCGGGTCGAACCCGTCGCTGGCCAGCCCCGCGGCGGGCGAAAAGCTGTTCAACAAGGCGCTGGCGGGACTCGAGAAGAGCTACCGGGAGTTCTCCGCCTAGAATTTCTCCGGCCGCATGATGCCGACGTCGGAGACAAAAACGACCATGGCATAGTCGCGGTAGAAGTGTTCCTGCAGGTAGTCGGCAATCTTCTCGGCCATTAGCGCGTCGCAGATCACCTCGACACGGATGTTGCTGCTGGTGGACCAGCCGGCGTCGCGCACCCCGCGGCTGCCGCGGCCGCGCGCGTTAACAATGGTATAGCCGCTCGCGCCGAGGCGATCGAGTACCTCTGTCAGCTCGTTCTCGAGCGCCGATTCGGTGACGACGGTCAGCAGTTTGAAATTGCGTTCGATCATTACGGCCGGTCAGACTCCATGCAGTCGCTGGGCAATTGCCACGTAGATCGGAATGCCGACGAAGATGTTGAACGGGAATGTTACGCCGAGTGACGCCGTCAGCGATAGCGCCGGATTGGCTTCGGGAACCGCGATGCGCATCGCAGCCGGCGCAGCGATATAGGAACAGCTGCCGGCAAGCGTCGCCAGCAGGGCGGTGCCGCCAACCGACAGGTCGAGCATCACCGCGAGCAGCGCGCCGCAGACGGCGAGCGGTATCGGCGCGATAATGCCGAACGCTACCAGGAAAACGCCGCGCTGCAGAATTTCGCGCGCCTGGCTGGCGGCAATCAGGCCCATTTCGAGCAGGAACAACGCCAGCACGCCCTTGAACGAGTCGATGAACAGCGGTTCGAGCGGCCTGATGCCCTCGGGTCCGATCGCCCAGCCGATCAGCAGCCCGCCAACCAGCAGCACGATGCTCTTGCCGAAGAAGATCTCGTGCAGCAGCTTGCCCCAGCGCGTACCGCTGTGGATGCCTCGCGCCAGCAGGATGCCGACGACGATGGCCGGCACCTCGAGCAGCACCAGGAACAAGGCGAGGTGCGGTTCGAAGGCAATACCTGCGCTGGCGAGGAAAGCCACGGCCACCGCGTAGGTGCCGACGCTCACCGAGCCGTAATGACCCGCGATCGACGCGGCGTCCGGCCGGGCCAGCCGCCCGACGTGCAGCAGCACCGGGTATACGAACAGCGGCAGGATGAAGCCCATGGCCAGTACCGCGACCATCTGCGGCAGCACTGAGGTCATCTGTTGCTGCGACAGTTCCATGCCGCCTTTGAGGCCGATGGCAAGTAGCAGGAGGATGCTCAGCAGTTCGTATATGGCCGGGGGCAGACGCAGGTCGGAGC
>JASJBB010000113.1 GCA_030066735.1 Woeseiaceae bacterium | reverse complement strand
GAAGATCGCGTCGCGCGAATGCAGGCGCTTCTCCATCTCGGTGACTTCCTTCTCGCTGACGCCCAGGTCTTTCGCGACTGCCTTGGTCTCCTCGTGCGACAGCCAGGCCAGGCTCTTCTTTGACTTGCGAAGATTGAAGAAAAGCTTGCGCTGCGCCTTGGTCGTCGCGACCTTGACGATACGCCAGTTCTTGAGCACGAACTCATGGATCTCGGCGCGGATCCAGTGCACCGCGAACGACACAAGCCGAACGTCGTACTCCGGATCGAAGCGCTTGACCGCCTTCATGAGGCCAACGTTGCCCTCCTGGATCAGGTCCGCCAGCGGCAGGCCATAGCCCGTGTAGCCCTTGGCGATATGAACGACGAATCGCAGGTGGGCGAGAACGAGCTTACGCGCCGCGTCGAGGTCCTGTTCGTCGCGGAACTGGTGGGCGAGCGCCTGCTCGTCAACCTTTTCCAGAACGGGTACCGAGCCGACGGCCTGGATGTAGGCATCAAGGCTGCCTACCGGGCCGGCGAGGACAAGGTCGTTGTTCACTTTTGCCACTGCTGTCGTCATATGTTCCTCCAATTGGGGGAGAGCCAATTTTAGCACTCGCCTGCTTAGAGTGCTAACAAGCCTAGTAAGTTCCACGGTTGACAAGGCGATAATAGCTGTACAAACAGGTACTTAATGTTTCTATTTGTCTCAGCGTTATGTCCAATTCCGTCAAGATTCAGGCTGCGTGGGTCGTCGGGGCATGCCATTCGTTGGCCTTGAAGGCGTCGTCCAGCGCCGGCTCCGCGATGTGATTGGTGAAGTTCGAGAGCGTCTTCATGGCCACACCGAGCACGACTTCGAGCACCTGCTGACGGTCGAATCCTGCGCTGTAAAAGGCTTCAAGGTCGGCCTGATCGAGCCATCCCCGCTTCTCAACGACCGCGACGGTGAACTGCCGCAGTGCCTCCAGGCGCTCGTCGGCAATGGGCGCGTCTTCGCGGATGGCGTTAACGACGTCGCCCGGGACCTTCGCCATGCCGGCGACCGTCGAGTGCGCGGCCATGCAGTACTCGCAGCCGTTGATGCGGCTCGCGGCAATCAGGATCACCTGGCGCTCGGTCTCCGTGAAGCTCGTCTTACCAAAGCGCTTGCCGATATCCAGGTAGGCACTGGCCAGCGCCGGTGCCTCGACCATCGTGCCGATCAGGTTCGGGACGAAGCCGTAGGCCTGGTTGACGGTCTCGAGGGTTTCCCGGCCCGCTGCGGGCACCGTTTCCAGCGAGTAGGTGTTGAAGTCGGTCATTGTTGTCTCCATCTATTCTTGAGTGGTTATTCAAAAATGAGCCAAAAAAAGGGCCGCAAGCGCGGCTACGGCAAACACTATAGCGATACTTGAATGACTATTCAAGTATGTTTATCATTATTTTCATATAGCCAGCCACTATAGCGGCCTTTGAGGAAGCCGAGATGCCGAGAACCCCTGAATATGATCGTGCCGAGGTCGTCGACAAGGCGATGGCGGTCTTCTGGGAGCGCGGCTACGGGCAGACGTCGATCGGCGACCTCGTCGACGCCACCGGCCTGAAGCCCGGCAGCCTGTACGCGGCCTTCGGCAGCAAGAAGGGCGTTTTCCTCGAGGTGCTGGATGAGTACAACCGCGCCTTCCTGGTCAACGTACGTTCGATGGCGCGCGCCGAAGGCTCCAAGATCGCCGCCGTTCGCGGCATTCTCGACGATATTGTCGACAAATCGGTCAGGGGCGATGATCGCCGCGGCTGCCTGTCCGTGAACGCCCTGCTCGAAATGTCGCAGCACGAGCCCGATATCGCGGCCCGCCTGGAAGGTCACAACCAGGGCGTACGGGACGCTTTTGCTTTGCTGATCCGCGCCGCACAGGACGGCCGGGAAATTCCGGGCGACAAGGACGCGGACGCGCTGGCGGCATTCCTCGTCAACAACATCTGGGGAATGCGCGTAAGTTGTCGCGGCTGTCTCGATCGCGGTGCGCTGACGGCGATCGTCGAAGCGGTTATGGCGTCGCTGGAATCGGCCTGACCACCCGGCCGGCACGAACCGCCGCGCCAGGGACTAGCGGGGTTCGATCCGCCGCATGTGCCTGGCGGCGGCAAACCAGGAGCCCACGAGGCCGAGGCCGATACCGATTCCGAGAATGGTTCCGACCTCCGCAAAGCTGAAAGCGACGACCGCGGCGCTGCTCTGGTAGAGGCCGGCGAGTCGCGCGATCGGCGCCTCGAGCAGGTAAAGCCCGTACTGGACCAGCCCGATCGCAAGCAGGGCCCCCAGAAGCCCGTACCAGAACCCCGTCCACAGGAACGGCCGGCGAACGAAGGCGTCGCTCGCGCCAATCAGTTTCGTGACCTCTATCTCCTCGCGGCGGTTCTGAATGTCGAGGCGGATCGTGTTGCCGATGATGACGACAATTGCCGCGCCGAGCAGGACGCCGCCGATCAGCACCGCCTGCCGAACGATGTCGAGGATCGCGTGGAATCGCTGCACCCACTCGGTGTCGACCTGCACGAGTTCGGTCTCCGGCAGGTTGGCGAGCTCCTCGCGCAACAGGATGATGGACTGCTCCGTGTTCGCGGGCCCCGGCCTGACGACGAGGGTGTGCGGCAGCGGGTTTTCGTTGAGCTGGTCCATCGCGTCGCCGAACCCGGACTGAGCTTTAAAATCCGCCAACGCCATGTCGGCCGTAATCAGCTCGACGGCCGCTACGTCAGCCCGCTGGCGGATCAGGCGGGCCAGGCCCTCCGCCTCGCTAACCGTTAGGCCGCGATCGAGAAACACCGAGAAGTCGAGCGCCGAATCCCAGCGGCCACTGATCGAAGCCGCATTCTTGATGACGAGGTTGAGCGCTGCCGGGAGCGCCAGCGTCACGGCGATGACCAGCACGATCATCAGGCTTGCGACCGGCTGCCGTGCCAGCCGTGAGATGGAGCCGCCGGCTTCGGAGACGTGCCGCCCGAACCAGATCGACAGCGGCCCGGAGGACCGTACCGGCGTCGCCGCGTCAGCGTGACGACTCTTGCCGGCTCCAGCGCTCATCCCCAGCGGTCCTCCTCGCTGACCGTCATCGGTCCCGGATCGTCTTCATCGCCGTCGCCGACGAGGCGGCCATCGGCGAGCGCGATCCTGCGACAGCCCAGCTTGTCGATCAGCGAGATATCGTGACTCGCTATGAGCAAGGTCACGCCGAATTCGTTGAAGCGCCGGAACACGCGCATGACCTCGAGCGACAAGTCCGGGTCGAGGTTACCCGTCGGCTCATCCGCAATGAGCAGCTTCGGCCGAGTCGCGATCGCGCGAGCGATGCCGACGCGTTGCTGTTCACCCGCCGACAGCGTCTCCGGATTGCGCTTCTCCTTGTGCAGCAGCCCCACCTGCTCGAGCGCTGCTCGAACCCTTCGCCCCGCCTCGCGATGACCGACACCGGCAATAACGAGCGGCAGCGCGACGTTGTCGGCAACCGAGCGGTCGTAAAGCAGCTTGTGATCCTGGAAAACCATCCCGATCTGCCGTCTGTACGCAGGGATTCGACGCCGCCGCACCCGTGCCGTGTTCTGACCGTCGACGATGACCTGCCCCGACGTGGGCCGGTCGATCAGCGCAATCAGCCGCAGCAAGGTGCTCTTGCCGGCACCGGAGTGGCCGGTGATGAAAACCATCTCGCCCTTGTCGATATCGAGGTTGAGACCCGAGAGCGCTTCCTGTCCGCCGGGAAAGCGCTTGGTGACATTCTCGATCTGGATCATGGTCGAATCACCAACGCTCAGTTGCTGCTCGCAAGCAGCGCGTCGACGAACTCGGGCGCCGAGAACGGCTGCATGTCATCCGCCGACTCACCAATGCCGATAAAGCGAATCGGTACGCCCAGTTTCCCGGCGATCGCAATGAGAATGCCGCCCTTCGCGCTGCCGTCGAGCTTGGTCACGGTAACGCCGCTGAGTCCGAGTGCCTCGTGAAACTTCTCGGCCTGCGCCAGCGCGTTCTGTCCCTGGCTCGCGTCCAGCACCAGCATGGTCTCGTGCGGCGCATCCTCGTCCTGACGCCCGATGACCCGTTTGATCTTGGCCAGCTCGTCCATCAGCCCCTGCTGGTTCTGCAGCCGGCCGGCCGTGTCGGCAAGCAACACGTCAACATTGCGCGCCTTCGCAGCCTGCCATGCGTCGAAGATCACGGCGGCGGGGTCCGCGCCGCTCTGCTGTGCGACAACCGGTACATCATTGCGATCGCCCCACGCCTGCAGCTGCTCGACCGCGGCCGCCCGGAACGTATCGCCGGCCGCGAGCATGACCGAACGACCCTCTGACTGCAGACGTTTCGCCAGCTTGCCGATGGTCGTCGTCTTGCCAGCGCCGTTTACGCCCACCATGAGGATGACATAGGGCAGGCTTTGCTCCGGAACGAGCAGCGGCTCGGACACCGGCGAGAGTATGTCGAGGAGGTCTTCACGCAGGCCGGCGCGGAGCGCGGCTACGTCCTTGAGTTCCTTGCGGGCGAGCCGCTTTTCAAGATCGGCAATGATGCGCTGACTCGTCTCGATGCCGACATCGGCCATCACCAGCAGCGACTCGAGCTCCTCCAGCGTGTCGGCATCGATCTTGCCGCCCGGCGCGAGGTTCGCAAGGTCGTAGGTCAGCCAGCTGTCGCCCCGGTTGAGCCGGGAACGCAGGCGCTTGAAGAAGCCTTCCTTCTGCGGCGCCTCTTCGCGCTCTTTCGCTTTGCCGAACATGATTCCCTTGATCGTTGTTCCGTTCTGCGCCAGTCAATACACTGGCCGGCATGTCCGCCAACCCAAGCGCGCACTGATGCCCCGGCGCCGCAAGTCCGGCAAGACGCCGCAAGCTGCTGCGGGGTCGCCGCCGGGACGGCTGCGTATTGTAGCGGGAAACTGGCGCAGCCGTGTGCTCGAGGTCGCCGACGTCGAGGGCCTGAGGCCCACCGCCGAACGTGTGCGCGAGACCCTGTTCAACTGGCTGGCACCGCGCATCGAGGGCGCACGCTGCCTCGATCTGTTTGCAGGTACCGGCGCCCTGGGATTCGAAGCGCTGTCGCGCGGCGCGGCGCACGTCACCTTCGTCGAGCGTTCGCCGGCTGCGGTCAGCACGCTGCGCAGCAACGCCGCCACGCTCGGCGCCAATGCCGACATCCGTAACGAAAACGCATTCGACTATCTCGGCCGCCCGCCGGAGGGTCCTTTCGATATTGTGTTTCTGGACCCGCCCTTCGCCGATGAACGGCTGGCCGATTTGTGTAAAATTCTGACAGACGGCGGCTTCCTCGCGCGCAATGCGCGCGTCTACGTCGAGGAGGATCGTGGCCGCGATACCGCCGTTCCCGGCGAAGGCTGGGAGACGCTCCGGCAAAAGACGGCCGGCAATGTGCGTTACTCGCTCTTAAGGCGCGCCGACGCAACGAAGTAACAATACAAACAGACGACGTTGGGGGAATGTCGATGCCAGTCGCTGCCATGTACCCGGGAACCTTCGACCCGATAACGCTAGGTCACGAGGACCTGGTTCGCCGTTCGGCGAGCCTGTTCGACAGGGTCGTGGTCGCGATCGCCGTCGACACGGGTTCGAAGACGCCAATGTTCAGCGTCGAGGAGCGACTCGCAATGGCTCGCGCGGCACTGGCCGACATCGACAATGTCGAGGTGACCCGCTACGCGGGGCTAACGGTCGACTTCGCTCGTGAACGGGACCTTCGGGTAATACTGCGCGGTCTGCGGGCCGTGTCCGACTTCGAGTACGAGTTCCAGCTCGCCACGATGAACCGCCACCTGACCGATGACGTGGAGACGCTGTTCCTGACGCCCGACGAGCGCTACAACTTCATCTCGTCGACGCTCGTGCGCGAAGTCGCCCAGCTCGGCGGCGATATCTCCGAGTTCGTCTCACCCGAGGTTAAGGCGAAGCTGCTCGAGCGCGTCAACGGCGGCTGACGACTCAGGTCGTACCGCGGCGGGCCTCGAGTTCGACGCGCACCTCGTGCGCCTTCTCCTCGGTGATCGAGTAAGACGCCACCGCCCAGATCGCAATCGCCGACGCGAGGCACGGAATGAACGCGTCGCACAGGCGCATCAGCGTGATCGCCTCGGGCGTTTGGTCGCCGCCGAGATTGACGTCAAAGCCGGTCCCGACGAGCAGCAGGCCGCCGCCGAAGATCGCAACGGACTGGCCAAGCTTGACGACCCACCAGTAAATCGAGCCGTACATGCCTTCGCGGCGCTCGTGCGTATTGAGCTCGTCCATGTCGACGACGTCACAGATCATCGACGGCATCAGCGTAAACAGGCCGGCGAGACCGAAGGCCATCAGCGGCGCCGGGATCAGGACCAGCCAGGGATTATCCGGTGTGTAGCAGAACCACTTGAGCGCATAGCCCACCATCGAGACGCCGGTCGAGAAGAAGAACGCGCGACGCTTGCCGATCTTCGTGGCGAGCCACGTGACGAGCATGATGACGCCGAGCGCTGATATCGCCTGCAGCAGGCCGGAGTGACCAACGAAGGTCGACCCCGCCAGCTGGTCGCCGCCGAACACGTAGTAAATGATGACGTAGGGCTGGAAGGAGGCGATCAGGATGAAGCCGTTGAAGACGAGGAAAGTCGCCACGCAGAGCTTCAGGAACGGCTTGAATTTGAGTGTCTTGCCGAAGCCGCGCAGGAAGTCCATGACGATATGGCCGATGCCCTGGGACTCGCCCCCTTCCTGCGCCGCGACATCCTTGAAGCGCTCACGCAGAAACAAGGCCGGGAGGATACCCAGGCCGATTGCGACGGCGCCGATCATGATTGCAAGGTACCCCGCGCCCGTGACGACGTCACCGAACATCGGCATATACATGATCGCAAGGAAATAGGGCGAGATCATATAAGCGATGTTGCCGATGAAGTTCTGCACGCCCATGAGGCGGGTGCGCTCGTGATAGTCGGGCGTCAGCTCGTAGCCGAGCGCGACCCACGGCGTTGCATAGATCGTGTACGCGAGGTAGAAGATCAGTGATCCACCGAGGAAGTACCAGAAGTAAAAGGCCTCGCTCTTGCCGGTGGGCAGCTGCCAAAGGACCGCGAAGACGACGCCGACGGCTATCGCGCCGACGAACATATAGGGACGACGCCGCCCGTACTTCGAGCGGGTGTTGTCCGAGATATAACCCATCAACGGGTCGGTCAGCGCGTCGGTGAGGCGCGGCAGCGCGCCCAGCAGGCCGACGAGCGCCGGGCTCATTCCCAGCCCCAGGTTCAACACGATGATCATGCCGCCAATCGCGGCGGCGAGCGTGTTATTGACGAATGCGCCGAGCCCGTAAACGATCTTTAATGGAAACGGAATACGGTCTTCGGGCGCGGTATCGAAACGGGTGGCATCGCTCATTATTGTTCTTCGTTTTGCACGTAGCCTAGCGCGCCATCGTGAAGCAAATTGACAGCGCTGTCAAACGTTGCTAAAGATCGGCTGGTACTCTTGTCGGTCGCCATACTGCCTCGGTCAGTCGAGGCGGAAACCTTTGCCGCATCGTTCCTGGCTCGCGCCGTAACGGTGCAAACCGCAATGCGAACGTCTTCAATCCGGGGGATTACCATGAAAGCTCACACAGTCCTGTTGGCGGCACTCGCCGCAATCGTCGCCTGCCAGCCTGCTGCCAAGGCACCGGAGCAAGCGGAAACGACCGACGCGTCGGCAGAAACCACAATTGACCTCTCGCAATCACGGGATATGCTCGTTGCCGGTGAAGTAATGGCGATTGCGTACTCGGGATTCCGTGAAGGCCAGCACCCGGACCGCGGCGACGGTGCGGTCAATCCCAGCGACGAGGAAATCCTCGAGGACCTGACGATACTGGCCGAACACGGCTTCGGGCTCATCCGCATGTACGACACGGGTGAGAACACCGCGACGACGCTACGGCTCATCCGCGAGCACGATGTTCCAATCAAGGTACTGCTCGGCATCTGGCTGCGCGCGGAAATCAGCAACCACGAGGGCTGCCCGTGGCTCGACGAGCCGATTCCTGACGAAGAACTGGCCGCCAACAAGATCCTCAACGCGGAAGAAATCGAACGCGGCATTCAAATGGCCGCCGAGTACGAGGACATCATCGTCGCCGTCAACGTCGGCAACGAGGCGCTCGTCGACTGGAACGACCACATGGTGCCGCTGGACGACGTGATTGCCTACGTCCGCCAGGTCAAGGGCGCGATTTCGCAGCCGGTCACGGTTGCCGACAACTACGAGTGGTGGATCAGGGACGGCGCGCCACTGGCGGCGGAGGTCGATTTCCTCGGCATACACACCTACCCGGCCTGGGAAGACAAGAGCATCGACGACGCGCTCGCCTACACGATCGAGAATCTCGAAGGCGTGCGGGCAGCGCTGCCGGACACGCCAATTGCCGTGCTCGAGGCCGGCTGGGCCACGACCGCCGACGAGTTCAGTGCGCAAGCCAGCGAGGCGAACCAGGTCCGTTACTACGACGAACTCCACGCCTGGGCGCGGGACCACAACATGACCATCTTCTTCTTCGAAGCCTTCGACGAGCCCTGGAAAGGCGACCCGGCACGCGCGACCGGGGCCGAGAAGCACTGGGGCATCTTCTTTGTCGATCGCTCGCCGAAAGAAGTCATGAACCGGTAGTCGTGTCGTGGCGGGAGGGCCGAAAACATCGCTTCGGGCGCTGCGCACCTTTTGCATTGCCGCCCGCCACGAGAGCTTCCGAACCGCATCGGAAGAGCTGTTCATTACGGCGTCCGCCGTCAGCCACCAGGTCAAGAGCCTCGAGGAGGAACTCGGCGTGCGGCTCTTCGATCGGACCAGCCGCGAACTGAAGCTCACGCCGACCGGGCTCGCGCTCTACGAGGAAGTCAGCCCGCTGATCGAGAAGATCGACGAGATTGCGGCGAGCTACCGGGCCACCGGGCCGACCAACAGCGTGCGCGTCTCGGTGCAGCCGTTCTTCGGCAGCGAGTACTTCGTGCCGCGCCTGAGCCAGTTCACGGCCGAGCATCCGGATATCGACATCCAGGTCGGCACGAGCGACGAGAGCGCCGACACCTATCCGGCCGATGTGGATCTCTCCATTCGGCTGTTCAAGAAGCCGCCGCCGGACGTCACCTCCCACCTGCTGTTCCCGCTGCGACTCGCGCCCGCCGGTTCGCCCGACTTCAGGAAGCGGCTCGTCGTCCGCAAGAACTGCGTCGAGAGCGAATTCCCGCTGATCGTCCACGAGACCCTGCCGAAGGCGTGGAAGCGCTGGTCGAAGACCGCCGGCATCACGCTCCCGAAAGACGGCAAGGTGACGCGTCTCGACTCGATGATCGCGGTGGTCCGTGCCTGTGAACAGGGCATCGGCGCCGCGCTCGTGCCCGTACCCATGGCCGACCTGTGGTTCAAGCAGGGCAGCATCGTGCGCCTGTTCGACACAGAACTCACCGCCGATGTCAGCTACTTTCTCCTCGTGCGCGATGACCGGGAATCCGACCCGGGCGTCCGCCAGCTGAAGGCCTGGATCCTCGAGAGGTTCACGAACGCCGGCTGAATAAAATTCACCCAAGGGACAAGTTTTCTTCGCTTGTGAGTCCCGGGATTCCTCCCTACTGTGACACCCGTCGGCAGTCCCTCCCCCCAGGCTGTCGGCATCCCCCCAAATCAACAGGAAAGGAAAGTTGACCATGTTGGTAACAGCCAAATCCCGACGTGA
>JASJBB010000026.1 GCA_030066735.1 Woeseiaceae bacterium | reverse complement strand
GTGATCTCCTTGCCGCGTACCGTGTAGCTGTAGTGCTCGGATTTCACGCCCTCCTTGCGCTCGGGCCACTCGCGCAACAGCTGCAGCGACTCGCCCGACAGCTCGCCCAGGGTCTCCTGATAGCGCTGCCGCAGCACCAGCTGGCTGCGGTCGACATCAGCGGTCAGCGCGTCGGGCTTGAAAGCTCCGAACTCGGCGGGCAGCGCCGGATCCTCGAGTGCTTTCAGCGCCTCATAAAGGTGTTGCAGCGTGCTGGCCGCCTCGGCCCCGCGCTCGGCGTCGCCGTTGACGGCGCGGCCCTGCTCGGCAATCTCGGCCAGGTAGCGGATGCGCGCGCCCGGGATCATCGCCGTGGCCCGCGGCTCGCGAATGCTCGTGTCGATGTCCGGCGTCCATGCTCTCGTATCGAGTCCTGCCTTGTCTGCGACGCGGCGACACAGTTCCGAGAACATGTAGCTGACGCCCGGGTCGTTGAACTGGCTGGCGATAGTCGGGTAGACGGGGATGTCGTCATCGGGCGTGTCGAACGCCGTGTGATTGCGCTTCCACTGCTTGCGGATGTCCCGCAACGCGTCCTCGGCGCCGCGCTTGTCGTACTTGTTGAGCACGATGAGGTCGGCGAAATCGAGCATGTCGATTTTCTCGAGCTGACTCGCCGCGCCGTACTCGCTCGTCATGACGTAGACCGAGTAGTCGACGAGATCGACGATCTCGCTATCGCTCTGCCCGATGCCGGCGGTTTCGACGATGATCAGGTCATAACCCAGCGACTTCAGGAAGTTGATGTGATCGCCGAGCATCTCGCTGGTCGCGAGGTGCTGCCGCCGGGTCGCGATCGAGCGCATGAAGATGCGATCGGATCGCAGCGTGTTCATGCGGATGCGGTCGCCCAGCAGCGCGCCGCCCGTGCGCCGGCGCGTCGGGTCGACCGCGAGTACTGCGATACGCATTTCCGGGAAGCTGCCCAGGAAACGGTTCAGGATCTCGTCGGTGACGCTGCTCTTGCCGGCGCCGCCCGTGCCCGTGATGCCGACGACGGGAACCCGGCCTGCCTTGACCTGCCATTCCTTGCGCAGCGCCGCGAGCTCGCTGTCATCGAACGCGCCCTCCTCGAGCGCCGAGATCATGCCGGCGATGCCGGTCGTATTGTCGGCGTCGACCTCGCCGGGCGCCGACGCGTGCCTGCGGCCGTTCTCGGTGCGCTCGACCAGGTCGCGAATCATGGCTTCGAGGCCCAGTTCCATGCCGTCGTGCGGGTGGTAGATGCGCTCGACACCGTAGTCCATGAGCTCCGCAATCTCTTCGGGCGTAATCGTTCCGCCACCGCCGCCGAATACCTTGATGTGCGGCGCACCGAGCTCGCGCAGCCGGTCCACCATGTAGCGGAAGAACTCGTTATGACCGCCCTGGTACGACGACACCGCGATGCCGTCGGCATCTTCCTGGATAGCCGCCCGCACGATGTCGTCCACGCTGCGGTTGTGTCCCAGGTGGATCACCTCGGCGCCCTGGGCCTGGATCAGCCGCCGCATGATGTTGATGGCGGCGTCGTGACCGTCAAACAGCGAGGCCGCGGTCACGAACCGCAGAGGGCCGCGTTCGACGCTGGTCTTCGCGCCCGGCAAATCGGAGGCAGCAGTACTCATCAGGAAAAATCCCTTAAAAATCAGCTATTTTTGCTGTTGCAAAAATTTTAATGTAGATTAAAATAATTCAGAATCCGACAAATCTCAAGTGCAGGACTGCCGCGGCGGCGCCGCCGCCTGGCAACGACGGAAGGAACCCGATGGCTCGTAACCCCGATGAAACCCGCTTCAGCCAGCAGCGCGACCGGGTTCTCAAAGCCGCCGCCCACTGCTTCAACCGCAAAGGCTACAGCGGCACCTCGCTCAAGGATGTGGCAAACATGCTCGGTCTCACCGACCCTGCACTGTACTACTACGTGCGCAACAAGGAGGAACTCGTTTTCCTCTGCTACGTCAGGGCCGCCGACGTCGGCCGCGACGCCATGGAGCGCGCCATTGCCGAGGGCGGCACGGGCCTCGAACAGGCCCGGCGTTACCTGCGCTTTCACATCGAGAGCATGGTGGGCGACGAGGGCCCGATCGCCATCATGAGCGAGATTCCGTCACTCAAGCCCGAGCATCGCGACGAGGTCCTGGAGCTGTCGCGCCTGCACAGCAAGAACTTCGAAGCCATTCTCGAACGCGGCATCGCCGACGGCAGTATCACGGCCTGCGACGTGCGGATGACCGGCAACGCGGTCATGGGTTCGATCAACTGGATTCCGAAGTGGTTCCATGGAGATGCGTCGATGGCCGACAGCATCGTTGCCGAATTTCCCGAGGTGCTGACGCGGGGACTCGCGCCGCGCGCGGACTAATCCAGGCGCTCCAGGTAAGCCTCGATATGCCGCTCGATCGCGCGGATATTGAAGCCCTCTATGTCCTCTTTTGGAACATTCAGATCTTCATGTTCGGCAATGTAGTCGAGACGAGCCTGCAGGCGTCGCTGGATGCTGCTGTAGTACTCCGTCCCTGACGAACCGCTGCCACCCATGTCCACCACCACCACGGGCCGGCTCGTGCTGAGCCGGCTGCCCCCGGCGGACAGGCGCGAGCCGGTGCGTTCACCGAGTTCGTCGTAGTCTTCGCGAATCGCCCGGACGAGCAGGATGAGGTCACTGTACTCCTTGCGCAGCTCGATGAACTGCCGGTCGGACTCCGCGCGCTCGACGTCATCCAGGGATCGCATTACCTGGTCGCGGACCTTGACGAATTCCTTGGTGTCTCGCTCCGCCGCCAGCCGGTACCACGCCGAGGCCGCGATGCGGTCCTCTTCCACACCCTTGCCCGTCAGGTACATGAACCCGACCATGTACTGGCCGTACTTGTCGCCAATCGGGGCCAGCTCGTTGCGGTAGATGAAGAACGCACGCTTGTAGTCGGTGCGATTGTAGACTTCCTCGGCCTGGGTCTGGACCCGAACGGTCTTCGCGTCGACCGGCATCTTGGGGAAGGAATTGTTGGATTGGGCAGCCGCCACTGACACGAACAGGCATGCCGCAACAGCCAGGCCCGCTTTGGATGCGTGGATCACTTTGTCTACCACACTGCGTGAATCTCGGATGCTTGTTTGGACTGTGCCGAGGGCCGAATAGTTCCGAATGCAACTGCGCTCAGTCATCGAAACTCGGTGCGCGTTTTTGCAGGTTGGCCATCACCGCTTCCAGCTGGTTCTTCTTGCCCATAACACGTAGCTGCGCTTGTGCCTCCATCACCAGTGCCTCGGCGTCCGGCCGGCGCCACGCCGTGTTGAACAGCTGCTTGATGCCGCGGATCGCGTCCGGCGATTTTACGCAAATTGCGGCCGCCGTCTCCATGGCCGCCGCGAGCGGATCGTCATGCAGCGCCGTGACCAGGCCCATCGCGAGCGCCTCCTCGCCGCTGACACGGCGGCCGGTCCAGGCCAGCTCCTTGACCCGGTCGACCGGCAGGATATCGCGGAGCGTCGTCGTGATCGCCATGTCGGGAACCAGCCCCCACTTGATCTCCATGATCGAGAGGCTGGCATCGGGGCGCGCGTAGCGCAGGTCCGCTCCGAGGGCAATCTGGAGCCCGGCGCCGTAAGCCACGCCGTGCATGGCGCAGATTACCGGGACCGGCACCTCGCGCCAGACATAGGCGGGCGACTGGAGGCGGTTGGCCGGCGAGTCGTCGAGCGGCGCGAACGAGGACTCGCCGACGCCGGCACCAGGGTCCTGGAAAATGCCCGTGTCGATGCCGGCACAGAAGTTCTCGCCGGCGCCGTGCAAAACGATGGCGCGAACGGACGGGTTGCCCGCCAGTTCCCTGCCCGTCTCGCGCAGCGCGTCCATCATCTCGAGATTGACGGCATTGGCCTTGTCGGGTCGGTTCAGGGAAACCGTCGCGATGTGGTCTGCAACCGAGAATGTGACGGGGCCGCTCATGAACAGTCGCCTAGACCGCCAACGTGCACTTGCCATTGCGCAGGACCATGACGTCGCGCTCCACCGCAACGCAGCGGAACGATACGACCGGGCCGTCCTGCCACATGTCGGTGCGAATGGTATCCCCGGGCATGACCGGCGCCGAGAATCGTGCATCGAACTCGCGGATCAGCGTGTCGTCGTAGTCGCAAATCGTCCTGAGAATGGCGCGGCAGGCAATGCCGTACGTGCACAGGCCGTGCAGGATCGGTACCTCGAATCCCGCCTGCCTGGCCGTTGCCGGATCCGCATGCAGCGGATTGCGGTCGCCATTGAGCCGGAACAGCAACGCCTGGTCGACCCGCGTCGGCAAATCGCAGCTCAGGTCCGCGTCACGGCGCGGCGCCCGATGCGGCGGCGGCGCGCTGCCGGACTTGCCGCCGAAACCGCCGTCCCCGCGCGCGATGACCGTCGTGCCCATCGTAAAGACGGCCGTGTCGTCCTTGGCCAGCCGCCCCTCCGCCTCAAACAGCAGCATGGCCCCGCGCCTCGGCCCGCGATCGAAGACGTCGACAATGCGCTTGTTGACCAGCATGTCGGCCTGCGGGGGCAACGGGCGATGCAGCGTCAGCCGCTGCTCGGCGTGCAGTACCTGGGTGAAGTCCCAGCCGAGGTCCGGGGGAAACATGTCGGGCACGAGCACGCTGGCCATCGACGGCACGGTTCGCAGCGGCGACCCCTGCTCGTAGACGAAGGGCAGTTCCTTGGCATCGAGCGGGTCCTGGCCAAAACCGATACTTTGCGCGTACAGCATGGTTTCTGTGTCGCGATAGTTCAGCGTCAGGTCGTTGACGGCCGTGGCCATGAGCTTGTCGTAGTTGAGCGCCATCACATCGCCTGGCGGGGTTCGACGAAGAAGTCCGGCGCCAGCGGAACGTCGGGATTGACGGCATAGCCGCTGAGATCGGTAACGCCCTCGTCCTCGAGCACGGCGTCATCGATGCAGAAGTTGCCCGTGAATTCCCGGCTGGAGCGGGTCAGGATCGCATGCGCCGCATCGGCCATAATCTCGGGCTTGCGCGAATGCTGCATGAGGTCGTCGCCACCCAGCATGTTGACGGCTGCCGTGGCGATCGTGGTGCGCGGCCACAGGGCATTGACCGCGATTCCGTCTTCGCGAAGCTCCCCGGCCATGCCGAGCACGCACATGCTCATGCCGTACTTCGCCATCGAGTAAGCAACGTGCGGAGCAAACCACTTCTCGACCATGTTGAGTGGCGGAGCCAGTACGAGAATGTGCGGGTTGTCCGCCTTCTGCAGCCACGGCAGGCAGGTCCTGGAGACGAGAAACGTGCCGCGGGCGTTGACCTGGTGCATCAGGTCGAACTGCTTCATGGTCACGGCTCGGGTATCGAGCAGCGCGATCGCGCTCGCATTGTTGACCACGATGTCGATGCCGCCGAACGTCTCCGCGCCCTGCTCGACCGCGGCCGCCACCGCATCGTCGTCCCGGATGTCGCACACGAGCGGCAGCGCCTTGCCGCCGGCCTGTTCGATTTCCTCAGCCGCCGTGTGGATCGTCCCCGGCAATTTCGGGTGGGGCTTGTCGGTTTTCGCGGCAATGACGACATTGGCGCCATCGGCCGCTGCCCGCTTTGCGATCGCGAGGCCGATGCCGCGGCTGCCGCCGGTTACGAACAGCGTTTTTCCCGCCAGTGAAGTCATGCGTTCCCCTTACATCCTGAACACGCCAAACGGCGTTTCGTCATCCCGCGGCCGGTTCGTCGCGGCCGCCAGCCCCAGTGACAATACACGACGCGTGTCGACCGGATCGATAACGCCATCGTCCCACAAACGGGCGCTGGCATAGTAGGGGTGCCCCTGGGTCTCGTACTGCTCGCGAATACCCGCCTCGAACCGGTCCTGTTCCTCTTCGGGCCATTCGTCGCCGCGCGCCTCGAGACCTTCGCGCTTTACCGTGGACAACACCAGAGATGCCTGCTCGCCGCCCATGACCGAGATGCGCGCGTTGGGCCACATCCACAACATCCGCGGGCCGTAGGCGCGCCCGCACATCGCATAGTTGCCGGCGCCAAACGAGCCGCCGATGACGACCGTGAACTTCGGTACGGTCGCCGCGGCCACCGCGTTGACCATCTTGGCGCCGTCCTTGGCGATGCCGGCATGCTCGACGCGCTTGCCCACCATGAACCCGGTGATGTTCTGCAGGAATACGAGCGGTATGCCGCGTCGATTGCACAGCTGGATGAAGTGCGCGCCTTTTTGCGCCGACTCCATGAACAGGATGCCGTTATTGGCGACGATGCCGACCGGACACCCATCGATGTGCGCGAATCCGCACACCAGTGTCGATCCATAGAGCTTCTTGAACTCCTGGAACTCCGATCCGTCAACGATCCGCGCGATCACTTCGCGCACGTCGTACGGAAACCGGTACTCGCGCGAAACGATGCCGTAGATGTCGTCGGCCGGGTACTCGGGCTCGCGCGGCTCGCGCATGGCCAGCTCGTTGCGCGCCGTGACGTTGAGATTCGCGACAATGTCGCGAGCGATCGCCAACGCGTGGGTGTCATCGTCGGCCAGGTGATCGGTGACGCCGGAGATGCGCGAATGCACGCTGCCCCCGCCCAGGGTCTCGGCGTCGACGACCTCGCCCGTCGCCGCCTTCACGAGCGGCGGCCCGCCGAGGAAGATCGTGCCCTGGTTGCGCACGATAATGGCCTCGTCACACATCGCAGGCACATAGGCGCCGCCGGCCGTGCAGGAACCCATCACCACGGCAATCTGCGGAATGCCCTGCGACGACATGCGCGCCTGGTTGTAAAAGATGCGGCCGAAATGATCGCGATCGGGAAACACCTCGTCCTGGCGCGGCAGGAACGCGCCGCCCGAGTCAACGAGATAGACGCATGGCAAGTGATTCTGCTCGGCCACTTCCTGGGCGCGCAGGTGCTTCTTGACCGTCAGCGGGTAGTACGTGCCGCCTTTCACGGTGGCATCGTTCGCGACGATCATGCAGTCGATACCCTGGATCCTGCCGATGCCCGTAATGATTCCCGCCGCCGGCACGTCGTCGCTGTAAACCTGCCAGGCCGCGAACTGGCCGAGTTCGAGAAATGGCGAGTCATCGTCGATCAGCGTGCTGATGCGGTCGCGAGGCAGGAGTTTGCCGCGCTTGAGATGGCGCTCCCGAGAGCGCGCCGAACCGCCGGTAACGACCTGCTCGCTCAGCGTACGCAGGTCTTGCGCCAGCGCGACGTTAGCCTCGGCGTTCTGCCGGTAATCGTCGGAGTCGCGATCGATCTTCGTTTCAATGCGTGGCATTGAACAACTCGCGGCCGATAAGCATGCGGCGGATCTCGCTCGTGCCGGCGCCGATTTCGTAGAGCTTGGCGTCGCGCAACAGCCGGCCGGCCGGGTATTCGTTGATGTAGCCGTTGCCGCCGAGCGCCTGGACGGCCTGGCTGGCCACCTCGACGCCCTTCTCGGCCGCGACCAGGATGCAGCCCGCGGCGTCAAAGCGGGTCGTCTGGTCGCGGTCGCAGGCCCGGGCGACTGCGTAAACGTAGGCCCGGCAGCTGTTCGTCGTCGTGTACATGTCGGCAATCTTGCCCTGCATGAGCTGGAACTCGCCAATCGGCGTGCCAAACTGCTTGCGATCGTGCACGTAAGGGAGGACGACGTCGAGGCAGGAACGCATGATGCCGGTCGGCCCCGCGGCCAGGACCACGCGCTCGTAATCGAGCCCGCTCATGAGAATCGCCGCGCCCTTGCCCGGTTCACCCATCATGTTCGCGGCAGGTACCCTGCAGTCTTCGAACAGCACTTCGCTCGTGTCCGAACCCCGCATGCCGAGCTTGTCGAGTTTCTGCGGCGTGGAAAGCCCGGGCGTGCCCCGCTCGATAATGAAGGCGCTGAGCTTGTGGCTGCCGGCATCGGCGTCGGTGACCGCGTAGACCACCATGACGTCGGCTTGCGGCCCGTTGGTGATCCACATCTTGGACCCATTCAAGACATAGTGATCGCCGTCACGCATCGCCGTCGTGCGCATCCCCATCACATCGGACCCGGCCCCGGCCTCGCTCATGGCGAGGGCGCCGAGATGTTCGCCGGATATCAGCGCGGGCAGGTACTTCGCCTTCTGCTCCGGGCTGCCCCAGCGGCGGATCTGATTCACGCACAGGTTCGAATGTGCGCCATATGAAAGCCCGACCGAGCCCGAGGCACGGCTGATCTCTTCCATCGCCACGGCGTGGGCGAGGTAGCCCAGACCGGCGCCGCCGTATTCCTCTTCCACCGTGATGCCGAGAAGGCCGAGTTCGCCAAGTTCGGGCCACAGGTCGCGGGGGAACTCGTTGTCGCGGTCGATGGCCTCCGCGCGGGGCGCAATCCGGTCGGTCGCAAACGCCTGCACGGATTCACGCAGCAGGTCCAGGTCTTCGCCGAGACCAAAATCGAAATCCAACATAATCATGTCAGCCAAAATCGCAGGCTGACATTGTCGCCCATGGCGCTCAGGGTTGGTAGAGCGCGGCGACCGAACCGCCCGGATCCTCGACCACGCAAAAGCTCCCGCCGGCCAGGCCGCGCGGTTCGACGAGCACCTTGCCGCCGTGTTGCGCACACGCCGCGGCGCTGGCCTCGACGTCGGCGACCGTAATGTAGATCAGCCAGCCGGCAGGAAGGTCGGCGTTGCTGCCCCGGGCGTGGCAGACCCCGGCTACACCGTCGCCCGAGTCCGGCGTTTTCATGACGTAGTCGGCGTAACCGCCCATGTCCACGTCTTCGGTTTCCCAGCCGACGACGGCCTTGTAGAAATCGCGCACGCCATCGGCGTCGGCGGTCGACATGTCGATCCAGCCAATTTGACCTACTAAAGCGGAACTACTCATGCCAATTCCTCCATAGTTTCTTCAGAATCTGACGGCGGCAAGCCGAAACGAACGGTCCTATCCAGAGAAAACGTCAGAACGACGTCAAAAACGACGCCGCGTTGCCGCCGATCGGCCCGCGTCCGGTCCGCGCCGTCGCCAGGTAGTCCGCGCCCTTGGGGTAATTGTCGGGCTGCGGATTACAAACGCGCAGGACCCGGTTGCGGTGGTACAGCTCAAGCTGTGCCGTGAGCGGAATAACCCGGCCCGGGTCGTTTCCCGTCAGCTCCTCGTGCAGTTCGGGCAGCCGGTAGAACGGCACGTTCATGTCATAGTGGTGCGCGTTGTGGTAGCCGAAGTTCAGCGTCAACAGGTTGAGCCACGAGTGGCGCAGCGAGTGCGGCACGCTGAATGTGTGCTCCTGTTCCCACTCGGCATCCCCCTTGTGCGGGGCGTTACCGATCTCAAACAACGTCGCGTTGTAGGGATAGTCGTGCTGCAGCGCGTCCATGAAACGCAGTACGTGCATCATCAGCAGGTACGCGATGACGTAAAGCAGCGCGGCTTTCGGGAACAGGACGGCCACCGTGAGGAAGATGCCGAAGCGGATGGCGATGACCGTGACGTTGCGCAGGCGCTGGTCGCGTCGCTCCGGGATGACGAATGACGTGAACATCATGATGAAGTGCATGATCAGGTCGTGCGCCGGAATGTAGAACCACTCGAGCGCCCGGGTCAGCCGCAACACCCCGGGGTGTTTGTCGAACCACTCCTCGTACTCGAACCAGACGACGTCGTCATTGTCGACGTGGTGGCGAAAATGCTTGTAGCGCATGTCCTCGTAGGTGCCGTAAGCCGCACCACAGATCCAGCTCATGAAACGGCCCAGGCGAGTATTGTCGCGCTGGCGCTTGAACACGAGGTTGTGGCCGCACTCGTGGATCAGGTAGGCCGCGATGATCATCGCGTGGGCCAGCAGCAGCGTTGCGCCCGCGTTCACAATCCAGTCGCTGCTGAACAAGCCGGCGATGCCGAAAGCATAACCGCCAACCGCGTACAGTACGGCCGGGCCGTACCATCGCAGTGCTGCAGGCTCCCTGAGTATCGCGGCTTTCATAGTGGTGCTAGCATACTCCCCGATTCGCCCGCCGCCAAAGGAAGAGCCCGCCCATGAAACTCGTCACCGCCATCGTCAAACCGTTCCGCCTCGATGACGTCCGTAACGCATTGAGTGACGTAGGAATTCAGGGCATGACCGTGACCGAGGTCAAGGGCTTCGGCCGGCAGCGCGGGCACACCGAGCTGTACCGCGGCGCCGAGTACGTTGTCGACTTCCTGCCCAAGGCCAAGATCGAGGTCGCCGTCCAGGACGACCTGCTCGAGCGAACGGTCGAAGCCATTATCGAGAGCGCCAAGACCGGCAAGGTCGGCGACGGCAAGATCTTTGTCACGGAACTCCAGCAGGCCTGGCGAATTCGCACGGGCGAGACCGGCGACGGCGCGCTCTGATCAGATCGCCTGCAGGACTGCTCGCAGCAGCATGAACCAGAGCGCTGCGGCGCCAGCCATGTAGATCACGAATCGGTGCATCACGACATTCGTCGTGCACTGGATCAGGCTGTGCACGGCGCGCAGTCCCACGAAGGCCCAGCCGGCAATGACGTAGACCGCGTCGGCGCTGCCCGTGACGTACAGGTAGAGACACAGCCCGTAAAACAGCACCGGCAGCTCGAAGAGGTTCTTGAAATTGTAAGCCGGATTCTGCACGTGCTCGGGGATCAGTTCCGCAGCCTTCTCGGGGGTCGACACCCGTTGCGCATCGATGCGATTCGCCTTCATGTAGGCAATGCGTCGAACGTACAGCAGGATCCAGACCGCCAGCGTGAGCAGCATCAGCGCCAGCATCGGCATGAGGATGGTGTTAGCAGGCATCGCTGCTACTTCCCGGACGGAACCATGCAGAACGCGTTCAGCTTGTTGCCGTCCAGGTCCCTGAAGTAGGCCGCGTAAAAACCGGTGCCGCGATCGCCGGGCGCGCCCTCGTCGGTCCCGCCGAGTTCGAGCGCCCTGGCGTGAAAGGCGTCCACCTTTTCCGGCTTGTCCATTGCGATGGCCACCATCACGCCGTTGCCGACCGTCGCCGCGTTGCCGTCGAACGGGTAGGTAATCGACAACGCCGGAGAGGCCGCACTCTTCGACCAGGCAATAAAGCGATCGCTTTCCAGGAACCTGCCTGCGCCAACCAGGCTCAGCAACTCATCGTAAAACTGCGCGGCCTCGTCGAACCTGTTGGTGCCCAATGTCACGTAACCGATCATCTCAACCCCCTGTTGGCTGTGTCGTTAGTCCTGCGCGCCAGTGCCGCAGCTTGTCGTCGAAGCGCATTGCCGCGTAGGCCGGGCTCGTGGACGGCAACACGATCAGCTCGCGCGGCGCGGTCAGCCCGGCAGCGGACCGCTCGAACAGCTGCGCCGCCTTGCGGCCATTGAAACATATCCGGCCGATTTCCGGGTGAGACCCGAAAAAGTTTTTAAAATCATTTACTTGTGCAGAACTGGTAACGATATCAGCGTCCCTGCTGCCGGGCCGCACCGACGCTGCGAGCACATCCCATACGGCGATGCGGCGCTGGATCAGCGCGGCGCAGCGCTCCGCGTAGGTGCCCGTCGCGCCCGCCAGCTCGGCCATGATGCGCCAGAACGCATTTTGCGGATGCGCGTAGTACTGCCGTTCCGCAATCGACCGCTGGCTCGGCAGGCTGCCGAGGACCAGCACGCGCGCATCGCGACCGGCGATCGGCGCGAAGCCGCGCGACAGATCAGCGCTATCGTCAGTAACCGGCGGCCGGGTCGACGACATTGAGAAGAGGCTCACCTGCAATAAATCGTCGCAGGTTCTCGACGGCGAGCAGTTTGTGCCGAATACGGTTCCCGCCACGACTGGATACGTGGGGCGTGATGATGACATTGTCCATCTGCCACAGGGCGTGGCCGGGCGGCAGCGGCTCGGGGTCGGTGACGTCGAGCCCTGCCCCGGCAACCTGGCCGCTCTCCAGCGCGGCCACCAGGTCCGCAGTGACGACCGTCCTGCCGCGCCCCACATTGATGAAGTACGAGCCCCGTTTCGCCGCCGCGAAGAAGTCCGCGTCGAACAGGCCGGTCGTCTCATCCGTCAGTGGCAATGCGTTCACAATGAAGTCCGCCTCGGCAGCGAGCGCGTGCAGCTCGTCGGACAGGCCGACGTAAGCGACAAAGTCGGGGCCTTCCCTGGAGCTGCGACGCGTTCCAACGACGCGCATGTCCAGCGCGGCCGCCCGGCGCGCCACCTCGGTGCCGATGCCGCCAAGACCAGCGATGAGCACGGTCCTGCCGCCGTACGATTGCATCGCCCCGGTGTGCTCCGGGCCTCGCAACCACCCGCCGCTTTCCATTTTCTTCGCGTACGCAGGCAACGCGCGTGACAGCGACAGCATCATTGCGACGACATGCTCGGCGATCACGGGCGACGACATTTTCTGCATGTTGGTGAGCAGTACATCGCCGCTCCTGATGCGGCCATGATTGACGCAGCGCTCAACGCCCGCACCAAGGAACTGGACCCAGACGGCGTCGCTGGCGGCATCGAGCACGGCGCCCGAACACCATCCCACGATCGCGTCGGCGCCTTTCCCGGCGGCGATCGCCTCGTCGAGCGTGCGCGCCTTGACCAGTTCGACGCCCGCAACGCTGGCGCTCGCTGCCTCGAACAGGCCCGCATAATCCCGCACGACGATCTTTCGGGGCTCGCGCCAGCGCGGGTGGTCGCGGGTCGAGGTAGCCGCCGGTTCGACGCCCGTTTCGGCCATCAGGCGCTCGATATCGGACTGGGCCACGGCTGCCGGCAGCCAGAAAACGAGAAAAACCGCGAGAACGGGGCGTAAGGCAGTGAGCATCTGCAATCCTCCTGGCAACAGGGTATGGCCTCGGGCCGGGCAAGCGACAGTGTAAACTGGGGTCCTGCGCATGCAACCCCGGGGGAGTGACGGCATGAACCGTATCGTTTCCGACCAGGACTGGCTGGCGGCGCGCAAGGCGCTGCTGGAGGAAGAGAAGGCCTTCCAGGCCGCGCGTGACGCACTGGCGGCAAAACGCCGGGCGCTGCCCTGGCGCTCAGTCGACACCGAGTACGTTTTCGAGACCGAGCAAGGCCGCAAGAGCCTCGTCGAACTGTTCGGCGATGCCTCACAGCTGCTCGTTTATCACTTTATGTTCCACCCGGAATGGGATGCCGGCTGCAAGTCCTGTTCGTTCTGGGCCGACTCTTACGACCGGTCGGTAGCGCACCTTGCTGCGCGTGACGTCAGCCTCGTCGCCATATCGCGGGCGCCGCTGGATCTGCTGCTGGCCTACCGCGAGCGCATGGGCTGGACGTTCCCCTGGGCGTCGTCGGCGACGAGTTCGTTCAATTACGATTTCGGCGTGTCTTTCTCTGCGCAGCAGATCGCAGACGGCACCGCCAACTACAACTATGCCGATGGCAATGCCGCGATCGAGGAGTTGCCGGGGATCAGTGTGTTCGCGAGGGACGGCGGCGCCGTCCTGCACACGTATTCGACCTTTGCGCGGGGACTGGATCCGTACAACGCCACCTACCAGCTCCTGGATATCGTCCCCAGGGGCCGCAACGAATCCGACCTGACGTACCCGCAGGAGTGGGTTCGTCGCAGGGATGAATACTGACGCGCCTGTGCCCGGGATAGTTGCTCGTGAGAACTAAAGCGCAGCGAGCCATTCCGCGAGTAACTATCGCGGGTGCAGGCTCATTGGTCTGCGCTATGCCGGGAAGAAGTCGATCGGCTTCGTGGTCGTTATCGCCTCGACGTCCTTCGCCTCGAACCTGAACAGCTTGATGCGAGCAACGAGCTTCGCCTCGAGATCCGGGTCGCCCAGCTCGCTCGATACGACTTCGCAGAACGTGACTGCGCCGTTCGGTGCGATCGTCAGGCGCAGGACCAGCTTGCCCTCGAGCGTCGGGTCGCTGCGCAGTGCGCGGTTGTAAAGCGCGAAGATGGCGCCCTTGTTGCGATCGAAGACGAGCTCGATCTCCTCGCGCGAACGCGAAGCCTTGCCGCTGGTGCCCGTGCGGCGGGCGCCGCCGGCCGGCCCGATATCGTCGATCTCGCTCTCGACCTTGGTGGTCGAACGACCGGCAATGCCGGTGCCGCCGGTGTTGCGGCTCATCTGTGCCGTATTGATACCGCCCGATGCGGCGCCGACATTCGACGTGATCATCGAGCGCTCATTGCGCGCGGCTTCGCCAACCGATGCCGTCAACTCGCGGTCGTCGGTTACCGTGTCGAGCAGGTCCTGGTCGACCAGGTCGGCCAGGTCTTCGGCAAACGGCATGAACGCCGCCTGCGCCTGCTCGCGCGCGATTTCTTCGCGGTCCGGCTCGGGTTCCGGAATCGGCTCGGGCTCGGGCTCCGGTTCCTCGGCAACCTGCTCGGGCTCCGGTTCCTCCTCGGGCTCGGGCTCTTCTTCCTCGGGCTCGGGCTCGGGCGGCGGTGGCGGCGGCAGCGGCTTCTCTTCGAGCAGCAACTGCGCGATGCGCGGCGGAATTTCCACCTCGTCGAGCTCGCGCTCGGGAGCCGGCAGGAACGGCCATATCAGGCCGAGCGCCAGGACGATCAGGAATATGGTGCCGAGCAGCCGCTGGAACTTGCGTTCCTGGCTGGAATCGGAAGTCCAAGGCAGTTCGTATTCTCTGTAGAACGGTAAATCCACGCGCTACTCCTAAGCTGTCCCTGCTATCTCGCTGCCTGCAGACTGTCGAGCTTCTCGGAGCTCTTCTGCAGTACCGCCAGAGAAATCTGCCCGTAATCCGACGCCGTGCAGGTCGCCATCACCTTCTTCAGCAACCGGTACGGAATCTCCTTGTCACCCATGATCGTCACTTCGCGACCGGCAATGTCGTCCTGGGCTTCGCGGCGCAGCACGCGGTCGTTTTGCGACTTGAGCGCCTCGCGCAGGGCCGGGATGTCGTTGCCCTTCATGTCCATGACGTCGGCTATCTTGGCCACCGGCGCACCCTGCACGATGAGATCTTCTTCACCGATGAGGATGACCACCGTCTCCTTTGCCTTCTCCTCGGCGATGGACTCCGGCAGCTGCAGGTCCTTCGCGTTCGGCAGCGTTTCCACGTCCGACGAGTTGACGAGCAGGAAGAAGACGAGAATCGTGAATATGTCCATCAGCGAGACGAGATTGAGAGCACCAGAGCTTTTGTGCCGCTTGTGGTGCTTCTCCATTCGTTTTGCGCGTGCCGACTTGACCATGCCTATGCACCTCCGGAGACGACGGGCGCGTCGCCAATGGATATGTCGGGGAACAGGTCAACGCGGACTACCGTGAGCCCTACCGCCTCTTCCTCGACCCGTACCCGGTCCATGACCTGCACGAGCGTGTCGTACTCGATATCCTGCTCGAGGAGAATCGACGCATCCGTCTTCGACGGATAGCGTTTCTTGAGCTGGGAAAGTTTCTCGCTCAGGGCGTTGTAGTCGTATTCACCCTCTTCCGTGTTCGGGTAAACGCCAAGCAGGCCCTGGTTGCGATCGCCGACTTCGATCTTGTCCTTGCGAACGATGACTTCAAGCTGGAACGTCTGCTCCTGCGGATCTGCGGGCTCGGTCGAGGAGCCTGGCAGGTTCAGTTCGAGAACCGCCAAACGCGAGAACACCGCGGTGATCAGCAGGAACGGCACCAGGATGACCATCAGGTTCATAAAGGCCGTGATGTTGAGCTCGGCCGTCTCTTGATTAGCGCGACGGCTGCCCTTGCGGCGATGGTACATACCTTATGCTCCGGATGTCTTGAGCTGACGTTCCGTTACGGCGTTGAGAAACTTGACGCTGGCCATCTCGAGGCTGTCAACGAGCTGGTTGGTCTTCGTCTGCAACAGCGCGTGAATCAGCAACAGCGGAATAGCAGCCATGAGGCCGAATGCCGTCGTGTTCATCGCCACCGAGATCGACGCCGACAGCAGGTCCGCCTTGTCAGCCGGGTTGGCGTTCGACACGGCCGTGAACGCGCGGATCAGGCCGATAATCGTGCCCAGCAGGCCGAGCAGCGTCGCGATGTTGGCGAGCGTCGCCAGGTAGTGCGTCCGCTTTTCGAGCCGCGGCAGCACTTCCATCATGCTCTCTTCCATCGCCTTCTCGATGTCGTCACGACGACGCGCCGACTTCACGCGATACAGGCCGTACGTCAGGATCGAGCCGATAGCAGCCTTGGATTTCGCCGTGTGCTGCGCGGCTTCCTGGAAGTTACCGGCCTTCAGGAACGGGACGATCTTCTTCCACAGTGAGCGGTTGGCTGCACCCGACATCGTCAGGTACATCCAGCGCTCGATGGCGATCGCCACGCCGAATGCAAATACGAACAGGATCGGGTACATGAATGCACCGCCTTCCTGGAAAAATCGCACTAGTGTGCCCATTGTCTTGCTCCTCTGTTGTAACCATCACCCGCCGGGGCGGGTTCTCTCACTACTCGTCTGCCTGCTCTTCCACGTACAGGTCGTTGTAGTACTCGACCTGCCTCATAAATTCTTCCCGGTCCAGCGGCGCCAGCACGTCGTCGAGCAACGTATTGACCGGTTTGCCCATCAGTTCGCCGGGGTTCGACTTCTGCCACGGCACGATGTACAGGACCTTCGGCAACTCCTGGTTTCCGGTGATCTCCGTCCGGCCCAGCTCCAGCCTGTCCATCACCTGGTACCCGGACTCGTCACGCGTCACGTCGGCGGCCAGCGCCGCTGTCGTCACCGCGGGCTCGATCTCCTCCGCCGGCTCGTCGGCTGCGCTCGACGTGGCGACCGCCGGTTCGATCGCCGACGTATCCACGGCCGGCTCCAGGTCGTCCGCTTCCTGGGCGGACGCAAAAGTGGCAAACGCTGCCAACAACATGGCCAGCATGAATCGGGCGCCGAATAATCCTGATGAGATCCTATTCATGTCCGTCATTCCGCCACGTTTGCCGTGCGCTGAGTCGCCGCAACGCGCCGCCTCAGATCTGCGATCCATTTCTCAACCTGCTTGTCCTCGCCCGCCAGCGTCCGGTATGTCTCGAAATGCTGCAACGCAACATCCAGGCGCTGGAGATAAAGCTCGTTGAGGACACCCAGGTTGTAGTGTGCCAAGGCGTAGTCGGGCGACGCTGTGACGGCCTTCAAATATGCGGCCTCTGCCTCGATAAAATTGCCATTTCTGCGAAATAGCATGCCCTGCTGGTTCAAGGCCGCGGCATGACTGGGATCCAGGGTCAGAGCAGCGTCGATCGCAGCCTGCGCGGCGGCGTCATTTTCGTTCTGCGAATGAATAATCGCGAGATTGACGTGCGCGCCCGGGTACGCCGGGTACTGCAACAGGAATTCCTTGAGACGCAGCTCGGCATCGACGAAATCGCCGGACGCCATCACGGCGACGGCCTGCTCGTAGAGCGTTTGCGCCGCCGGCGGAATTTCCGCCAGCTCGCGCTGCGGCGCTGCGGCGCCTGCCTGCGCACGGTCGTCTGCGGAATCAGGCTTCGGGCCCGAACCCGCGCAGCCGGCGAGAACCAGCATGCCGGCCGGCAGCAACAGCCGCCAGCTAGTAGAGCGATGTAACGACATCTTCACTGCGCTCCCTCTTTGCATACCTGGCCGGCATCAGGCCGGCAAGGCGGTTAAAGCTCTTTCTCACCCATTCGTCGTAGACGCCGTCGGGCGCGCGATCGGCGTTCGCCTTGTAGAGGTCGATCGCCTTTTCCTCGAACGGGAACATCTGTTCTTCAAGCAACAGCTCGTATTGCTCCAGCGCGGCGGCATCGAGATTCGACGGGCGCTCCGAGTCCATCAGATCTTTGCTGAACTGCTCGTAAACCTGCCCGAGCTGGAAGGTTGCAGCCGTCGTGACCTCGGCGACGCCATAATCCGCGGCGTCGGTGTAGACCTCGATCACGTCTTCCATGAGTTCGCGTTTCAGCTTCATGCTCTCGGCCAGCGGCTGGCTGAGCTTGACCACCGTGAAGCGGCGCAGCACGGGCTCGGCCAGTTCCAGCGACGCCCTGGCCGCGAGGAAACGGGTCCTGTCAGAACGTTGCGATCCGGCCGTCGCGTCGACCCGGATCAGTTCCTGCAGGCGCGCGTTGACGGCGGCCGCGTCGCCCTGCCCGCGTTCGATCTCGAGCAGCCGGTAGCGCGCCTCGATCGACTCTGAAATCGGGTTCGGGTACCGCGCGACGATATTCGTCAGCACGCGGTGCTCGCTCGTGATGACATTGCTGCCCTTGTAGAGGTCAGCCGCTTTCCACAGCGCCTCGCGGCGAATGTCCTCGGTGCTCGTCGGCGCGGCCGCGATGCGCTCGAATTCCTGTGCCGCCTGCACGCCGTTGCCCGACTCGAGGTAGGACACGGCGAGGTTCTGGGTAATCTCGTCGGCATATTCGCTGTCCGGATAATCCGCGCGGAACTTCTCCAGCGCAGCCGATGCGCGCCCCCAGGCCTTGAGATTGATAAGGGCGGCCGCCGCGTCGTACTCGGCCGTCATCCGGAACTCGGAGTCGGGCACCACCTGGCCGAGCCGCGTGAAGTGTGTGACTGCCTCTTCGAGCAAGCCCATGTCGCGCGCCATCTCGCCCTGCTTGTAGATCGATGAAGCGATACGGTCCTTGATCTCTTCGTTGGCAACGAGATCGTCGGCCGGCGTCACCGAGCGCAGCTTGAAGTACGACTGCTCGGCCGCCGCGAAATTGGAGACGTCGAAATACGAGTGCGCGATGACGGTCCAGGCCGTGCGCGCCAGCTCGGGCTTGACCGGCGGCTGCTTGGCGACGACCGCCTGGCCGACCGCAATTGCAAGATCGAACTGGTTCTGCGCAAACAGGTCCTCGGCGACCGTCGTCAGCACGGCGCCCGACTCGGGGTGTTCCGGGAACGTGTCCGCAAAGCGCAGGCCGCTGTCGAGATACTGCTGGTGCCATGCGGCTCGCGCCTCTGCCTGGCGCTCGCCGGTCAGCGTGTTTTCATGCTCCCGGTACGCGAGTATGGCCGCGTAGCCGGCTTCCGCCGCCTTTTCGTGGTTCGCGTACTCGTAGGCCGTACGCTCGTACTCGGCGGTCGCTGCCGCGTAGTCACTGCTTTCGAACAGGATCTCGGCCAGCAGGAAGTTCGTATTCGCCGTGTCCGGCTCACCCGGGAAATAGGCGAGGTACTTGCGGTAGTAGCGCGCCGCCTCCTGGTAATCGGCCTGCTTGCCGTCCTCTTGCGCCTCGGCGTGGTAGTACTTGGCCAGGTCGTTGAGGTTGGCCTTGAGATGGGCTTCGACCCCGGCGTTCTCTGCGCGCGCGTTGCGCACCCAGAACTGGCCGTCCATGCCGTAGCGGTCGACGAATCCTTTCTTGCCGTCGAGGACGAGGCTCGGGAAGCCGCCGCGCTTGTAGGACTCGATGACCTCGACCTGCAGCAGCGGTGATTTCGGGTGGAACGGGTCCTGCTCGACGAACGCCTCGTAAGTCTGCGCGGCGTCCTGGTAGCGCTCCTTCTCGAGATACAGGTCGCCGAGGTTCATGTACAC
>JASJBB010000118.1 GCA_030066735.1 Woeseiaceae bacterium | reverse complement strand
GGTGCACGTGCCGCCAGGGCCGACCGAGGCCGTCATTGCGCTGAGCATCGTCTTCCTGGCGGTCGAGATCGTGCGCAAGGGCCAGGGCGAGACCGGCCCGACCGAGCGCTACCCCTGGGCCGTCGCCTTCTTCTTCGGCCTGTTCCACGGCCTCGGATTTGCCACCGTGATGGGGCATTTGCCGTTCAGGATGGTCGATCTCGTGAAAGTGATGGTGACATTCAATGTCGGCGTGGAACTGGGGCAGCTCGCAATCGTGCTTGTTGTATTTCCCGTGCTTTACCTGATGCGCAAGAAGAGCTGGTTCGTACCCGTCGTTGTCCACGGTGGCTCGGCCGCTATCGCAGCGATCGCCGCATTCTGGATGGTCGAACGCATTATCGGATGACGGGCGAGATCTTTCTCGCGTGCGCGAAGCTGGACGATTTCGGGGAAATAGCAACGGAATGCCTGTCCGCGTCCGAATGGTGGCAGGCGGGGCAGTTCAGGTTGCCGCGGCGGCAGCAGGAGTACGTTGGCGGGCGGTTCCTGTTACGCAGCGTTCTCACGAAACTCACGGGTAGCGGCCGCAGCTCGCATGAAATCCTCACCGGGGCAAACGGTAAGCCTTTTTGCGCAGGAGGGCCCGCAGTCAGTATTGCGCACAGCGCTGACACGATCGTCTGCGCCGCGACCGCCGACGGTGAGATAGGGATCGATGTCGAATTACCGCCCCGTCCGCGAGACGCTGCAAGAATCGCAAAGCGATTCTTCAACGCTGAGGAGGCCGAGTGGATTGCGGAAGATCCGGACGAGCGCTTCCTGGCGCTCTGGGTGATCAAGGAAGCGTGGCTCAAAGCAACCGGCGTCGGCATCCCGGGCGGGCTGGACAGCATTCAATGCACGGTCCTGCCGCCGGATATCGCCGTGCGCGTCCGTGGCTCAGAGGCTCCCAGGCTTGGCTTTTACAGACGCCGGCAGGCGTTTATAGGGCTCGCGACCACGATGACACCGCAGGAATCGGTGCTTGCCTTCCGCTGGGCACCGCAAGCCAACGATCTCGTCGACGACCCGGAATTGCAACGCGTGGCTGCAACCCCGAATGACCCCTCCGAATAGGCGTTTACCAGGCGCACTTGTTATTCTTGGAACGGCCACCAACTTGAGACTACGGGTTGTAACCGTGGAGCGAACGATGAGCAGAATTGCACCAGTATTCGTTGCGGTGATGGTAGTACTCGCCGGTTGCGGGGGCAGTGGTAGCAGCGGCGGATCCTGCGGAAGCTGTGGAGGCGGTGTTACGCCGGTTATCGCCGTCAACAGCCTGCTGGACGATGCGTCGCCCTCCGGTGATACGGTCACCCTTCGGTCTGCACTCGAATCTGCCGCGCCCGGCCAGCGAATCACGTTCGATCGATCGCTGAACGGCGGCACCATCGACCTGATCCTCGTCGCCGAGGACCATTCCGTCCTCATCGGCGAGGTGATGGGCTTCGACGACGTGAACAACATCTCGTTTCTCGTCGGCTACTACAACCGGGATTACGGCAAGTCGGCCCTCTATGCCGACAAGAACGTCGTCATCGATGCGTCTGACCTCCCCGACGGCATCACGCTGAACTGGAACGGCGCCGAACCGGCCAGGGTTTTGGCGGTCGCCGGTGACCTCAGTCTGACCAATGTCGCGATCACGGGGGGCAACAGCGTCTTCGAGGTGGCCGCTGATGTCGGCCAGCACCCGGACGACAACCAGGCCTCCACGCTTGCACGCGGGGCGGGGATCGCCGTCTGGGGCACCGCGACCCTCACCGACTGTGCCATCTACGACAATCACGCTGTCGGTGACGATTCCGACACGTCTCGGGACGGCGGCGCGTATGGCGGTGGTGTCTACGCAGACACCGTTGTAATGGAAAACTGCGTCGTCAGTGGGAACACGGTTACCGGCGCGGGGGCCGCAGGTGGCGGCGTTTTCTCGGTCGGTGGGCGCGATACCGGCGCGAATATCTCGCTCATTTCTCGATCATCGATTACGGAGAATCGAATCGCCGGGCTGTTTGCCTATGGCGCCGGCGTGTATTCGGACGGCGGCGGAATCGGCCGGTCGACGCGGATTCACATCGACAACAGCACGGTCGCGAGGAACCTCGTCGAACCACCGCTGCTTCCACCCTTCCTGTTCAACCTGCTGGATATCGGTTACTGGCGTGGTGGCGGACTCTACATGTCGAACGGCTACATGCAGGTTCAAAGCAGCACCATCGTCGAGAACCAGGTGTTTGGAAAACCGCGGACGAACGAGCTGGACAAACCCAATCTTGCAGGCGGCATCGCCGCGACAATCGGCAATGCGCACGCCGTCGAAGACCTGGTCATCGGGCATTCCATCGTGGTTGGCAACACCGTGCACGAGATCGACGGCATGGGTCCCGGTGTCTATACGATCGGTAACGTTTATCCGCACGACATCTTTACAGGGTCCGTGTTCGAGTTTCGGAGCATGGGATACAACCGGCTGGGTGTCATCGACTTCAGCCAGATACTGGTGCCGATCGGCGAGCCCGGCTGGGCCTCGTTGTCGCGGAAACACTACCCGAAAGCGAACGACGGGGATGGCGTGTTGATGGCCGACGTACTCGGCAATGCGACGCTGTCTGCATTGATTGGCTCCGCCGGCGTAATGGCCGATCCGTTTGCCGTGCTCCATTACGAGCCAATTGGCAGCGCACTGGATCAGTTGCCGACCGGAAATTACAACGTGTCCGAGATTGTCGGCGCGCTGGAGGGCCCGGCCAACGAGGGCGGCAACCCGCTGCTGCTTCCGCTGATGCTCGACCAGATCGAGGCCCACTTCGGCCAGGCTGGTTTCGAGGCTGAGTTCAGAAACCATTACCAGGGATACCTGCAGGATATCGATCCGGACACCGCTGGGCCGCAGCAGTATCTCAACTGCGGCAATGTCACCATCGATACGCTCGAGCAGGCCTACTGGTGTGGCCCGGCACAGACATGGCCGCAGTTCGCCTACAATCACGCGTATATCGAATTCTGGCACCATCTCGACCTTGCGCTTGCAGGCCGGATTCCCGGCGTGAACGTCGACCAGATGACCGCTATGGGGCCGGCGCTGATCAACGACGACATCTGGGTTTCACTCTTCGGTCTCGGGCAGAGCCCGTTCAACGGCATCACCGTGAGCATCAGCGAGAATACGCTCGGAGTCTCCCTGCTGGGCGAAGACCAGCTCGGCAATTCCAGGCCCGCGGATCTCGTCGGTGATATCGGGGCGATTGAAGTCGACAACTAGCCCCAACCCGGAAACTGGGACATTCGTGTTTTCGAGGAAAACGCGAATGTCTCAATTTACTACCAGGGCTCGACTTTGCCGTCGTAGGATCGGTAGCCACCGCTGTCCTCGGGCGTGAGTCCCGCGATTACATTGCGCATCGCCGTGATCGACTGCTCGGGCGAGAGCGGCGCGCTGGCGCCGCCCATGTCGGTCGCGACCCAGCCGGGGTGCAGTGCGAGGACGATGAATCCCTCGGGCCCGAGTTCGCCGGCGAGCGTCTTCGAGAACATGTTCAGCGCGGCCTTGCTTTCGCGATAGCCGTAGAAGTTGTTGCCGCTGTTCAGCTCAATGCTGCCGAGGCGGCTGGTGATGTTTACGATCTTCTTGCGCTCGCCCTTCCGCAGGTTGGGCAGGACCGCGGACGTAACGAGCACCGGGCCAGCCGTATTCACGGCCAGGGTGCGCATGTAGTCCTCGTAATCGACGCTCTCGATCGTGCTCGCGCGCGGAAAGATGCCGGCATTGTTGATCAGGAGATCCACAGGCGCGTCACCGAGCGATTTGGCCAGCGCCGCGACGCTTTCGAGGTCGGTCACGTCAAGCTGCAGCACGCGGACGTCGAGCTCATTCAGCGCGTCGGCCTGCGCTGGCTTTCTCGCGGTTGCGATGACATGCCAGCCGTCCGCCGCGTATTGTTTCGCGAATTCGAGGCCGAGTCCGCGATTAGCCCCGGTGATCAGCACCGTGGGTCTGCTGGCTGCGCCGTGGGCATCTGCCGCGGCATTTCCGCCGGGCAACGCGACAAGCAGCGCCAGCGCGAGTAATGTGAAAATGCTCATACGGTTAGCGGTCATCGGGCGATCCTCCGAGTGTTCTTAAGATTGCCCGACGATATTAGCGGAGGTGCCCAGCCAATACCGATCAAAATCCGGTAACTGTCTGTAACGATTGACAGCATTCAGTGTCTCGGCCCATTGATGACTGATAGGGTGCCGACTGTGAAATTGCGACCGACAACAACACTGTGGCTGCTTGCCGCGTCCCTTATTGCATGTCCGCTGTTCGCCGCAGCGGCCGACCTGACCGTGCGTCTCGAAAACGCGCCGCAATCCGGCAACCTCGTGTTCCAGGTGTATGACGCGGCCGACGCCTTCGGTGATCTTCGCGATCCGGCGACGGAGGTAACACTGCCTGCGCGCGGTGACGGCGAGTACGAGTTGCCGGGCGTCAGCAGCGGCAAGATTGCCGTACTCGTGTATCACGACGAGAACGGCAACGGGCTCATCGACAAGAATTTCATCGGCATTCCACGCGAAAACCTCGCTATATCGAACGACTACCAGCCCAAGGGTCCCCCTAGGTTCGCGAGAGCGAGCTTTGACTTCGATGCCGAGCAGGGCGCCGCCATCGACGTGCGAATGTACGCCGTACTTGGGGAGCGCGGCCGGGTGGGCCTGGGTGTCGGTGTCATCGCTCGCAGCAGTCCGTATGTCGATTCGACGCAAACCGTCACGCAGGTGATTCCCGCAGTTACCTACATCGGTGACCGCCTGCAGTGGTTCGGGCCCAGGCTTCGATACGGCGTTGCCGGCAGTGGCCGGCTGCGGCTGGCGGTTGCGGCTGAGTACCGCATCGGCAGCTACGAGGAGTCGGACAGCCCGGTGCTCGAGGGCCTCGGCGATCGCGAGTCGACGCTGTTCGGCGGACTCGCGCTGCAATACGAGATCGCCGAGGGATTCGAACTCGAGATGCTCTACCAGCACGACGTCCTGGATCGCATCGGCGGTGGCCTGGCGAACGTGTCCCTGTCGCGAGGATTTCCTCTGGGCACGGCAAACATCGAGCCGTTCATCGCGTACAACTGGTCGAGCAGCGAGATTAGCAACCACGATTTCGGCGTGCCTGCGGCCGCCGCGACCCCCGGACGGCCAGCATACGAGCTCGGCAGCACGCAGAGCTTCGAACTGGGCATCGATACGTTCATCGAACTGACCGAGGACTGGCGTATCATCGTCAACATCTCGGGTGAGCGACTCGACGACGACGTAACTGCGAGCCCGATCGTCGACGACGACATCGTTTTCAAGGGGCTGGCCATTGTCTCCTACGTCTTCTAGCAGTACGGCAAGCACGGCGCTGATCGAGCTGCGCGGCCTGCGCCGCAGTTTCACGGAAGGTGAGAAGCAGCACCTCGTGCTCGATGGCGTAACGGCGCAGATCGATCGCGGCGAAACCGTGGCACTGCGCGGCCGCAGCGGCTCCGGCAAATCGACACTGCTCAACCTCATCAGTGGCATCGACACACCGGACGAGGGCTCCGTTGTCGTTGCGGGCATCAACCTCACCGACCTCGACGAGCGCGAACGCACCCTGTACCGGCGCGAGCACATCGGGTTCGTCTACCAGGCGTTCAATCTCATTCCGACCCTGAGTGTCGCCGACAACCTGCGCCTTGTGCTCGAGCTCAACGGCGTGTCGAAGCCGGAAACCGCCGACCGCATAGCGGGGCACCTGGATGCCGTAGATCTCGGGGATCGTGCTGCGAGCTTTCCTGACGTGCTTTCCGGCGGCGAGCAACAGCGTGTCGCGATCGCCCGGGCGCTTTGTCACGAGCCCTCGGTGATCCTGGCTGACGAGCCGACCGGCAATCTCGACGATGCGACGGCCGATAACGTACTCGCCGTTCTGTCGAAGCTGATTCGCGAAACGGGCGCAACCATGATCATGGCGACGCACAGCAACAGCATCGCAGCGACGTGCGATCGAACGCTCGAACTGCACAATGGCAAGCTCGAGCCGTCGCGATAAACCGGCATGATTCCCGTCCGCTACCGTGCCAGCTTCAGTTACCTGCTGAGGCACCCGTGGCAACTGGCCCTGGCGCTGCTCGGGATCGTTATTGGCGTCGCCGTGATCGTCGCGGTCGACCTGGCGAACGGCAGTGCGCGGAAAGCGTTCCTGTTGTCGATGGATACGCTGACGGGCGAGGCGACGCACCAGGTGATTGGCGGTCCGCGTGGTGTCAGCGAGGAGGCCTACGCAGACCTGCGGGTCCTGCACGGGCTTCGCTCCTTGGCCCCGGTCGTCGACGACACCGTGTTTATCGGCGAGCAGTCGTTGCAGTTGCTGGGCGTCGATCTGTTCGCCGAGCAGCAGGTCAGGGAGTTTACCAGCCAGGCAAGCGTGCCCGTCGATGAAGACGGTTCGTCAACGCAGTCGCTGTTCGAGGCGTTCATGGCAAGGCCCGGCGCTGTCACGATGTCGATGCAGACTGCGCGCCTGCTCGGACTGTCTACGGGCGACGGGTTCACCGTCACTGCCAACGGGCAGACTCACCGCGCGTCCCTGCTGGGTACCTTCGACACCTCCGAAGGTGGCCTCGACTACGTCATTGTTGCGGACATCGCTACGGCGCAGTCCTGGCTCGGCCAGCAGGGCTGGTTGTCGCGTATCGACGTGAAGCTGCCGAGCGGTGACGACGACGCACTTGCCGAACTCGAGGCGGCTTTGCCGGATGGCACGCGCGTACTGACTGCCGCCGGCCGCACCCAGGCGACCGCGGCAATGAGCCAGGCTTTCATGACCAATCTCACGGCGATGAGCCTGCTGGCGTTGCTCGTGGGCCTGTTTCTCATCTTCAACAGCGTCAGCTTTTCCGTATTGCAGCGACGCGGACTGATGGCGAGTTTGCGAGCGATAGGCGTCACTCGCCGCCAGCTACTCGTAATGATCCTGGTCGAGGCTGCGGTCCTTGGAGCGGCGGCAGCAGCGGCGGGCGTTATTCTCGGTGTCTGGCTCGGCGAGAAGCTGCTGGTGCTGGTGGCGCAGTCGATCAACGATTTCTACTTTCGCGTTACCGTGACCGATGTAGCCGTCGACACCGCGTCGGTCATGAAGGGACTGGTTGCGGGACTCGGTGCGGCGCTTATTGCCGCCGCCGCGCCGGCCATCGAGGCAGCCACGTACGAACCACGGCTCGCAATGATGCGTTCATCCCTCGAGCGCCGGGCCGGCCGCATGTTGCCGTTCGTCACGGCGGCGGGCATCGCCACGATCATCGTGGCGATCGTGCTGCTGGCGGTGTCGGGTCGCAACCTCGTAGCCGGGCTCGTTGCGGTGTTTCTGCTGATCCTCGGATTTTCTTTCTGTGTACCGATCGCCGTCCGGTCGGCTGCGTTAATGGCGTCGCCGCTGGCACAGCGTGTTGCCGGTACGCCGGCGCGACTCGCCATTGCCGGCATCGCTACCAGCCTCAGTCGCACCGGCGTGGCTATTGTCGCGCTGGCTGTCGCCGTGTCGGCAACGATTGGTGTCAGCGTTATGGTCGACAGTTTCAGGGGATCGGTGAAGACCTGGCTCGAGCAGACCTTGCAGGCTGACGTCTACGCCGGCGTCGCACGCGGCACGATGCTGCCCGAACTGGTCGACGACATCAGCGACATCGACGGTGTCGAGTCCGTCAGCACCAGCCGCAGGGTCTGGCTCGAGGACACCGCATCGCGCACCCAGTTACTCGCTGTGCGCATGGCGCCCGGCAGCTACGCGGGCACCGGCATTCTCGAACTGGATCCGGGTCCGGTCTGGGATGCCTGGGAAAGCAGCGACGCCGTGCTCGTCTCCGAACCGTATGCGTACCAGAACGCGGTCTCGCCGGGCGACATGGTCACGCTGTCTACTAATGAGGGAGAGCGCGCTTTCCGGGTCGCCGCGACGTTTCGAAGCTACGACATCAATGCCAGCGCGATCATGATGAGCCGTAGCCGCTACGATCTGTACTTCGACGACGATGGCGTCGATTCAGTCGGGCTTTATCTCGGCGATGCTGCCGATGCCGAGGCGACGATCGCCGCAATCCGGGCGCTCAGCGAGGGGCGCCAGGAATTGCGCGTCGAGTCCAACGTTCGCATCCGGGACCTGTCGCTGCAGATTTTCGACCGGACATTCGTGATTACCGACGTGCTCTACTGGCTGGCGAGCGGCGTGGCCTTTATCGGCATCCTCAGCGCAATGCTGGCGTTGCAACTGGAACGTGCACGCGAGTTCGCGCTGTTGCGTGCACTGGGCATGACGCCGCGCCAGGTGGGCTCGATGATCACGACGCAGACCGGCGTCATCGGCCTGCTGAGCGGGCTTGCGGCCATTCCACTCGGGGTGGTGATGTCGTGGGTACTGATCAAGGTCATCAACCGGCGCGCCTTCGGCTGGCAGATCGATATCAGCGTAACGCCCGACTACCTGCTCGCCGGCATGGCGCTGGCCATAGGCTCCGCCTTGTTCGCCGGCGCCTACCCGGCATGGCGAGCGGCGCGGACGGAACCGGCGCTGGCAATGCGCGAGGAGTGAACATGCGTTTCCTTCTAATGCTGCTCGTCTTCCTTGCGGCCCCCGTCGTAGTGGCAGAGGAACGAGCGGAGCTCGTCGAACTGCTCGACGCCGCAAACGACGCGTTCCCGAAAGCGATCGCACCGCGCCGTTTCGAGTTCCCGGCCGATCACGGGCCACATCCCGAGTACCGCAACGAGTGGTGGTATGTCACCGGTAATCTCGACGCCGAATCCGGCCGGCGGTTCGGCTATGAACTCACGATCTTCCGGTTTGCGCTGACGCCTACGCTCGAGGATTCGCCATCGGCATGGCGAACGAACCAGCTATTCATCGCGCATCTCGCCGTGACCGACCCCGGGCGCGAACGCTTTTACGTGGACGAGAAGCTCTCACGCGGCGCGCTCGGCCTGGCCGGCGCCGAGGCAGCGCCGTTCGCCGTCTGGATCGATGACTGGTCGATCCGAGCCGATGCCGCCGCGCCCGAGAACTGGCTCATTAGTGCGGCGAGCGAGGACATGGCGCTCGACCTGACGCTTAAGTCGCTGAAGCCGCCCGTCCTGAATGGCGACGCCGGCCTGTCACAGAAGTCTTCCGAGCCCGGCAATGCGTCTTACTATTACTCGATGACCCGACTCGAGACGGTGGGGGAGCTTCGTGTTGGCGATGCGAGCTTCCAGGTCCGGGGATCCAGCTGGGCAGACCGGGAGTGGTCGACCAGCGCACTGGGCGACGACCAGGTGGGGTGGGACTGGTTTGCCCTGCAGTTCGAAGACGGTCGCGAACTCATGGTCTACCAGCTTCGCCGCCGGGACGGCAGCGCGGACCCGAACAGTGCCGGAACACTGGTCTTTGCCGATGGCGGCTCTGTCCACCTGGAGAATGACGACATCGTCCTCCGCGTGCTCGATACCTGGAGTAGCCCTGAGGGCGGCACCTACCCCTCGCGCTGGCAGCTCGAGGTCCCGGCGTACGATATTCGCGTCGAAGTCGTGCCCGTGATGCAAGACCAGGAGCTGTTCACGACCGTTCGCTACTGGGAAGGCGCGGTCGACGTTAGCGGCAGCAGCAAGGGACAAGACGGGCGAGGTTACGTAGAGCTGACCGGATACGCCGAAACGCTCGAATGATTCCTCAAGTTTTTTCTCATATCCAAATAAGCAAACTGTCTCGTTACTGCCATATTCGGCGCGTATATTTACTAGACGTTGAACATCGCGGCCGCAGTCAATGCAGCAAAATCGTTCAACTGTATTAATCCAAGGGAAGACACACCGTCACACGTTAAGGTCAAGAAGCATGGCAACAACAACAGGTACCGTTAAATGGTTCGATGAAGCGAAAGGTTTTGGCTTCATCTCGCAGGAGTCCGGCCCGGACGTTTTCGCCCACTACAGCGCAATCCAGGCTGAAGGGTTCAAGACGCTGGCCGAAGGCCAGAGGGTCGAGTTCACGATCGTGCAAGGTCAAAAAGGCCCGCAGGCCGACAACATCACGGTCGCTGACTGAGCGGCTAAAAAGCCGTAGCGCAAAAACAAAAACCAAAACAACAAGCATTCTCACGGGGGCCGCTGGCCCCCGTTTTCATTCCAAAAC
>JASJBB010000117.1 GCA_030066735.1 Woeseiaceae bacterium | reverse complement strand
GACTGCGCAGGCCTGGGAGTATTCGGAACACGTTTTCATATCATTGACGTCGTTCGACCAGGCCTGTGAAGACCTGCTTGCCCTCGAGAACGAATTCACCCCGAACCAGGCTGCCAGCCTCCAGAAGACCTGCGGCGACGAACAGACACGGCGCTACCTTGGATTGTGCCTGGGCCATATGGCTGCCCTGGCAGGGGACTTTGTAGGCAGGCCGCGTGAGCTGCTTGATAACGAAGACGGCAAATTTCTTGCGAGTGAGCGTCTCGATTGCAGGCTGACGTCGCAGGCGCTCGAACCTGACTTCTTTGCAGACCGAAACTTCGACCTGTCTTTCGACTTTCCGTTTGACGAGGATGTCAGGAGTGACCAGCGGCTATTGAGGCTCAACTTCGCACGTTGGATCGACTACAGCGAACTGGTTTCGGCGAATACCGATCATTTTCAGCCAGCCTCCCGCGAAGCCTGGGAAAGGTATCTGCGAACGTCGCTCGCGATCGAACCCGGCGATCAAAACCTGGATGAGATTCTGGCCAACTACGCGTTTGCACTGCATTTCCTCGAGGACAGTTTCTCGGCGGGTCACAACGGACTGGACCGGCATTCCCTGCGCCAGGACTACGACAACGCCTACCATGATGATTTCAATATAACGGGCATCTTTGTCAGCAACGACGATGCAACGTGGCATACCTACGGTGATAATCAGCTGCTCCAGCCGAGCGTCGTAATAGAGTTTCACGAAGAGGCCGACGAGGTTGTGCGTAGCGTATTTGCCGATGCGTGTGAAATCCTCGATCTGAATTGCCAGACGCAGCGCGAGTACGACGAATTCATCGAGAAGGTCGTCGAGCTATTGGCCGACTCGCCGAAGCACAGCTTTTTTGTCGCGTCGATAGACACCCAGACGAGCCTGTTCTGTGCCTGGATGGTTAGTTGTGATAAGGCAGAGTTTCTGGTGCGCCAGGGCGACCTGCAAACCGCTCCGTCGTGGAATTGTGATGAGCCAGTTATCGACGACCATCGCGCGCAAGTCAGGCTCTGTGCGTCGACCGCGTCTCACGTCATTGCACAGGCAACAGCCAGTACGGAGTTGATGTTGCGGCACATAATTGGCGACCCTCCGACGAACGTGGACACTGCGATCAACGATGCCGCCAGCGGGTTTCCCGATTCTTATCATTCGATCGTTTATTCCGATTATGGAACCGGTAGCATCAACGCAGACCCGACCGTAATCAGCTATTCCGCAGACGCGACTCCCAACGAGGAACCGATGAACATCGGCTTCGTACACTGGGGCCTGGCAGCCGAGTCTGTGCAAAGCGACGCAGAGATCCTGGACGGCGCTGCGCTAAGTCTGCACCTCAGGCTACCTTTCGACGGGCCAAACGGCTGGCGCCTGGAGAATCGATACCAGATCGCGGACGATTCAGGGCATTTTCTTGATGCATTTGACGTTTCGCTCTACACGCCTGCGTGGAGACCTGGGAGAAATGTGATGGGCCTGGGAGCAAAGTGGTCGATAGGCATCGACAACATCTGGCAGGGGTCCGGTCCCAGGAACCGCTACGCCGGCATCGGCCTTAGCTACGATTTCCACATTGGCAAGCGGATCCTCTACCTGGATGTTGATCATCTATGGCACTCGGGGGTTCCGGGTGACGAAGACACGAGTGTGCGAATAGTTTTCGGTATCCGTTTCGTAACGATAAACACGTTCTGACCAGGATGGTCGGGTTTTCATGTCCTTAACCAGGGGAGAATATGATGAGAGTAATCGGAGTACTGGCAGTTGGCATTGTCCTTTCACTTGGCGCGGCAGTGCATGCACAAGAAGAAGGTGAGGAAGACGACGGCGAGACCGTAGAAGGCGAGGCGCCGAAGGAGACGGCGGCTCCGGACGCGTTGACGAAGCTCACCGACCGGCAGCGTCAACTGGATCAGATGGAGGATCAACTCGCGCAGGAACGGACGCAGCTGTCTAACGAGATTCTTGAGCAATTCAAAGACAAGATAGAGATCTATAACGGCCGGGCGTACCCGAAGAGAGACGAGAACAACAAGCGGATACCGTTTCCATGGCAGCTGAAGTGCTCCAGCGTGGATTTTCGCACTATCCATGCCTGTCCCCAGCTACGGTTCTTCGACCCAAGCGTCCGCGTCTATTTTGATACCGGTACCGACGATCCGGACGAAATTGATATCTTCAACGATGGCAACCTGAATCTTGCCGTCGACCTGGCGTCCATATACTGGCCGTGGCGGCTTGGACGAGCAGAATATTTCGACAACTGGTCCTGGGGTCCCGTAGTGGGCGCAGGCATCGGCGCGCCTGCGAGTGACTCATCCGATGGGACAACGCAAGCGTCCGGGGCGCCCATCGTGATGTTTTCGGGTGGAATGATGCTGGAATACGAGCTCGACTCGGGTCCGTCATTCGCGTTTGAAGCGGGCTACACGATAGGCTATTCCAGCGATGAATCTCTTGGTGATGCCGACGACTCGGCGGCGTATGTGGGGTTGCGCATCAACGTCCCCCTGGCAGAGAAGAAATCGCTCAGGGCGCCGCAGTCCGTTAACCAGGACTAGCTATTTGTAGCGGCCGGGGCAGCTAGTCGACGGCGCGGCTCTTCCACCCCAACACGTCACGGAAGAGCCGCGTCCAGCCTTTGCATACCCCGGCGATAATCCCCGTCGTCAGCAAATAGCCGACCAGCGAAGCCTCGTCATGCTGGAAAAGTATCGCCAGCGCGTCGAACCCGTAGAAATAGATAATCAGGAATGTCGCAACCAGGACAACCGGCTCCTTGATTCCCTTGTTATCGATCCTGGAGTGCAGAACCCGCCACTCGAAAATAACGGAGAACAGCCGTTCGATAACCAGCGAGAAAATCAGGACGCCGCCGACAACCTCGGCGAGCAGGCCTGAGTCAATGCCGAAATACGCGAGATTCACAGTTGGTCTCTCCGACTATTTGCCCGTCGACTTGATCAGCGTGACCCGGGTGGGGCGGCTGTCGCCGCTACCTGTCACCGTGCCGCGCAGAACGTTCGGACCTTCAAATGCCAGCTTAAAAGTGTCGTCAGTCCAGATCTCGCGCCCCTCGATAACCGTCCCCTTCATCGAGACCCGGTCTTCCTGGACGTCAATTACCACTTCCTCGATGACTTTCTGTCTGCCTTCCAGGAAAAACGTGAACACGCCATCAAATTGGCCGTTTTCTTTCTGCGAGCCTACCGTCAGAGTGCCGGAGGTTTCAGACACGCCTCGAGCCGGCGACTGCCAGCGGTCAATTAACCAGATGCCGGTCAACGGTTCCCGCAGTGCCAACTGGGGCGCCTGTGGCGCCTTGTCAGGCAGCAGCAACGCATAGACATCGTCGGAGGACGCTCGATAAGCCTTGACCAGCCGGCCGGAGAGCCTGCCGGTATCCGGGTCATAGGAGAAATCACCGAATGCGCTGACCCAGTCAGGCAGCATCGGTTCCAGCACGTCTGCGAGTTCGGGCGTCCTGGCCGACAGTACGTATACAACATCGACGGTCATGGTTCCGTCGGCAAACACAACCGGTTTTTCCGTGCCCCGGCTTGCGCTGAGCTGCTCGATACAGCGTGGCGAGACCGCCCGATAAGCTCCCGCCAACGTATCCGGCTCGAGGGTCGTCTTGATCAACGGGCCGACCTCAATTTCCTCGACGTCGTAAATGGAAGCCAGTGTCCTTGCGAGGGCCTGGTCCCTGGCGAAAATTCGCAGGGACTTGGCGTGAAACCTGTCCTCGGGCATGGTCTTGACCGATGTTACCGGCGGCGTGGCAAGAACGGATGGCCAGTCGCAGGCAATGCTAACGGTGTCGCCCTGTTGCACCACAATTGATCCCGGCGTGACCGTATGCTGGATGAGGTTCAACGCCGTGAATCCGCTCTCTGCAATCTCCTCGTCGAGCACCAGGTCGGCGTAGGTGCGAGTGTACGTGCATGAGGCGGAGGACATCGCGGCCGCCAGGACGAGTCCGAGCAGCATAGTCCGATGAGATGTATTGCTATTCTGGAAAGTCATTGTTCGTCACCTGCATCCGGTTGGTCAGCACCTCCAGGGTCGGCCGGCGGATCTCCCGGATCGGGGTCTTCCGGATCGGGGTCTTCCGGATCTATGTCTTCATGTTCGCTGCATGGCTTGGGCTCATTGCCGGCGAGGATATCGCTGACGATGCAGCTGGCTGTTGAAATAGAAGAAATCAGCGTGCCCTCATTAAGGGTCTGGCCCTGGAATCGGTCCCAACCGGTGTGAATGCCGACGACCCGCGGAACACTCGAATTATCTGGAAATATTGGCGCCCCCGAGCTGCCCTTGTGCGTATGGCAGTCGTGGGACACGGTCTCACCGGTGGCAAAGCCTCGCACCCGGCAGAACCGCCGCGACAGCGTCTTTTTCCAGCCTCTCGGGTGATGCACAACGAAAAGCTCTTCGTTCTGCTCAAGAGTCTGCGTTGACAGCCCGAGCAGTCCATAGCTTCCAGCAGGGTTGCCTTCTACCTTCAGGATTGCGAAGTCCAGTCGCTCGTTGTACTCCACCGGCACCTCTTCGACATGGAACGGCTGCGCAGCCTCCTTGCTGGACAGGTAACCCATATAGAGGACAGCTTCCTCAACCTTGTTGCCCTCGACGTCCTTGTCTTGCAGGCAGTGATAGGCCGTCAGAATGTAGTTCGGATCGATGATCGTCGCAGTGCAGACGCCGTTGCGCTCCGCACCGTTAAAATTCAGTTCGAATTTGAGCGACAAGTGCCCGACGGAGGTTGAGAATTTCTTGTACTTGCTGCCGTTGGTGAATACGACGATCTCTTCAAGTGCAGATCGATCGCGAGTGCCAATAAGAGCTTCCGTTGTATCTTCGGCCACAAAGTCGGCCATTGCATTCAATGGAATGCAGGCTGACAAGACAAGACATGCCGCAATGCGCTTCATGATGCTGCTCTCCCTTCCACGGCGCGAACCCGATTCGCGCGCGTCTCCTATTCCTCGTCCCCCGAATCGCTCGAAAGCGAATCGAGAATTGCTTTATTGATTTCACCCTGGTTCTTCTTTATGGCGTCGGCGAGAGTGCTAAACAGCTTGGCCCCCGACCCGGTGTCCGTCTCCAGGACGGTCACGCGCACCGATGCGGGTATCGGGAACTGTTCACCCGATTTGCCGATCAACTTCGGAAAGGAGATCCAGTCACTGGTCAGGTTTGTGAACTCCATGCGGTCGCCAACCGCGACGTTGGTGATCGGGGGGAATACGGTATCGACCGTAAATCCGCCCTGTGTCACCAGGTTCGGCATCGAGAACCGGATCGTGCCAACGATATCCTTGCTGGCGCTGCCGCGTGCGGTGAAACGGTTCATGGCGAATTTCAGCGGTACAACACGGAAAACCAGGCCCCTTTGACCAACCTCCATGTAGTCGATCTCGGCCATAAAGAAGAGGGCAGGCCGCTTTGGTAAACGGCTGACTGAGGCGGGATAGAATGCACGATCTTCCTCCGCGGACAGATCCTCTTTCCTGCCTCGAATATCGTCGCCCCAACGACCTGCCGATCCGCTGTGAACAATGATGCAGGACCGGTCGAGATCAATTTCGGTCTGCGTCGTGCGGGATCCGCCGCTATCAACGTCGGAAACAAATGCGGTTCCCCAGGAGTCAGCGGCTTTGCCAATGTGCGAGACCTTAAATTCCTCAGATGTCTCGGAGAGCTTGTCAGTAACTGCGCCGAGCGCGAAGTCGACCAGCTTGGGGGCGAATATGCCGATGAGTGTGGCGATGATTCCCGATTCATCGTCGCCATCGATGCAGGACGACTGCCAGACTACGGTGGCGACGCGCTCGACGCCTTTGTTCGTGGCGTTAGTGTCGGCTGCCGCAAGGTTGTAAGGAACGGTCGCGGCTAATGCAAGCAGTGAACCTGCTGCGGTAATCGAGACGGCGCGTAGTGTTCTATGGGCTCGCTTCATGAGTTGCTCCACTGGATTCAGTACTTCAACGACTTCTTCGTAAACGGCCTGTCCGGTTTGTTCGTGTTCAACACGCGCTTGAGAATGGAATTCATCGTGTCCACGTCATTGTCAAAGCCGCCGTGCGTCTTGCTGGCGGTCTTGGCGTCGCCGCTGCCCGTGCCGTCGCTGTAGTAGATGTTGAGGCGCGAGACGCTGGCGGACAGGTATTTGCTGTACTTGCGCATGCCGAGGATCTTGGCTGGCAGCGGATTGTCCTCGAACGAACGGCTCACGAGGTACAAGAGGGATTTCCGGTACGGTCCCACGCTGTCGTCGCGTTCGAGCCTGCCGGTCAGGTTGTAGATGTCCATGCGGTCGATGCCGGCCTGCGATCCCGGCGTCTTGAGCAGCGGCCGCAGGTGCGATTGATACAGGTCGACCGATGCCGCTGGCGCCATCAGGCTGGCGCTGGTAATCCGGTAGCCCGGTGAGAGCTTGAGCAGTGCCGCGGCGAGGTAAGCGTGCAGGATGCAGCCGGTGCTGTGGCCGACCAGGTGAATCTTCTTCGGCCTGCCCGAATTCGCCATGGCCTGCAGGAACTCGTTGAGCACCAGCTCCCCGTCGCGGCCTTCATTGAACGGGCGCTTCGCGCCTTTTTTCATCTGCCGCCAGATGGCGCGCCCCGCAAACTGGGAACCCTGCTCGATCAGCTTGTCAGTCCAGTCCGTGACGCCTCCCGCGCGTCCCTCGGACCGCTGGCTGGACCCGAACACGACGTCCTTGATCTCCTCCATGATCCCGGTGTCGTACATGAAGTGGTACGGGTAGATCTTGTTCTCCAGGAACGTGTCCTTCATGGCGGAGATGCGCCTGGCGGAGGCCTTGATGCTGTTGAGCCCGCCATGCGCGTAGAGCAGCAGGTGCTCATACCAGTTGCTGTTGGCAACCAGTTCGGCGGTTTCCCGCACGTCTTCGATCGTGCTCCAGTAGCGCCCTTCCCGGTGCAGGTTGCCGTCGTCGATGTGCACGAAGTGCCCGGCGATCTCGGCGCGCGCCGGGGTCGTCTTGAAAAGACCTTCGGTGCGGCCCGCATCGGAACTGCCCTCTGTAGGCAGGTGCCAGACCTGCGGGGTCTTGAGGGCCTGCCGGAAGACCCACGCATCGGACAGGTTCTTCTGCCAGTCTTCGTACAGCCACAGGGCAACACCCCTGCCGCCCCAACTTGTGCCCCAGCTGTTCTGTACCCAGAATCCCCTGGCGTTGTAGCCCACGATAGCGAACGCGTGGCCGCCAATCGTCTCGTCGTGCTGCTTGATGGTGTGCACGCCGTCTTTCTTGCGCGGCCGATGCCACCCCTGGTGCACGTCCGCCGAGCAGTAGATGGCGCCGACTTCATTCAGCGCGGCATGAAAATCCGAGATACGCGTCCCGAGCCGATAGTAGGCGCCGACCGTGGTATTGCGCGCCTCTTTGGCGCGGGCAACCGTCAGGTGGCCGGGATCGCCGTCCTCGTACTCCCACGACCCGTCGAGGCAGACGCCCATGTTGTACCAGCCCTGGATGGCGCCGCGGCAACTCGACCCCTCGTAGTCGTAGCCCGGCCATTCGTCGTGGCGCCTGGCCATTTCGTAGAGCATGCGGGCGCTGACGTGGCCCGGGCGGCCGCTTCGATCCCGCAGCAGGTTGATGACGGCGGCCAGGCCGAATCCCGTGCAGGCGCCTTCGGACTCCTGGTCGAGGATGTTGAGGTTGTCGGGCGGATCGAGCTTCTCATCCAGCTGAATCAGGGCCGGCCGGTACTTGAAATCCCGGAAATCCGGCGTGTCGGGGATGGCTGTGAGCTCGTACTGTCCGAGGCGGGCGAATTTGGCTTTAGGCATGGCACGCGATCCCGATTTTTCTGATTATTGCGGTAAGAATAGACCATATTGGGCGGATTATGGCGCGCCAAGCAAAATCAGGGACTTAGCGGCCCAATGACAGCGAAAATCGGGCCCGGGCAAGGAGTAGACGGAAATAGTCTATTGTTCACATATGTGGAGCAGGAATTAGCGAGGAGAACAACAACATGATCCGCTTTATCAAGAAGAGATTTACGGCGCCGCTGTTTCGCAAGTCCGACCCCAGTGACGACGACGTGCGCATCGACCTCCTCTGGGGCGACCGGGTCCGGGTTATTGACCAGACCGGCACGCGCTGGAAGGTCAAGGCTCGCGGCATCACCGGTTTCGTCAACCCGAACCATGTCGGCACCAGGTCGCTGCTGGAGCTGTACATCATCGACGTGGGGCAGGGCGACGGTGTCTTCATCCGGACACCGGATGACAAGCACGTGCTGATCGATGGCGGCTGGCCGCGCAAAAGCCAGCCCACTGGCAAGAACGCCGCCGACTTCGTGGACTGGAAGTTTTTCCGCGACTACGAAATGGACGCGATCGAACTCGACGCCATGATCTGCACGCACAACGACCAGGATCACTACGGCGGCCTGTGGGACATGCTCGACGCCGATCAGAATGAAGAACTCGACGTCGATAACGTCTTCGTCGAGGACTTTTACCACGCGGGACTGTCCTGGTGGCGGGGCACGTCGGACCGCACGCTCGGACCGTCGACGTCCACGAGCCAGGGCCCGATGTGGACACGCCTGCTCGACGATCGTGCGAGCCTCGAGAATGGCCTCAAGACCACGGGATCGGATCCCAAGTTCCAGGGCGAGTGGGCGAAGTTCCTGCGCAAGGTCAAAGGCGCGAAGACCAGGGCCGGCGACCCGACGCCGGTTACGCGGTTGACGCACGCCGCTGGCGACCTGCCGGGATTCGGTGCGGGCAGCGCGGTGAAGATGCGGGTCCTGGCGCCCGTCGAGTTCGAGGTCGGCGGCAAGCCGGCCATTCGCAAGTTCTCGGGCGGCACCAGCAAGAACACCAACGGCAACAGCGTGTTGCTGCGCATCGACTTCGACAAGGCGCGCATTCTTCTCACCGGCGACCTCAACACCGTCAGTCAGCAGTCGCTGCTCAAGGACTACACGGGGCAGCACGATGAGTTCACCTGCGATGTCGCGAAGGCGTGCCACCACGGCAGTGGCGACGTGTCGATTCGTTTCCTCGAGGCCATGGAGCCGACCTGCACGATTATTTCCTCCGGCGATTCCGAGGGCCACGACCATCCGAAGCCGGCGATCGTGGCCGCCAGTGGGCTTACGGGCCACCGAAAGGTGAAGAACGACAAGCTCGTGACGCCGCTGGTCTATTCAACGGAGCTCGCGCGCAGCATTGCGTTGGGCAAGGTAAACAAGCTGCAGCGGCTCAATACCCAGAACGCCGTCGCGGACGAGTTCACAGGCACGCAGATGAAGCGTTTTCGAACCAAGTACAAGGTTACGATGGCGGGTGCCAGGGCGCCGAAGAGCGGCCAGTCACGTGTCGGCAGCCGCCGCATCGCTTCCAAGACCACGTACGGTCTCATCAACGTGCGTACCGACGGCAAGAAGATCATGTGCGCCGCGCTCAACGAGAAAGACTTCAAGTGGAACGTCGAGTCTTTCGACGCCAGGTTCTAGCGCATTGCCCGGCCGCTAATCCTCGTCGCTCTGCTCCAGCCGGTACCCGGCTTTACGCACTGTCAGGATTAGTGACGGCCGGGACGGGTTGGTCTCGAGCTTGCGGCGCAGCTCGGCGATGTGCGTGTCAACGGTGCGGCTGACAATCGTCGAGGCATGGCCCCAGACGGTTTTCATCAGGTCGATCCTGGACACGACCGCGCCGTCGTTGCGGACGAGTTCCACGAGCAGCTCGTATTCCTTCGGCGTCAGTTCCACAGGCTCGCCATCCTTTTGCACCGTGCGGGTGCGCGGGCAGATCCCGATGTGCCGGATAATCATTCGTTCGTCACCGGTATCGGCCGCCTCCGACGGCTCTCCGCGGCGCAGGATGGCCTCGACGCGGGCGACCAGTTCCATGAGCCCGAACGGCTTGGTGACATAGTCGTCGGCGCCCAGCCGCAGGCCGCGCACCTTGTCGACTTCCTCGCCGCGTGCCGAGAGGATCAGTACGGGCATCGTCAGGCCTGCCTCGCGCATGGCCTCGAGGACTTCGAAGCCATCCATCTGCGGCAGCATCAGGTCGAGCAGGACGAGGTCGGGTTTGAATACCTTTGCCTGGTGCAGGCCGTCCGGGCCCGTGTCGGCTACGCGCACGTCGTAGCCCTCCATGGCGAGGTTGCTGCGCAGGC
>JASJBB010000116.1 GCA_030066735.1 Woeseiaceae bacterium | reverse complement strand
GCACTTCGGGCAAACCGCTCGGCCGTTACCGCGACGTCGAAATCCCCTGCGATCATCGCGAGCCGCGCGTCGAATTGCGACGCATCTGCACGCAGCGCGCGCTGCAGGGCTGCGGCGTAAGCATTCGCGTCCGGCGCTTCGGCTATAAAGCCGAACTCATACCGGTGAAACAACTCGGGCAGATCGCCGACCGGGGTCGCCACGATTGGCCGCCCGATTTGCGCCGCGTCCGAGAAGATCACCGGAATGCTCTCGATGCGCGAAGGCAGCAACAGGTAATCAGACCACGCAATCAGCTCCGCCGCTGCCGCCTTGTCCAGGTAGCCGCCAACCGACACCGGCCGTGCCTGCGACCGCAATCCTGCCACGGCGTCGCGTACGGTTTGCTCGAGCGGACCGCCACCAAAGATCCGCACCTCGTCCACGCGTACCCAATCCTCTTCCGGGAGACATTGCAGCGCGTCCAGCAGCAAGTCGACGCCTTTGTTGCGATGCCAGCGGCCGAGAAACGCGAGCTTGTATGGCGCCCCGCTGGCGCTCGCTGCCCGCTCGATCGGCGCGATGCGCCGGGCGCTTGGCAAAAACTCGCAGTCCCGGCCCGACAGGCGCTTGACGTCGCCGGCCAGCGCCAGGCCGTCCGCATAGCTCAGGGCGGCCGACGCAATGACGCGCCCGAGAACGCCACGGATAACGGGGACTCGTCCGAGCGACCAGATGTCGCTGCCCAGGGCCCACGTCCCGTAAGACACGCCGTGCTTCTGCTGCATCGAGCGCGCCCAGTAACCGCTGGGCAGTGCCCACAACGCGAAGATGAAGTCCGGGCGGTCGGTCGTCACGAGATGTTCGAGCGCGTCCCGTCCGCTGCGCAGGGTCGTCAGTATCGATGGCCAGTCGAGAGGGCTGTGCGGCCTCAGCAACGACAGTGGCATTCGGGGAACCGCGAAACGGTGGACCGCGACCGCCCCTTCGGTTACCGCCGATGCCGAGCGCGCTGCTGCGACCACCGTCACACGCGCATGGCTTGCCAGCGCCTGGGCGAAGTCGGCGACAAAGCCGCCCGCGGCCTCGCTACCGCCGCCGGCATCGGGGTATGACGTCGTTACGAGGGCAATATGCATGGCTCAGGTTTTGACCCACACCATTCGATACGCGTAGGGCATCAGGTCGTCGCTACTGCTCAGCGCGGCCAGGACCCTGGCCACGACGTTGCGCCACAACACGAGGATCGGCAGTCCGATCGCGATCAGGGCCAGCGGATTACGTCGCTGGATCCAATTGAGCACCGCTTTGCTGCTCGCGATATTGGCGACCAGCGCCGCGGTCTCGAGCGGGTGCCCGATGGCGCTCTCACGAACAATCTCGAAGCCTGCGTCCTGCGCTGAACGATGCAGGCCGAAACGTGTCCAGCGGTGAAAATCCAGCGGCGCATCGTGCAGCGGATAGACGAACGGGACCTGGATGATCAGCTGGCCGCCCGGCCTGAGCACGCGCTGAATTTCATCGAGGCACGCCGCCGGCTGCGGCAGGTGCTCGAGCACATCCAGCAACAGCACGTGGTCGATCGATCCGCTCTGCAGCGGCAAACGCGCTGCGTCGCCAAATACATCGGGCCGCGTACCGTACCAGCCGGTCGCCGTGTTGAAGTAGTCAAGCCCGACATAGTCCGCACCGGCGCCGAGGTGGCGCCGCGGTTTCTGGTCCGCGCAGCCGATGTCGAGTACCAGGCCCGTCAGCCCGGCGCAGTCGGCGCGCAGATTGCCGTCTTCGCGCAGGAAAGCGAACCACTGCGGGTGCAGGGGCGTCCTGCGTAGTCCGTTGAACAAGCGCCGGAGGCGCGCCTGGATCATGGCCGAGCTACTCTGATCGGCTGTAGGTCAACGCCGTAATCTGTTCGGAAATCAGCCCGATCAGGAACACGATGACCGACGCGCTCAGGAACAGCAGGCTCATGTTCGTAAATCGGCCTGCCGTGAAATAGGTATAGATGTAGTAGCCCAGCCCGGTAGCAAAAAACAGGCCGCTGATCGGGAGGAATATTTTCAGCGGCGCGTACAGCGTGATCACCTTGAAGATGATCACGAGAAAACGGACGCCGTCGCGGATCGGCCGGATATGACTCTTGCCCACGCGGTCGGCTACCGGAACGGGCTCGAAACAGATCGGGTAGCCGGAACGCAGGAACGCCATCGTGATCGTCGTCGGGTACGAAAAGCCGTTGGGCAACAGGTACAGGAACTGCTTGAACAGCTTTGCCCTGACCACGCGAAATCCCGAGGTCAGGTCGAGGATTCGCTGGCCGCTGAGCCGCGTCGCAATTTCGTTATACAGACCATTTGCAAACCAGCGGCCAACGTTGGCGTGCGACCCCGCGTCGCGGGCGCCCACGGCCATTTCGTAGCCATCATCGAGCTTCGCCAGCAGATTTTCGAACTGGCGCGCATCGTGCTGGCCGTCGGCATCCATGAAGGCGAGGACGTCCCCTTTTGCAGCCCTGGCGCCGTTTTTCACCGCGGCGCCATTGCCGAGACTCGCCGGATGGCTGACGACGGTTGCGCCGGCGTCGCGGGCGATGGCCGCGGTTTCATCGCTGGAACCGTCATCGACGACGATGACCTCGGCATCCGGGTAGGCTTCGAGCGCCGTCGCGACTACGCCGCCAATCGCCTGTGCTTCATTCTTGGCCGGGATGACGATCGAAAGGGCAACGTTGCTGGTGGTCATCGGTGCGTTTCTCCGTCCGCAATGCGGCGTTCGGTCCTAGTCGGTCGAGTATCGCTCAAGTTCATCGATGTAATCACGCAAATTGTCGAGGTCGCGGCGCCAGGCGATCGATCGTACCGGGTTCAGCGGCGCCGCGGATCGCGCGGCGTCGATAAACGTGCGCGCGGCATCGAAGTCGCCGGCCGAACCCAGCGTCGCAACCATCAGCATGTTGAGCTCGCTGGACGCACCGTAGCCGATGGCTCGCTCGAGCTCGCTGATCGTTTGCTCCAGGTCACCGGAGTGGCGCGCGATGCCCGCGAGCAGCTTGTGATGGAACTGGTTGTAGGCCGGATGCTGCGCATAGCGCGGGTTGCCGCGCAGGCTTTCCGCGAGCGCGGCGACCGTTCCCGGGTCGACACCGCGGCAGTTCGTGGCGACGACCGAATCGAAGAGTTGCGAGAGCATGCGCCCGGCCGTGAACGTGAAGTTTACGCCGGGCAGCAGCCGCTCGAGCTGTTGCAAGACCACTCGATGATCGGCATCGGGCATGATCCGGCAACGCAGATTCAGTTCCTGGATGCGCAGGTAGCCGTACCGCGGTTGCTGGCCGGCAAACCGGTCCAGCGTCTGCAACGCGCGAACCGGACCCTCCTCGGCGAGCTGGTAAGTCGCCATCGTCGTGACGGCGCGCACCGAATCGGGGTATTGCATTGCCCAGTAGCGCGAGCTCGCCGACGGGTCGCCTGACAGGGAGGCGAAGTAGTAGAGGAACCCCGCATTGCCGAGCAACCACAACGGCGTAATCGCAAGCGCGGCCCGCCGCGCCAGACCGCGCCCCAAGACAGCGGTGAACGCGACGGCATAGACCGGCCCGACGATCGGCAGGTAGTTGCGGTGCTCGAAATACAGTTCCAGCGAAAGCACGGTCGATTCCAGGACGTGCCCGGCCAGGAACCAGAGCACGGCCAGCGCGAACAAAGGCCAGCGGCGCCGGTAGGCCACGGCAGCGCCGAAAGCAGCGATCCAGGCAACCGCGGACAGCAGCACCACGGGTTCCAAGAGGCTGCGGCAAATACCCGGCGGCGCCTGGTAAATGCCCAGCGTCGCCGGCAGCCCGACGAAGGCTTTTTTGAGGTACAGCCAGAGCACCGGCAATTCGCTGAGCAGTCGCTCCCAGGCCGTGAAGCCATGGCGCGCCACGGTCCACTCGGGATAGTTCGCGCGCAGGGCCAGGTAGGCCAGCACCAGCGCGCACGGCAAGCCGAGGAAAACGGCTTGCCAGCCGCGCCAGTAGCGCGAGGCCAGGGCCTGCGGTCGACGCAGAACCGTTACCTCGAGCACGAGCACATAGGCGGGCAGCAACAATGCCGTTTCTTTCGCGAGCAGCCCGAGTCCCGTCCCGATCACAAGGCTCGCACTCATCCAGGGCAACGCGGACGACGGCGCCTGTTCGATCCGGCGGCGCGCGAGCAGGTAGCCGAGCAGCCCGAGCAGCACGAACGTGGCGCTCAGGGTGGTCATGCGCTGAATCACGGCCAGCGACGAGGTGGCCAGCAACGGCATCAGAACCCAGATTCCGGCCGCCAGCACCGCAACCATGGCCGACCTGTCGCGGTCGACGTCCTGTGCCCGCGTCAGGCAGTAAAGGCATGACGCAAGCAGCAACGCGTTCAACAGGTGAATCAGGATGTTGGCGACGAGAAACGGCCGGGCGCCCGCGCCCCACGCGTCGGCCTGCAGTGCGAACGTCAGCAGTGCGAGCGGCCTGCCGCTGGGTCCTGACGCGCCTGCAAGAACGAAATCGGCCAGTGTCGAAGCATCCTCGATGTGCTGCAGCCCGGAGAGATTCGCACGATCGTCGAGCTGGAAGTCACCACTCAGCGCCGGCCGGTAACAAAACCAGGCCAGCAGCAGGACGATGGCGAAGCCGAAGAGGCTGAGGCGAGTAGGCGTGAACCAGTCGCGGGTCACGAGGTGAACATGATCATGATGCCGGCCGCTACGGCCGACCCGATGACGCCGGCGACATTGGGCCCCATCGCATGCATCAGCAACACGTTGTGCGGGTTGGCATCGAGTCCGACCTTGTTCGCCACGCGCGCCGCCATGGGCACGGCCGAGACGCCGGCGGCGCCGATGAGCGGGTTGATCGGGTTGCTCGACATTCGATTCATGAGCTTGCCCATGAGCACGCCGCTCGCCGTGCCGATGCCGAACGCGACGATACCCAGCGCGAGAATGAACAGCGTATTGGTATCGAGAAACAGGTCGGCCTGCAGCCTCGAACCCACGGCGAGGCCGAGGAAGATCGTGACGATGTTGATCAGTGCATTCTGCGCCGTGTCCGATAACCGTTCGACCACGCCACACTCGCGCATCAGGTTGCCGAACGCGAGCATGCCGAGCAGCGGCGCAGCCGACGGCAACAGCATGGCGACCAGTAACAGCAGCACCAGCGGGAACAGGATGCGCTCGGTCTTCGAGACCTCGCGCAGCTGCACCATTTCGATCTTGCGCTCTTCTTCGCTGGTCAGCGCTTTCATGATCGGCGGCTGTATCAGCGGCACCAGCGCCATGTAGGAATAGGCGGCAATCGCGATCGCCCCCAACAGGTCCGGCGCCAGCCGTCCCGCAACGTAGATGGCCGTCGGCCCGTCCGCGCCCCCGATGATGCCGATAGCCGCCGCGTCGCGCAGCGAGAAGTCCGCCCAGCCGAGCGAGGTCAGGCCGAGCGCGCCGAGCAGGGTCGCGAAGATGCCGAACTGCGCGGCGGCGCCGAGAAACAGCGTGCGCGGATTGGCGAGCAGAGGCCCGAAATCGGTCAGCGCGCCGACGCCCATGAAGATCAACAGTGGAAACACGCCGTTAGTGACACCGGCGGTGTACAGGAGATACAGCAGGCCGTCGCCGGTCGCAATCTCGACGCCCGGGATATTCGACAGCAGCCCGCCGAAGCCGATCGTCACGAGCAGCAACGGCTCGAACTTTTTCGCAATGCCGAGGTACAGCAGGCCGAGACAGACCACGAGCATGATCGCCTGCCCCCCCGTGATCTGGTACAGGCCCGAGCCCCGCCAGATTTCCGTGACGAGCTCCATGCCTAGTCGATGCAGACCAGCGTATCGCCGACGGCGACGACGTCGCCCTCGGACACCGCAACCTGGGTGACCGTGCCGGCCTTTGGCGCGGCCACGGCGGTTTCCATCTTCATCGCCTCGACGACGAGTAGCGGATCGCCCTCGTTGACCACGTCGCCAACCGCGACATTGACCTTGAAGATATTGCCTGCCAGCACCGCGTTGACGGGCTCGCCCGAACCGCTGGCGGCCGGCATGGCCGCGGGTGCGGCGGCAGGCTGCACGTTCGACAAGGCCCCGCCCTCGGCGACTTCCACGGTGTACGACTTGCCATTCACACGCACCGAGTACACTGACGGCTGCCCGCCTGCAGCAGCCGGCGCCGCGGGTTGCGCAGCTGCGGCCTCCGGGTCCGGCGGCGGCTCGAAGGCATCCGGGTTGTCGCGATTCTCGAGGAACTTGAGGCCGATCTGCGGAAACAGCGCGTAGGTCAGCACGTCATCGATAAGGTCATCGGCGAGCCGTATGCCCTTCTCCCCGGCAATCTTCGTGAGCTCCTCGGTCTGGTGCTCCACCTCGGGCTCTAGCACGTCCGCCGGGCGGCCGGTAATCGGCTCAGCACCCTCGAGCACGCGCGCCTGCAGCTCGGCGTTGACCGGCGCGGGCGTCGCGCCGTACTCACCCTTGAGCACGCCTGCCGTCTCCCTGGAGATCGTGGCGTAACGCGCGCCGGCGAGCACGTTGATAACCGCCTGCGTGCCGACAATCTGCGAGGTAGGCGTCACGAGTGGCAGCATGCCCAGGTCTTCCCGCACGCGGGGAATCTCCTCGAGCACGGCATCCAGCCTGTCACCGGCATTCTGCTCGCGCAGCTGGCTTTCGAGATTGGTCAGCATGCCGCCCGGCACCTGCGCCACGAGGATGCGCGCGTCCACACCGCGCAATGCGCCTTCGAACTGTGCGTACTTTTTGCGGACCTCGCGAAAGTACGCGGCGATTTCCTCGAGCAGGTGCAGGTCGAGACCCGTCGAGCGGTCCGACTCGTCGAAGGTCGAGACAATCGTCTCGGTCGGCGAATGACCGTAAGTCATGCTCATCGACGACGCGGCCGTGTCGACGACGTCGACGCCGGCCTCGGCCGCCTTGACCAGGGTCGGAATCGACAGCCCGGTAGTCGCATGGCAATGCAGGTGGATCGGTATGTCCAGCGCCTCCTTGAGGCGGCTGACCAGGTCGAACGCCGTGTAAGGCGTCAGCAGGCCGGCCATGTCCTTGATGCACAGTGAGTGCGCGCCCATGTCCTCGACCTGCTTGCCGAGGTCGACCCACAGGTCGATCGTGTGCACCGGGCTGACCGTGTAGGAAATCGTGCCCTGCGCGTGCTTGCCAACCTCGAGCGTCGCCTTGACGGCGGTCTCGAGATTGCGCATGTCATTGAGCGCATCGAATATCCGGAACACATCGACGCCGTTGACGGCGCAGCGTTCGACAAATTTCTCGACGAGATCGTCGGCGTAATGGCGATAACCGAGGATGTTCTGGCCCCGAAAGAGCATCTGTTGCGGCGTATTCGGCATCGCCTCCTTGAGGCGACGGATGCGCTCCCAGGGATCTTCGCCGAGGTAGCGAATACAGGCGTCGAACGTCGCCCCGCCCCAGCTTTCGATCGACCAGAATCCGACGCGATCGAGCTTGTCCGCAATCGGCAGCATGTCCTCTATACGCATACGGGTCGCGAGCAAACTCTGGTGCGCGTCGCGCAGTACAAGCTCGGTAATACCCAGGGGGTTGTTGGCGCTCATAGGTCTCTTCGTTGTGGTCTACTTTCGGCGATGTTCGGTAATCGCGGCCGTGATGGCCGCAATCTCGTCATCCGTCGCACCGCTGGTGCGGGCGGCAGTTGGAGCCCTGCCGACCAGTCGTGACATCACCGTCATCGCAATGACGAGCGCCGTCAGGAACACGAAGACCGTGCCCATGCCGGCCAGCATCAGGGTCAGGCCCTCTTTGAATAACTCGTTTTGCATCTTCGGTCACTGCCAATCGGCGACGGGCCGATTATACTGGTTTGGCCGTCCTTAAGAAGCGCCAATGCCCAGACCCTGCACACAGCGATTCATGGTGATACTCCTCGCAGCGATGCTGCCGGTCGGCGGGGCTGCCGGGGAGCAAGAACCCGGCCCGCTCGATCCGCAACGTCTCGAGGACGAGGGCGTCGTGATAGGCAAGATCTCGCTGGTCCGCGAAGACGTGTTCGATCTCTCCAACCCCAAGGAGAACAACTGGCTGTACCGCTGGGCCAACAAGCTGCATATCGTGACGAAAGAGCGGGTCATCGAGCAGCAGCTGCTGATCGCCCCCGGCGAACAGTTCTCACGGCGCCTGGTCGAGGAAACCGAGCGTATCCTGCGCCGCAACACCTATTTCTACGACACCTGGGTCACACCGCTCAGGCGCGAGGACGGGGTCGTCGACCTCGAGGTGCGCACCCGCGATGTCTGGACGCTCAAGCCCGGAATTTCCTTTGCCCGCAGCGGCGGCGAGAACCGAACCCAGATCAAGATCGAGGAGCTGAACCTGTTCGGCTGGGGTCAACAGGTCCTTGTCGCCCGTACCGAGGATGTCGACCGCGATTCGACACTGTTCACGTTTCGTGACAAGAACCTCGGCCGAAGCTGGACGCAGCTGCGCCTGCAGTACGCCGATAGTTCCGACGGCCACTGGAACGACGCTTCGTTAATCCGGCCGTTCTATTCGCTGGACGCGCGCTGGACGGCAGGCGTGAGATGGACCGACTTCGATATCGAGGAACGACTGTACACGCTCGGCGAGAAGGCCGCCGAATACCGCCACGAGCGGGATTTCTATTCGGCTTTTGCGGGTTGGTCGGCCGGGTTACAGCGCGGCTGGGTACGGCGCTACACGGCCGGCTTTGCCTACGACCGCCACGAGTTCTCGGAGGTGCCTGACCCTGAACTGCCCCAGGTGTTGCCGGCCGATCGCGCGCTTGCCTACCCATACTTCAGCGTCGAGATTTTTCAGGACCGTTTCGAGACTGCGCAGAACCGCGACCAGATCAAGCGCACAGAGGACTTCCTGACCGGCCGCCGGTTTGCCGCAACGCTCGGCTGGTCGGACGAGAGTTTTGGCGCAGACCGCGACGCCGCGCTGTATTGGCTGTCGGCGAGCGACTCTATCGGCGACCTGTCAAAGGAAGCAGTCCTGCTGAAGGCGGACGCCAGCGGTCGCGTAGAACGCGGCGATGCCGTGAATTCCCTGCTCAATCTCAGCGCCCGCTATTACAAGCAGCAGTCGGAGAAGCGCACGTTCTTCGCGACCGTATCGGGCACCTGGGGTCACGACCTCGACCTCGACAACCCGGTGGAACTCGGCGGCGATACCGGACTGCGCGGCTACCCGCTGCGCTACCAGTCCGGCGATTCAAAGATCCTGTTGACCGTCGAGCAGCGCTACTTCTGGGACTGGTACCCGTTCCGGCTGGTGCGGGTCGGCGGCGCAATCTTTGCTGACGCAGGCCGCGTCTGGGGCGACGACCCGTTGGGTGGCGAAAACCTCGGATGGCTGAGCGACGTCGGCTTCGGGCTGCGGCTGGCGCCGACGCGAACCGGCACGCGCAGCATCATTCATGTCGACGTGGCGTTTCCACTGGACGGGGACGACTCGATCGACAGCGTGCAGTTCGTGGTTGAATCGAAGAAGAGTTTCTGAGGCCGGCGGCTACTGACAGTACTTTTCTTTCTTCGCCTTGGTCTCGGCGATGATGGCCTCGCCTTCCTGCTTGCTCAGGTACTCGCGCTCACCGGCTTCGTTAGTGCGATAGAGCTGCGGCGCATTGACGTAGGATTCGTAGACCTGGGTCGCGCGCTCGCAGTAATAGGCTTCGGCCTGCTCTCTCCTGGCGCGATCTTCGGCCGTCTCGCCGGCATAGGCGTAGCCGCCCGAATCTGCTTCTTCACCGGCCCCGTTATCAGCATCCGGCAGCGAGCCGGTTGCCACCCAGACGAGCTCCACCGACACCGCGTCCTCGTGCTCGGGGGTGTCGCTGTAGTGCACTTTGCCGGACTCGTCGATCCAGGTGTAGATCGGGGTCATCGTATCCACGAAGTGCGTCTTGCCGTTTGCGTCGACCCATTTCCAGATGTCGGCATTGGCGTTCAGCGCGAATCCGCAGAGCAGCAGAACTGTGACGGTCAGTCGTTTCATGAATCCTCCAATCGCAGTCATTATGGGCGTTTGAGCCCACGAATCCCTTGATTGGCGTCACAGAACGCCGTTTTCGGTTAGTTGCAGTCGGCCAGGCCGTTGATCCAGTCGGTCACCAGCGTGACGCCAAACTCATCGACGACCGTCGATCCCAGCGGCGGCATCGCGTTGATGTCGCCGCGGATGTCCATGCGTGCGACGAGCACGGA
>JASJBB010000115.1 GCA_030066735.1 Woeseiaceae bacterium | reverse complement strand
CGCACGAAGGCGCCATCGCTCTAGTAGGGCTTGTAAGGCCTGCGGAAATGAATGACCAGGCCGGTCAGCAGCAGCACCAATGACGTCCACATCGAGATCCGCCACAGGCTGGTTGCGGGCTCGACGATCCTGAAATATTCGACGTACACGGTTTCGCAGGCGCCGTCGCCCGTATCGGTGCGGGTGGTGCTGGTGCCGCGCCGGCCGCCCATGTCATTGGAGTAGGACGCCAGGTAGCCGCGGAACCGGATCTGGTCGCCGACCCGGATCTTGCCGACCTGCTTGCGGATGAAGTCATCGTCCGAGATCAGGTGGTTGTTCGACAGCTGGTCCATGTCGAACGAGTCCCAGGCTTCCCGGTCGCGGGTGAACACGTTGCAGGTGAAGATGCCGTTCCAGAAATCGATCGCGTACAGGTCGCTCCCGGTGTTGTCGCCCCAGACGACGCAGACGTCCATCATGTTGATGTGGTCGTTCGCCAGCATGTGCATGCGGCTGTTGCCCTCGTGGCGGCGATAGGACACGACCATGCCGGTCAGGTCATAGGCATACTCGGGCTCGACGAGGTACTGCACGTCATTGACCGTGGCGTAGAACGGCCGCTCGCTGGTAGCGGTCTGTTCGGGCTCGGCCAGGATCTCCGGCACGTAGTCGATCCGCCCCGGCAGGTCGTTGCGGTTCCAGAACGAGACCAGCAGCCAGATGAAGCTGGTAACGATCAGGATGTTGTTCGGTCGTGTCGCCAATTCAGCGCCCGTTCACAAAAATTTCAGTCGACGTTAAGCGGCGCGGCTCTACTCTGGCTGCGAGTGACAAAGGAATGCCATGAGGAGAAAGCCATGGATATCGTATATGCCGCTGAAAAACCGAGTATCGCCAAGCTGCTCAGTGATCATACGAAGCGCAGGGTGATGCCGGACGAGATCAAGGTCACAGAAAACCCAGACGAAACGGGCAGTTTCTGCATTGGTTGGCAGTTTGAGAGGTACGTCCTGTCGCCCGATGGCCGCATCGCCGCCGATACGCTCGAACTGCTAGACTAGCCGGGCACTGCAAAAGGGGGACTCCATGAAGCGACTGGTGCACTATGCAATGCTCGCGTTCGTGTTTCTGGCCGGCGGCGCCCAGGCGGGCGATGCCGACGAGATACTCGGACTGCTCGATGATTTCCTGGCCAGCGCCGGTGCGAGGTCAGCCCATGAGCGCTTCTGGGCCGAGGATCTCGTTTACACGTCCTCGCGCGGCACGCGCACGACGAAGGCGGCCATCCTCGCATCGTTCGACGAGGCGCCGCCAGGGGCGGAGGATTTGCCGGGGCCGGTGTATAGCGCCGACGAGGTGCAGCTCAAATGGTTCGGCGATACGGCCGTTGTGGCATTCAGGCTCGTCGCCACGCCGCCCAATGACGGCCCCGTGGACTATTACTTCAACACCGGGACGTTCGTGAAGCGCGAAGGTGAATGGCGCGTGGTTGCCTGGCAGGCAACCGTTATTCCGAAAGAAGAACCCGAAGAGCCGTAAGCGCGGAGGGCGCTAGCGGCAGGCGGAGGGGAGGTGCTTGTCCTCGATGACGCCGCCGCTGTCGCAGACCCACTGCACGCTGCCCGGCTCGCTGGTATCGGCCGTCAACGTGACGGATTCGCCGCTGATGACCTGGTTGGCGTCATTGCCGAACGTCACCGTGATGACGCCATCTCCGGCGCCGACCGCCACGCTTTCAACGTATTTGCCCTGGATATTGGAGGCTCCCGCCATGCCGGCCTGGGTATTGCTGCCGGGCATGCTGCCGCGTTCCTGGAAATACTCGGTGACGGCGCTCTTGGCGCCGCTGGCCAGGCGCAGGCCGTCGGAGACCTGGGCGCGAACCGCGTAATCCAGGTACATCGGAACGGCAGCGGCCGCCAGGATGCCGATGATCGCCACGACGATCATCAGTTCGATGAGCGTGAAACCGCGCTGTTTGCCGGGACGTTTGGCCATCGTCCAAGTGTGAATCACGCGGTTAACAAAAACGTCGAACTGGTTCAAAAGTTCGAACGTCGACTCCGTCGCGAATTATGTAAAAAGTATTGTGGGCAATAGCCTCAAGATGCGCTCGGTGCCTGCAAATAGGCCAGGTTTTCTCCGTCGAACGCCGCGGCCGGGCGACCGATCAGCGACTCAACGACAGACGGGTCGGCCGTGTTGCCTTCTTCGAGCATCGTGAGCTGATCGCGGGTCGCGGGAAAAAACGGCAGCCAGTCGAAGAACGTGGCGCCGGTCTTCATCAGGGCGAGCGGCATCGTCACGAACCACTTGTCACGACCGGCAGCCGTCGCGACACGCTCGACCATTTGTTTCCAGCTCAGGATCTCCGGGCCGCCCAACGCATAGGTCTGACCAACGGCTGCAGGGTCGGTGAGAGCGTTGACGAATGCATCGACTACGTCGTCTATAAAAACCGGCGACATTTCCACGCCGGGGAATGCAACTGCAGGCACCGGCGGCTTGACGAGTTCCGAATACAACTGGTGAGAAAACTCCTGCGTACCGCCGGAGTCGCCGAAAATGACCGACGGCTGGAAGATCGTCCAGTCGAGATCGGTGCCCCGCAGCATCTGCTCGGCGCGAAACTTGGTTTCCTGGTACGGCGTGCCCGGTTGCTTGACGCCGTTGGCGCTCATCAGCACGAATCGCTTTACGCCGATCGACTGCGCCGCCTCGATGACCCGTTTCACGCCGGTGAAATGCGCCTCATCGAAGGTGATGCCGCGTCGCGGGAATTCCTTGAGAAGCCCGATGTTGTAAATGACGGCATCGCATCCGTCGAGCACCGATCGAATCGCTGCCGTCGAGCCGATGTCACCCTGCGTCACCCGGCAACGATCTGCCTGGGCGAGTTTTGGTTCGCTGCCGGGGCGGACCAGAACCGAAAGCTCATCGCCTTTGTCGAGTAACGCTCGGACAAGGTAGTTACCGACGAAACCGGTTGCGCCGAAAATTGCCACGCGCATGCGCAGACCTCCTGTCATAAATGCCGCTAATAATATTAGTAGATGCCCTGATATTAACGCGGTTCCCGGTCCTTAGACTCTGTCTCGACCATGACTACCAAAGACCTGACAAAGCGCGCCGACCTGACGCGCCACGACCGGGGTACCGGGGCGATGCGTACGCGACGTCCCGAGTACGTCGACTTCCTGCCACCCTGCAACGACGCCTGCCCGGCCGGTGAGAACATCCAGGCCTGGCTCGCGCTGGCCCAATCGGGCGACTACGAGGGCGCGTGGCGCGAACTCGTGCGCAACAACCCGATGCCGGCGATTCACGGCAGGGTGTGCTACCACCCCTGCGAGAGCGTCTGTAATCGCGCCATCACCGACAGCGCCGTCAGTATTCACGCGGTCGAGCGCTTCCTCGGCGACCTGGCGATCGAGAAAGGGTGGCAGTTGCGCGCGCCGGAAAAGAAGACCGGCAAGAAAATCCTGATCATCGGGGCTGGCCCCAGCGGGCTGTCAGCGGCCTATCACCTGACGCTGATGGGCCACGAGGTCGAGATTCGTGAGGCCGGCCCCGTCGCCGGCGGCATGATTCATTTCGGCATCCCGGCCTACCGCATGCCGCGCGACGAACTGCAGGCCGAGATCGACCGCATCGAGGCGCTGGGCGTCAAGATCACGCTCGATCATCGCGTCGAAGACGTGCTCAAGGAAAAAGAAGAGGGCAGTTTCGATGCCGTCTTCACGGCCGTTGGCGCGCATATCAGCAAGAAGATCGACATCCCGACGCGCGAAGCGGGCAAGATTCTCGACGCCGTTAGCTTCCTGAGCAGCACCAAGGAAGGCGAAGCGCCCAAGCTCGGGCGCCGAGTCGCGATCTATGGTGGCGGCAACACGGCGATGGATGCTGCGCGCACGGCCAAGCGCATGGGCGTGGACGAGGCGATGATCATCTACCGCCGCGATCGCAGTTCGATGCCGGCGCACGATTTCGAGGCTGACGAGGCGCTGGAGGAAGGCGTCAAGATCAAGTGGCTGCGCACGATCAAGGAAATCGATCGCAGCACCTTCAAGGTCGAGGTCATGGAGCTCGACGAGAACAACCGGCCGCAGGCAACGGGCAAGATCGAGGAGCTGGAGGCCGACTCGCTGATCCTGGCCGTCGGCCAGGACACCGACACCGGGTTCCTCGAGAAAGTCCCGGGCATCGAGTTCGAGTGGGATCACACCGTGATCGTCGACGACAACATGATGACGGGCCATGAAGGCATCTTCGCAGGTGGCGACATGGTCCCGAGCGATCGCTCGGTGACGATTGCGGTGGGCCACGGCAAGCATGCCGCCCGCCACATCGACGCTTACCTGAAGGGCGACAAGTACACGCGTGCGCCGCGCCACCCGGTCATCGGCCACGAGAAACTGCACCTGTGGTTCCGCACTCACGCGCCGAAAGTGGAGCAGGAACGCCTGCCGATCGTCGACCGGCAGACCGGCTTCGACGAGATCATGAAGAACCTGACCGAGTCCGACGCGCTGTTCGAAGCCCGGCGTTGCCTGTCCTGTGGCAACTGCTTCGAGTGCGACGGCTGCTTCGGCGCCTGCCCCGAGGGCGCGATCATCAAGCTCGGGCCGGGCAAGCGCTACAAGATTAACTACGATCTCTGCACGGGTTGTGCGGTCTGCTACGAGCAGTGCCCCTGCCATGCCATCGAGATGTTCGACGAACCTGAGGCTTTACAGGCGTAACCATGAGCAAGCAAAGAACCTTCGACGCTAACGAGGCTGTCGCGCGTGTCGCGTATGCAGTCAGCGAAATCTGCTCGATCTACCCGATCACGCCGTCCTCGCCGATGGCGGAATCGGCCGACGTCTGGGCCGCCGCCGGCAAGACCAACATCTGGGGCCAGGTGCCCGACATCATCGAGATGCAGAGCGAGGGCGGAGCGGCCGGTACAGCGCACGGCGCGCTGCAAACCGGCGCGTTGACGACGACGTTCACGGCGTCGCAGGGCCTGATGCTGATGTTGCCGAACATGTACAAGATCGCCGGCGAACTGACGTCGGCCGTCTTCCACGTGGCGGCACGCTCGCTCGCCGCGCAGGCGCTATCGATCTTCGGCGACCACCAGGACGTCATGGCGGCGCGCACGACCGGTTTCGGCCTGCTGGCGGCGTCGTCGGTGCAAGCGGCCCAGGACCTGGCGCTGATCAGCCACGCGGCCACGCTGGAGGCGCGCGTGCCGTTCATCCATTTCTTTGACGGCTTCCGGACCTCGCACGAGGTCAGCAAGATTTACGAGCTGTCCGAGGATGAGATACGGCAGATGATCGACAACGAGCTCGTCTACGAGCATCGTCACCGGGCCCTGAACCCCGACAACCCGTTCATCCGCGGCACGGCGCAGAACCCGGATGTCTACTTCCAGGGTCGCGAGAGCGCCAACTCCTACTACAACGCCACGCCGGGCATCGTGCAGAAGACGATGGACCGCTTCTACGAGATCACGGGCCGCCGCTACAACCTGTTCGACTATTACGGCGACCCGAACGCCGAGCGCGTCATCGTCCTGATGGGATCCGGCGCGGACACCGTTATGCAAACGATCGATGCGTTGCCGGAATCGGGTCTCGGCATGGTCAATGTGCGCCTGTACCGGCCGTTCTCGGTCGAGCATCTGCTCGAGGTGTTGCCGAAGTCCGTCAAGTCCATTGCCGTTCTCGACAGGACCAAGGAAATCGGCGCCAATGGCGAGCCGCTGTACCAGGACGTCGTCACGGCGATGGCCGAAGCCGTGGCGGACGGCCTGCGCGAGTCGATTCCACGGATCATCGGCGGCCGATACGGCCTGTCGTCCAAGGAATTCACGCCGGCGATGGTGAAGGCGGTTTACAAAGAGCTGACCAAGCCGCATCCGAAGCGCCCGTTCACGATCGGAATCCACGATGACGTGACGCACCTGAGCCTCGATTACGACGAGAGCTTCCAGATCGAGGGCGAGGAGGTCACCCGGGCACTGTTCTTCGGTCTCGGGGCCGACGGCACGGTGGGCGCCAACAAGAACAGCATTAAGATCATCGGCGAGAATACCGATCTCTATTGCCAGGGCTATTTCGTCTATGACTCCAAGAAATCGGGTTCTCGCACCGTGTCGCACTTGCGCTTCGGGCCGGACGAGATTCACCAGCCGTACCTGATCCAGTCAGCCAACTTCATCGCGGTCCACAAGTTCGACCTCGTACAAAAGATCGAAGTACTGCGGCACGCATCGGAAGGGGCGGTCTTCCTGCTCAACAGCCCGTATCCGCCGGATGAGGTCTGGGACAGGCTGCCGCAGGCCGTGCAGCAAACGATCGTCGACCGCGGCATCCACCTGCACGTAATAGACGCCAGCAAGGTTGCGCGCGAAGCCGGCATGGGCCGGCGCATCAACACGGTCATGCAGGCCTGCTTTTTCGCGTTGTCGGGCGTGCTGCCCCGTGACGAGGCGATCGGCCAGATCAAGAAAGCCATCGAGAAAACCTACAAGTCCAAGGGTCAGGCCGTCATCGACAAGAACTTTGCGGCTGTCGATGCCGCGCTCGACCACCTGCACGAGGTCGAGGTGCCGGCCGACCGTATCGGCAGCCTGCCGATGGACGAGTTCGTGCCGAGACATGCACCGAAATTCGTGCGTGAAGTAACGGCGCCGATGATGGCCGGGCATGGTGACGATCTGCCGGTCAGTAAACTGCCCGTGGACGGCACTTACCCGAGCGGCACGACGCAGTGGGAAAAGAGCAACGTCTCGGACTCCGTGCCGGCCTGGCGCGAGGATCTCTGCATCCAGTGCGGCAATTGCAGTTTCGTCTGCCCGCACAGCGTGATTCGGGCCAAGTTCTTTCACGAAGCCGTGCTCGATCACGCGCCCGAAGCGTTCCCGTCGGCGCCGATTACCGCGCGCGGCTTCCCGGAGACGCGGTACACGTTGCAGGTCTACGCCGAGGATTGCACGGGTTGCGGCCTGTGCGTCGAGGCTTGCCCCGTGAGCAGCCCCGACGAGGAGGGCGTGCGCGCGATCAACATGACGGACAAGGCGCCCCTGATGAAGCAGACGCACGAAAACCTGCGCTTCTTCGAAGGCCTTGCCTACAACGATCGCGCCAAGGTCGACTTCTCATCGGTGCGCGGCGCGCAGTTCCTGCAGCCATTGTTCGAGTTCTCGGGCGCCTGCGCGGGCTGCGGCGAGACGCCGTACGTCAGGCTGCTGTCGCAGCTGTTCGGTCCGCGCCTGCTGGTCGCGAATGCGACGGGGTGCTCGTCCATCTATGGCGGCAACCTGCCGACGACGCCGTGGGCCCGAAACAACGAAGGCAATGGACCGGCGTGGTCGAACTCGCTGTTCGAGGACAATGCCGAGTTCGGCCTGGGCATGCGCATCGCGGCGGACCACCACATGGAGATCGCGAAAGGGATGGTCGAGAAGCTGGCGCCGAAGATTGGCGAGAAGTTTGCCGACCAGCTCGTGAACGGCAGTCAGCGCCTGGGCTCCGAGATTCGCGCCCAGCGCGCCCGCGTGCGCGATCTCAAGCAGCAGCTGCTGGACATGGTCAAAACGACCAGCGACGAGGATGCCGCGGCCCTGGTGTCGATCGTTGACCACCTCGTACGCCGCAGCGTCTGGCTGGTCGGCGGCGACGGCTGGGCTTATGACATCGGCTCGGGCGGACTCGATCACGTGCTCGCGAGCGGGCGCAACGTCAACGTGCTCGTGCTCGACACCGAGGTGTACTCGAACACGGGCGGGCAAATGTCGAAAGCGACGCCGCTTGGCGCGTCGGCCCGGTTTGCATCGGCCGGCAAGCGCATCGGCAAGAAAGACCTGGCGCTGCAGGCGATCTCGTACGGCAACGTCTACGTGGCGCAGGTGGCGATGGGCGCCAACCCGCAGCAGACGCTGCTGGCGCTGCGCGAGGCCGAGGAATATGCCGGGCCGTCCCTGATACTCGCCTACAGCCATTGCATCGCGCATGGCATCGACATGCAGAAGGGCATGACGCAGCAACAGCTTGCGGCCAAGACCGGTTACTGGCCGCTGATGCGCTACAACCCGGCGTTGCGGGATGCGGGCAAGAAGCCGTTCGTGCTCGACTCGCCGCGGCCGTCGGTACCTCTCGAGGATTACATCTACAACGAGAACCGCTACCGGGTGCTCAAGCAGACGCATCCGGAAGAAGCCGAAAGCCTGCTGCGCAGCGCACAGGAACTCATCAAGATGCGCTGGGAAACGTACGAGCACATGGCGAAACAAGAGCCGGCGAGGTTCCAGCCGACGCAGTGACGAAAAGCCCGTTGCAACCGGCTACTGGTTGGCCATGAAGACGACGAACGCCCGGATCGCCTCGGCGTCGTCGTCCGACAGCACTTCGCTCCAGCCCGCCATTCCGCGGTCTACCATCGCGCCGTCAATGACGACGCTGTGGAATGCCTCGGCGCTGCTGATCATGGGCGAACGCCGCAGGTCCGGCAGGACACCGCCGGAGATGGCCGCGACGCCGTGGCAGATGGCGCAGCTCTTCCCGTAAAGACTGCTGCCAGCCGCGATCTGCTCTTCGCCGCCGAAGATTGCAGGTGGCTCGGGAGCTTCCGGCATGGCCGGCCTCGGCGGCAGCTCCGCGTCCCCGTTGAGCTTGAAAGCGAGAATGCGGCTGATATTCCTGCGCTGGCCGTCGTGATTGAGTACGGCGCCCAGGAGGTTCGCGTAGACCCCGCCCCAGCCCGCGACGACGGCAATGTACTGTTCGCCGTCGATCGAGTAGGTAATCGGAGGAGCGAGTACGCCCGTCTGCGTGTCGGCCGACCACAGCGGCTCCCCGGTCTGCGCGTTGAACGCTATCAGCTGGTCGTCCGCCGTGCCGTGAAATACCAGGTTGCCGGCCGTTGACAGCACGCCGCCGTTCTCGAACAGCGATTGGCTCGCTCGCCAGACCTCCTTCTGCTCGACGGGATCCCAGGCCAGCAGCATGCCCTGGAACTCGGGCATGAACTCTTCGGGCAGGTCGATGATTTCGCCGGGCGGATCCCAGGTGTTTACGCCGAGGTTTGCGCCAATAGGCCGCGGCTCGAATGCTTCGTCGCGATTGTAGATGAGCGGAGCCTGCCGCGCCGGTATGTAGACCAGGCCGGTTTCGGGGCTATAGGACATCGGGTGCCAGTTGTGCGAGCCGGCGGGCCCGGGCGTGATCTTCTTGGCGGCCAGCGTTTCGTCGTAACGCGCATCGATCGCCTCGACGGGTCTACCCGTAGCCATGTCGACATGGGTCGCCCAATTGACAGGCACGAAGTTCTCGGCCGAGATCAGCTCTCCTGAAACGCGGTCGAGCACGAAAAAGAAGCCGTTCTTTGGCGCCTGCATCAGCACTTTGCGGGTGTCGCCCTCGATCTCGAGGTCAGCCAGGATCATGTGCTGCGTTGCCGTGAAGTCCCAGGTATCACCCGGCGTCGTCTGGTAGTGCCAGCGATACTCACCGGTGTCGGCGTCAAGCGCGACGATCGAGGACAGGAACAGGTTGTCACCGCCGCCGGGGCTGCGAATCGACCGCGGCCAGGGCGAGCCGTTACCGGTACCCACGTACACCAGACCAAGGTCCGGATCGTAGGCAAACGAGTCCCAGGCCGTGCCGCCGCCGCCCTGGGCCCACCACTCTCCGGTCCAGGTCTCGGCCGCCATGGCCTGGGTATCGTCCTCGAAGCCGTCGGCCGGGTTGCCCGGTACCGTGTAGAAGCGCCACGCTTGCTCGCCGGTTGCCAGATCGTAGGCCGTCACGTATCCGCGTACGCCGTACTCCGCGCCGCCGTTGCCGATGATGACCTTGTCGCCGATGATGCGCGGGGCGCCCGTAATCGTATAGCTCTGCGCCTGGTCGGTCGTGAGGACTTCCCAGTCGAGCTCGCCGGTCCCGGCGTCAAGCGCGAGCAGGCGGCCGTCGAGGGTCGCGCTGATGACGCGGCCTTGCCAGACCGCCGTCCCGCGGTTTTGCACGCCGCAGCAGGCCCGCACGTCCCAGATTCCCGGGACCTGAGGGTCGTATTGCCACAGCAGCTGGCCGGTCTTTGCGTCCACGGCCTGGACCTTGCTCCATGCGCTGGTCGAGTACAGCACGCCGTCGACGACGATCGGTGTCGCCTGCTGGCCGCGATTTGTGTCGAGATCCACGTACCAGGCCAGCTCGAGGTCGGCGACGTTCGCGGTGTTGACCTGGTCCAGCGGGCTGAAGCGCTGCTCGGAGAACGTGCGG
>JASJBB010000114.1 GCA_030066735.1 Woeseiaceae bacterium | reverse complement strand
GTCCGCCGTCATCCGCGCCTCGGCCGAGGCCATCGACGCGACGGCATGGAGCAACCCGCTGCTCGTTGCTTCCCAATCCTTGCCGATAACCACGCCGGGCCGGAAATCCGCGCGCAGTTCGGTATCTCCGAACTGCTCACTCACCAGGCGCCGCAGCTCGGCCTCGTGGATGGATGACGCGCTGGTTCCCGCGATCGAAAGCCGCTGCGGACCGAAGCTGATCGTAAACTGCGGGGCGGCAAGCGGCGGAACGGGTGCCGGCGCCGAGTCGCCAGGCAGGCTGCCGCGGTGAATATTGACCGACAGCAGGATACCGGCGACGAGGGCGAGAATTGAGAACCTGAACCGCATCGACGCGGTACTACCGGCTGTTTACCTTCTGGTCGTGAAGGTCACGGGCCTGGCCTATCCAGTCCTCGCGGTAGATGCGGCTGCGAAACCCCTTGAGACGGTGTGCGACACGGTCGATGTCGTACTCGCTCATCTGCGCGATCTGGTCGAAGCGGCTGATGCCCATCTCGTTCAGGGTCTTTTCGATGGCCGGGCCAACGCCTTTGATCAACTGGAGGTCGTCGCGGCCCGGCTGGTCTTCGATGTCATGATCGTTGTGGGCGATCTCGTCCTGTTGTTCTTCCTCGATCGGATCGTTGGAGGCATCCATGGTGTCGCCGAGCGCATCCGGGTCAACGGGCTCGACGCGCGTCTGCTCTGAGCCGACCATCTGCTCCAGCGCCTCGATGCGCTCGTGTGCGGCGGCCAGCTGTTGCTCGAGCTCTTCGGCCTCTGCATTCCGCTGCTGGTAGCGTTCGATCAGTGGTGGCAGCCGGTCCTGCCAGTTCTTGAGCTCGACCGATAGCTTGTCGATTCGCGCGTCGCGTTCGGCGACTTCCTTTTCCAGGTCTTGCTGCGTCGTCTGTTCGCGCAACTGGTCGCGTTCGGATACGGCCGTCTCGAGATTGCCGCGGATGTCCTTGAGCTGGCGCTGCAGCGCATCACGCCGTTCGAACGCCTCTTTGAGCGCGTCGGACAATTCACTCGCGCGCATCTTGGCGTCCTTGTTCGAGGCCTGGTACTGGCTGTTCTGCTCCATCAGGCTCTTGTTCTGATCGAGCAGGCGCCCGTGTTCGCCACGCTGCGCCTCGAGCTGCTCCTGCCAGCCTTCGTTGATGGCCATCTTTTCGCTGGCAGCCCGGTTGCCACGTGCGAACCAGCCGACGATGATGCCGGCGATGAGTGTGCCGATGACAATCGCGATGTGGGTAACAGTGATCTCCGGCATGTCGATGGGCCCTATGAAGCGAGACGAGTCTCGTCGATTTCGGCGAGTACTTCCCGGATCTGGGTGACCGCCCAGTCGATCTCGTCCTGGCTGATGATAAGCGGTGGCGCGAGCCTTACGACCGTCTCGTGCGTTTCCTTGCTGAGCAGGCCCCGCTGCATGAGCATCTCGCAGACCTGCCGCGCACTGCACAGCGCCGGATCGATCTCGACGCCGATAAAAAGACCGCGGCCGCGGATTTCGCTAATCAGTGGTGAGTCGATGGCGCGCAACTGGTCCATGAGGTAATCACCCATCGTGGCGCTTCGCTGCGGCAGTTCGTCGTCGACGAGAATGGTCAGTGCTTCCAGACCGACCGCCGCCGCCAGCGGGTTGCCGCCGAACGTGCTGCCGTGATCGCCGGGACGAAACACGTTCATGACTTCGCGCCTGGCAAGGAACATCGACACCGGCAGAATGCCGCCGCCGAGGGCCTTGCCGAGGATCAGGCCGTCAGGATGCACGTCTTCGTGCTCGCAGGCGAGCATCCTGCCGGTTCGACCCAGCCCCGTCTGGATCTCGTCCGCGATGAACAGCACATTGCGCTCGCGGCACAGCTCGGCCGCCGCCTTGAGATAGCCAGCGGGCGGCACGACGATGCCGCCTTCGCCCTGGATCGGCTCGACCAGGAAGGCTGCCGTGTTGCCGGTAATGGCTGCCTCCAGCGCGCCGATGTCGCCATAGTCGACCAGTCTGAAACCCGGTGGGAACGGGCCGAATCCCTCCTTGTACTGCGGCTCGTCGGACATCGCGACGACCGTGGTGGTGCGGCCATGGAAATTGCCCCGGCAGGCGATGATCTCGGCGTTGTCGCTGGCGACCCCTTTAACCGTATAGGCCCACTTGCGCGCAGCCTTGATCGCGGTTTCGACCGCTTCCGCACCGGTATTCATGGGCAGCGCCATGTCCTGGCCCGTCAGCGTGCAGGCCTTTTCAAGGAATGGACCCAGCTTGTCCGTGTAGAAGGCGCGGGAGACGATATTGAGGCGCCCGACCTGCTCCCTGACCAGTTCGACCAGGCGGTCGTGGCCGTGGCCGTGGCTTACTGCCGAATAGGCGCTCATCATGTCCAGGTACTTTTTGCCGTTTTCGTCCCAGACCGAGGCGCCTTCTGCACGCGTCAAAACGACGGGCAGCGGGTGATAATTCTGTGCACAATAGCGTGCTTCGAGATCAATTCTCTCGCTCATGCAAAAATTTTACAGCAATAACATCCACTTAAGTCAACCCTATTGGTCTGAAACGTGAACGGGATTCCCACCACACAGCGGCTTTACATCCCGGGCCCGGCCGGGCAGCTCGAGTCAATATTCGAATTTCCGAGCGATGGCGAGATTCTCGGCGCTGCGGTCGTTTGTCACCCGCACCCGCAGCACGGCGGCACGATGCACAACAAGGTGGCGCACACGCTGGCGCGCGCGTTCGTCCGTTCCGGGTTTGCCGTACTGCGGTTCAACTTTCGCGGCACCGAGGACAGTGAAGGCGAGTACGACGAGGGCGTTGGCGAACTCGATGACGCGCTGGCCGCCATGGCATGGATCCAGGACCAGCAGCCGGATGTGCCATTGTGGCTCGCCGGGTTTTCGTTCGGTGCGGCGATCGCCGTCAGGGCTGCTGTCGAACAGCCGGTTGCCGGATTGATTTCGGTGGCGCCGGCCATCTACCGGTTTGCCGGCAAACTGGAAGGCCAGCCCGATTGTCCCTGGTTGATCGTCCAGGGCGACGAGGACGAACTCGTCGAGGTTGATGAAACGGTGGAGTGGGTAGACAGCCTCGCGCCCGGCCCTGAATTACTGATCATGACCGGGGCCGAGCATTTCTTTCACGGCCGGTTACATGAACTGCGCGAGGCTGTAATGGAGTTCGTCGAACTCGATTAGACCATGTCTTTGAGGCCCTTCAGGGGCGAGACCTTGACGACTTTGCTCGCGGGCTTGGCCTTGAACATCATCTCCTCACCCGTGAACGGGTTGACGCCCTTGCGGGCTTTCGTGGCTTTCTTTTTCACGACACGCATCTTGAGCAGCCCCGGTACCGTGAACAGGCCCGGGCCGCCACGCCCGCCAAGATTCTTCTTGATCTGGCCATTCAGTGAATCGAAAACCGCGGCGACGTCCTTGCGCGTCAATCCGGTGTCCTCAACGATCTTTGCGTAAATTTCCGACTTGGTGGGTGGCTTCTTGGTGTTCGTTGCCATGAAAAATTAACTCCTGATAAAACGAATGCGGGCAGCGCCCGCGCCCAAAAAAACGGGCAGTGCCCGTCGAGTGCAGCGCGACGATAGCACAACCCGAACGCGTGCGTCAGCACCCGTTCGGGTCGATTAAATCGTCAATGAATCAATCGGTGTAGAACTGCCTTTTGAAGCGTACTTCCGATGGCGTGTTGACGCCGTCCGGCATGACGCTGATATCGAATATCAGCGTTTCCCGATTGGCGACCGGCGTCTCGCCGATGTAGTAGATCGCTTCCTGCTCGGTGATCTGGCGCATCGTCACGTTTTTCAGCTGCCCGGTCAGGTTAACGGTCTTGACCGCCACGCTTGCTTCCACGGGCTTGTTGTCGGCCGCCCTGAGCACCGAGACATTCAGCATGGCCCGATTCGGGCTGCGTACGATGTTGTAGGCCCTGGCGACCTCCGGTGGCAGCTGGTCGGTGGTTAGCGCGCTGAAATGAACGACGTGATCGCCGATTTCCGCGCTGCTGGCGCCTGCCGGCTCCGCCTCCGGTACTTCGGCGGTTTCGTTCGGCCCGCCGCACGCGGCGACGAGCCCGAGCAATGACAGGGCGATCAAGGTTCTTCTGATTATCATGATGCTTGTCCCTCCCCGAGGCGATCACTATAAACCATTTCGCGACCAGGCCGCGACAATCAGGCAGCGGCCGGCATCCAGCTGAAGAGCAGCACGCGCAACGCGCCCAGCAGGATTATCGGGATCATCGGCGAAAGATCGAAATTGCCGACGGGCGGGATCAGGCCGCGGAAAGGCCGCAGGATCGGGTCCGCGAGGCTGTGCAACAGGGTCGCGACAGGATGCGGACTGTAAGGCGCGATCAGCCGGATCACGATGCTGATAAAGATGATGAACAGGAACATCGTGCACGACAGAATTGCGAGCCGTAACAAAGTGACGAGCAGCAGGAAGGTCCAGATGCCGGTCACGTCGGTCCAACCGAAACCGCGCAGGGACATGACAATCATCAGGGAGACGAACTGCACCGCAAATGCCGCGGCAAACGTCGCCGTATCGAACTGCCGGATTGCCGGCAGCACGCGTCGCAACGGAATGACCAGCGGTGCGGTGAACCTGAGGATGGCCTGGGAAAGCGGGTTGCGAAAATCGACGCGGAACCACTGCATCCAGAATCGCAACAGGATAAACAGCAGGATTACGTTGGTGACTGCCTCGATGATGAATCGCAGTGCGGCGATCATGACGGGCCCCCTTCAGCCAGCTCCACGGAGCGGTCGCGCGCGGCCGTAAACGCACGGCCGAAAATCTGGCGGACCTGCTCTGCATCGAATACCTCGAACGCTGCCGCTGTCGTTCCGCCAGGCGACCGCACATGCTCGATCATTGCCTCCATGGTCTCGCCACTGACGGCCGCCAGCGCAGCCGAGCCCTTCGCCGTGTCCATGACCAGTTTGTGCGCTGCCTGTGGTTCTATGCCGAATTCTTCGGCCGATTGAATCAGCATGTCGATAAGCAGGTAGAAGTAGGCGGGGCCGGTGCCCGAGATTGCCGTCACGGCATCGATCATGTCCTCGTCGTGGACATGGACCACGCTGCCGACGGCGGAAACGATCTCGGTGGCGCGGTCGCGCTGCTCGTTCGTCGTAAGTTCGTTGGCATACATGCCCGACGCGCCTTCGAGTAGCAGCGCCGGCTGGTTGGGCATGACGCGGACCACGGGCAACTCGGCGCCGAGCCAGTCGTCGATGTCGCGGCTGTGCGTACCGGCGGCAACCGAGATGATCAACGGCCGCGACGCCTGGACAGCCGTAGCAAGGCCTTCGCACACGCTGCGCATCAGCTGCGGCTTGACCGCGAGGACGAGGCAGTCGGCCTCTGTCGCCACCCTGTCGTTGTCGGCCGTTATCGTTACACCGGGCAGGTCGTGCTCGAGGATCGCGCGGCGTTTCTCGTCCGGGTCGGCAACCAGCAGCAAGCCGGGCGGATAGCCGCTGGAAACGAGACCCCCGAGCAGCGCCCGGGCCATGTTGCCGCCGCCGATAAAACCCACTTTGTAAGAACTCATTGTTTTCAGGACCTCGGTCCGAAGACTGCCGTGCCAATTCTCACGATTGTACTGCCTTCGACAATCGCCGCGCGGAAATCGTCGGACATGCCCATGCTCAGGGTGTCGACAGGGATGCCGGCATCGCGCAGGTCATCGCCAAGCTCGCGCAGCCGGCGAAACGGTCTGCGCTGAGCCTCGTGGTCGCTGCGGACGGCGGGCAGGCACATGAGGCCGCGCAGCCTGAGCCGCGGCAACTCGACAATCGCCGCGGCGAGTTCGCGGGCTTCGCCGAACGACACGCCTGACTTGCTCGCCTCTTCGTCGACATTCACCTGGATGCAGACGTTGAGGTCGCCAAGTTCTGCGGGCCGCTGGTCCGACAGGCGGCGCGCCGTCTTCAGCCGGTCGACGGAGTGCACCCAGGCAAAGTGCTCGGCGACCGCCCGGGTCTTGTTGGTTTGCAGGTGCCCGATGAAGTGCCAGGTGATCCGGGGATCGGCGATTTCTGTGATCTTGTCGATACCCTCTTGCACCTGGTTTTCGCCAAAATCCCTCTGTCCGGCGGAGGCTGCCTCGACAATGGCCGAAATGGGCTGCTTTTTGCTGACAGCGAGCAATTTGACGCTGTCACGGCTGCGCCCAGCATTCTCTGCAGTTTCAGCCAGCAAATTGCGGATTTTTCGCAAGTTTTCCGTGACTCTAATCACGTTTTGCTCCGGGTGCTTCGCTATACTAAGCCCAATTCCTGGCCGGGTTATGGTAAGTCCGGTCGAATTCTTTTCGAGGGAGAAATATGGCCGTCGACGTTGCCCAATTGTTGTCGTTCACGGTAAAGAACAATGCCTCTGACCTCCACCTGTCCGGTGGTGTGCCCCCGATGATTCGCGTTGATGGCGACATCAAGCGGGTCAACATGCCTGCGCTGACTCATAAAGACGTCAACAGCATGGTCTACGACATCATGAATGACAAGCAGCGCAAGGACTACGAAGAATTCCTCGAGACCGACTTCTCGTTCGAGATTCCGAAGCTGGCCCGATTCCGCGTTAATGCGTTCAACCAGAACCGTGGTTCGGCCGCCGTCTTTCGTACGATTCCTTCCGAAATCCTGACGCTCGACGACCTTGGCGCTCCGGCCATCTTCAAGGACGTCTCGATGCATCCCCGGGGAATCGTGCTCGTCACCGGGCCTACAGGCTCCGGTAAAAGTACGACCCTCGCTGCGATGGTCGACTACATCAACGAAAACAAGCCCGATCACATCCTGACCATCGAGGATCCGATCGAATTCGTGCACGAATCCAAGAAGTCGCTGGTCAATCAGCGCGAAGTCCATCGCGACACGCTCGGCTTTAACGAGGCGCTGCGCTCGGCACTGCGTGAAGACCCCGACGTCATCCTCGTGGGCGAGCTGCGTGACCTCGAGACCATTCGGCTGGCCCTGACCGCGGCCGAGACCGGTCACCTTGTTTTCGGCACTCTGCATACGAGTTCGGCGGCCAAGACGATCGACCGCGTCGTCGACGTGTTCCCGGCCGCCGAGAAGGAAATGGTCCGCGCGATGCTGTCCGAGTCGCTGCGTGCCGTCATCTCGCAGACGCTGCTGAAGAAAATCGGCGGCGGACGCATCGCGGCGCACGAGATCATGATCGGCACGCCCGCGATCCGGAACCTGATTCGCGAAGGCAAGATCGCGCAAATGTACTCGGCCATCCAGACAGGCCAGGCGGCGGGCATGCACACGCTCGACCAGAACCTGGCGGACCTGATGGCCAAGGGACTGATCAACAAGGAAGAGGCCCGCTTCCGGGCGGTTCAGAAGGAGAACTTCTAGGGACCCGCCAGGCCCCGGAGGAAGAGAGGCACCATGGAACGCGAACAAGCAGTACGACTGACGCAAAACCTGCTCCGCAAGATGGTCGAGCGCGAAGGCTCCGACCTGTTCATCACGGCCGGCTTCCCACCCGCGATCAAGGTTGACGGCACCATTCACAAGGCGACGGATAACCCGCTGACGGCCGACCAGGCGGCGATCATGGTCCGCGCCATCATGAACGACAAACAGATCAAGGAGTTTGACGCCACCAAGGAGTGCAACTTCGCCATCATGCCGCAGGGCATCGGCCGCTTCCGCGTCAGCGCGTTCATCCAGCAGGGCATGGTCGGCGCCGTGCTGCGTACGATTACCACCGAAATTCCGACCCTCGAGGATCTCGATCTGCCGCCGATTCTCAAGGACGTCGTCATGAACAAGCGCGGCCTGTGTATCGTCGTCGGCGGCACCGGCTCCGGTAAGTCGACCACGCTGGCGGCGATGATCGGCCATCGCAACGAGAATTCCCGCGGCCACATCGTGTCCATCGAGGACCCGGTCGAGTATGTCCATCCCCATAAGGGCTGCGTCATCACGCAGCGCGAGGTGGGTGTGGACACCGAGACCTGGCACGCCGCTTTGAAAAACACGCTGCGCCAGGCGCCCGACGTCATCCTGATCGGCGAGATCCGCGATCGTGCGACGATGGAATACGGCATCCAGTTTGCCGAGACGGGCCACCTGTGCCTGGCGACGCTGCACGCCAACAGCGCCAACCAGGCACTCGACCGCATCATCAACTTCTTCCCCGAGGAGCGCCGCCAGCAATTGCTGATGGACCTGTCACTGAATACCAAGGCGTTCATTTCGCAGCGCCTGATTCCGCGCGAAGGTGGCGTGGGCCGCATCGCGGCCATGGAGATCATGCTCAACACGCCGCTGATCCAGGACCTCATTTTCAAAGGCGAGGTCGGCCAGATCAAAGAGATCATGGCCAAGTCGACCCGTCTCGGCATGCAGACCTTCGACCAGGCGCTGTTCGATCTTTACGAGCAGGGCATCATTTCGTACGAAGAAGCGATGCGTAACGCTGACTCCAAGAACGAGCTGCGACTGCGCGTCAAGCTCGAGAGTAAGCGCGACTCTGCGATTGCCGACCAGCAGTCGGAGAGCCTGCGCATCATGGAAGAGGATACGGCTCAGACTTTCTGAGCGTCACGGACGAGTAAAGAATGAACGTAAAGCCGTTATTCAAATTAATGGTAGAAAAGAAGGCGTCCGACCTGTTCTTCGCACCGTTCTCGCCCGCCAAGATCAAGATCGACGGCAAGATCATGCCCGTCAACAAGCTCGAGATGACGCCGAAGATGGTCAAGCAGGCGGCGCTCGAACTCATGAACGAGGAACAGCTCGAGGATTTCAGTCGTGAACTCGAGGTCGACTTTGCGATTTCGGAGCCGGGTCTCGGCCGTTTTCGTGTGAACGTGTTCCATCAGCGCAGCAATGTCGCGATGGTGCTGCGTTACATCACCTCGGAACTGCCGACGCTCGACGAGCTGGACATGCCCGGGCAGCTCAAGGATCTCGTCATGCTGCGCCGCGGCCTGATCCTGATGGTGGGCGCCACGGGTTGCGGCAAGTCGACCACGCTGGCGGCGATGATCAACCATCGCAACGAGAAAACTTCGTCACACATCATCACGGTGGAGGACCCGATCGAGTTCCTGCACCCCAACAAGAAATCGATCGTCAATCAGCGCGAGGTAGGGCTGGACACCAAGTCGTACGGGCGCGCCCTCAAGAGCGCGATGCGTGCGGCGCCCGACGTCATCCAGATCGGCGAGATTCGCGATCGCGAATCGATGCAGGCTGCCCTGGACATGGCGGGCACGGGCCACCTCGTGCTCGGCACCTTGCACGCGAACAACGCTTCGGAAACGCTCGATCGCATCATCAACATGTTCCCCCAGGAACAGCACGGCCAGGTCTTCATGGACCTCGCGCACTACCTGCGCGCGATCATGTCGCAGCGCCTGGTGCGTTCGCGGCAGGGCAAGCTCGTGGCCGCTGTCGAACTGATGTTGAACACGCCGCACATCAAGGACCTGATGCTCAAGGGCGACATTTCAGCGGTCAAGGACGCGCACAAGGACAGCGGCGAGCAGGGCATGCAGACCTTCGACGACGCGCTGCTCGAGCTTTACAAGTCGGGGCGGATTACGCTCGAGGAAGCGATGTCGCACGCCGATTCACGGTCGAACCTCGAAGCCAAGATCAACTTTGGTGGGTAGTCAGCCGGCCGCCCGATAAGTACTCACCTTCATCGCTCGCTGCGCTGCGCTTTACTTCCGGTGAGCACTTCCCGGGCGACCGGCTAGCTCCACACGACTGTCGATGCGTCGAAGACGGGACCGTCTACGCAGACGCGTTTCATCGCGGGGCCGTCAGGCGTCGTGACCTCGACCGTGCAACCCGCGCAGCCCCCGACCGCACAGGCCATGAACTCCTCGAGCGATACCTGGCAGGGAACCCCGTGGCGCTCGGCCATGGCGGCCACGGCCTTGAGCATCGGCGTCGGGCCGCAGGTGAAGATCTCGACCTTGTTCTTCCCGTTTTCGTCGAGGTCCTGCAGCCACAGTTCGGCGAGATCGGTCACGAAGCCCCGGTAGCAGCCTTCGTAGCCGGCGAGGCTGGTCAGCCGCGTGGGTATCCCCCAGCCTTCGAGTAACGGCATCGTGCTGACGATGTCGTCCCCGGCCCACGGCGTCGCGATGGCCGACGATTGCAGTTCGAACGGAAACGGGATTTCAGATCCCAGGATGGCAAGTGGCCGGGCGCTGGAATCACGCAGTGATTCGGCGAGAAAGACCATGGGCGGAATGCCGACGCCACCACCAATCAACAGCGAGTTCGGGCGCTCCGGAT
>JASJBB010000120.1 GCA_030066735.1 Woeseiaceae bacterium | reverse complement strand
GGCGTTGCGGGTCCAAGATGCGCAAGAGTCTCACCACCTGATTAACCGTAACTACTTGCTGCTATATTCCTCCGCATGAGACACCTGGTTGCAATAACCGGCGTACTGGCCGCTACAGGCGCGCTGGCCAACGGCCTGGCTTTCGACGAACGCGTCATCGACGCCGGGTTCCACGTCGAGCAATCGCCACTGGTCGCCAGCCTGGTGGCCGGCGGGCGCCACGTTATTCTGGCCGGCCGCGACGACGCGCACCAGCAGCACCTGGCGGTGTTCGACATCGACGACCCGGCGCAACCGTTGCTGGACCTGGCGCCCGGCAACCACCTCATCGCTTACGATGTCGGCCGGATCGCCGGGCAGGACTCGCTGTACTTCGTCGAGCCCGGGCGCATCGTTCGCTTCGACCTCGATTCGGGCAAGTTTGCCGAGTTCATCGCCATTCGCACGATATACGGCCAGCAGCGCTCCGGCCGCATCATGCCCATCGACTTCATACGCGACATCAACGGCGACGAGCGCGATGACGTCGTCGTGCCTGATACGGCCGGCTACCGTGTGCGACTGCAGCGCGCGGACGGTACGCTCGGTGACGAGGTCGTGCTCGAGCAAAGCAGCGCCATGTCGGTATCGGACGGCAGCGTCAGCTTCGAGAGCCGGCCGCTCGTCAGCGGCAGCATGACCGACGATGACCTCGTGGACCTCGCCGTCTGGCGCGGCGATACGCTGCTCGTTTACGAACACCTCGGCGACGACCGCTTCTCGGGCGAGCCGCAGGCGGTTCCGCTCGAACTGGGCCTGCTGTCGGAAGCAGAGATGCGTAACCGCACGCAGGGGCTGGGCGCCGTGAACCAGGAAGGGCTGGTGGACACCCGCATCCTGCAGATTGAAGATCTCAACGGCGACGGCCTGCCCGACATCCTGACCGAGTCGTTGCTGAATCTCGGCGTGTTCGACAAGGAGAATGACTTCCGCCTGCATCTCGGCCGCCGCGACGGCGAGATGATCAGCTATTTCGAGGCCGAGGACTCGCTGCTGGCCTCCTCCGGCCTGCAGTACGGCCTCATAACGACCGACCTCGACGGCGATGGCCGCAAGGACCTCTACGTGCGCAAGGTGCGCATGAGCTTCGGCCGGGTCATTCGCGCTTTGCTGGCAGGCAACGTCCCGCTGCAGCTGCACTTCTACCGGATGACGGATGACGACACGTATCCCGAGGAGGCCAACTACGTGACGAAGACCAACGTGAGCTTCAGCATGTCGAGCGGCCAGGTCGACATTCCGGCAATCAAGGTCGCCGATTTCGATGGCGACGGTCTCGAGGACCTGTTGATGCAGATCGATGGCGACGAACTCGAATACCGCCCCGGCATACGTGAGGACGAGCTGTTCGTCGACGATGGCTTCGAGATGATTATCGCCCTGCCGCGCAATGGCGAACTCGTTACGGTCGAGAATCTCGACGACGATGGCCGGGCCGACCTCGTGGTGCGCTACAACGAATCGGACGGGGACGGACCGTCCAGGACCGTCCGGTTGTTGCTGGCTCGCTAAGGGACCGGGCTTTTGCCCAACACCTTCGCAGCAAGCTGCCGGCTCAGCTTCTCGCGGCCGCCGCGAGCATTCATGTGGTTGATATCGAGGTAATCGCCGGGCTCCAGGTCGAATGACTCCCAGGCAATGACTTCGATGCCCAGTTTCGCCGTGATGTCGTTCGTGAAATTGACAAGTGCGTCACCACCACAACTGTCCTTGAGCTCGTCGGTCATCTCACGATCGGCCGGGTGCAGGAAGCAGACGACGCGATCCGCAATCGACTGCAGGGTGCGAGCCCCCGCGAACCAGGCCTCTACGGCCTGCGGTTCGAATTCGACCTCGCCCAGGTAGACGCCGGCGATGACCCGGTCGCGCTCCCGGACCCAGTTGGGCTTGCGCTGTTTCTGCCGCGCTTCTTCCGGGGCGTTCCAGGCGCCGCGGGTATCAGCCAGCCACTGGAATTCGAGGCTGGTGTTCTTGCCGCGCAGCGAGATGACGTTGCCTTCGAAAAAATCCGGTCCCAGGTTGATGTCACCGCTCGGCGGCGTCGTGCTGACCTGCATCGGATCGAACTCGTAGATCACCAGCGGCACTCGCACGCGGGCCTTCTCGCACTCGGTCCTGATGTACTCGCACATCATGCGCATGCCGAAAGCGTTCACCGCCGGGAAGCCGGCGTTGATCGCCACGGCCGGCTCGAATTCGGCAGGCACGATTGCGCGAAACGTTCCCGACGAGCCGAAAGCGAGCACGTCGGGCGCCCCGTGTTCGGCCAGGTAGGCCGGGAATCGCTCGATAAACTGCAACGCGCGGTTGGCGCGCTGCTTCTGGATCAGGCGCGGAATGCCCAGCAGCTTGCGCATGCGGTCGAGGAATGACGGCGGCGCCTCGTCGGCCTGCCCGGGCATCAGGACGCTCGTCTCCCCGCGGACTTCCGCGACGATGTCGGCAAACGACATCTCGGAGAGCTGGATCACCGTGTCCTGGTCGAGTGTGAGGCCGAATTCGTGCTCGACGTCCGTCGTGAAGCTGATAAACGCAATCGAGTCCATTCCGGCATCGAAAAGGTTGCGCGCGTTCTCGATGTTGTCACGGCCCAGCAGCGGCGCATGCGACAGGATCGACCTGAGCAGGAAGGCTGCCTCGTCGCCCAGGCCGGACGTATCGGCAGCCTGGTGGGCCCGCTGCTCGAGCAGTTCGGCGAGGCCGCGGCGGTCTACCTTGCCGCTGGCGTTCTTGGGAAACTCGGGTACACAGAAGATCATGGCCGGCACCATGTAGTCCGGCAATTTCGCGGCCGCTTGCGTCTGAACTTCGTCGATGTCGGCGCTATCGGTTTCCAGCGCAGCGACCACCGAGGTCGCGATCTCCGCGCCGCCCGGCCAGGCCATCGCGACGGCGTTCAGCCCCCCGGATGCGGCGCGCAGCACGGCCTCGATCTCCCCGAGTTCGATGCGGAATCCGCGGACCTTCACCTGGTTGTCCACACGACCCAGGAAACGCACGTTGCCGTCCTCGCCAAGGACGGCGCGATCGCCGGTTCGGTAAGCTTTCTTGCCGTCCGGCAGCGTCATGAAGCTGGCGGCGGTCTTTTCCGGGTCGTTCAGATAGCCCACCGCGACCTGGGCGCCGGCCAGGAACAACTCGCCGGCCTCGCCCACGGGCAATGACGACCGGCTGGCGTCGAGTACGAGCAACTCCATCCCGTCGAACGCCTTGCCGATGGGCACGGTGTCGTCGTCGATGGGCACGTCGGACAGGACAAAGCGCGAGCAGGCGATCGTCGCCTCGGTCGGTCCGTACCAGTTCTCGACGACCGAGTTGGGTGCGGCGGCGGCCCACTCCCTGGCTACCACGGTCGGCAACGCTTCGCCGCAGAAGAGGCTGGACCGCAGGCTCGGGAACGCGCCCGGCCGGAGGTCTTCCTGCAGCCTGACCTGGTAAGCCAGTGACGGCACCGAGAACCAGCACGTGATGTGATGCCGCTGGATGTAATCGGCCGGCATTCGCAGTTCTTTCTCCGAAGCGACGACCAGCGCAGCGCCGTTTTCCCAGCACAAAAACAGGTCGTGCACCGACAGGTCGAAGGTCAGTTCGAAAGTCTGTGAGAAGCGATCGTGCGGCTGCACGTCCACCATGGCCCCGGCTGCTTCCAGGTAGGCCTCCAGCTGCGCGTTCTGAATGGGCACGCCTTTCGGGTTGCCGGTACTGCCGGACGTGAACAGGATGTAGGCACGGTCCTCTAGCGACTGGGCACGACCCGGGTACTCGCATTCTGCGCCGGTTGCGAAATCCTGCTTGCTGTCACCGCAATGCACGACGGGCAGCGCAGCGGGATCGACGCCGGCTGCCGACAGGATGTCTGCCAGCGCGCTGCGCGCGTTCGTGCCGCAGATGACGCGCCCGGCGCCGGAACTCGCGAGGATCGTCGCGTTGCGCTGGCTGGGGTGATTGACGTTCAGCGGCACATAGGTGTGCCCGGCCAGGCGCGCCGCCAGGATGCCGACATAGGACGACGCATGGCGCTCGGCCATCACGGCCGTGATCGGCTGGGCATCGCCCTCTGCCGTCGCAGGGAATTTACTCGCCAGTGCGCTTGCCGCCGCAACCAGTTCGCCATAGCTCCAGGTCTCGCCGTCTATGATCAGCGCGGGGCGCGAAGGGTCGCTGCGAGCGACCTCGAGAATACGCCGGGCCGCCCGGTATGTGCCGGTTTCAGTCATCCCAGAGCGGCGGGCACAGCGGCGTGACGTTGGCGTCGAGCTGTTTCTTGAGGCGGCTGTTGCCGAACTTGTACTGGGGCCGCATGTCGCTGTTGACGAAGCGCTCCAGCGGCTCGGTCAACTGCGGCCGCAGCGTACTGAAAAAGCCCGGTTTCGCGAGCCCGGTGTATTCGCGCGGGTAGCCGAAGCGATCCATCAGGTCACCGTTGTAGGCCTCGACGATCTTGACCTGGCCTCGCGATAGCCCCTTGCGGTACTTGCGGAAATTGGCGGTCATGAGCGGCCGGGCCAGGTTCTCGCGCGGGCCACCCCTGACTGCGAGTTTCTGCGCATGATCCGCCTCGTGGAATTTGTGCATGCGCTCGTCGAAGTCCAGCCCGAGGAATTCGCAGAGCCGGGTCACCGTGGGCTCGAAGTTACCGACCAGGTCTTCGTAACGCTGCAGGAACACCCGCTGCGGACCCAGCAGGCCGTAAGCCGTCAGGCCGCCCAGTTGATCTTCCCGCCACACGTTCATCGCGTTGCGGACCGAGCCGAACTTGTTACCGAGCCAGCGCTTGCGCCGCGCCACGCAGGACAACAGGAAGTCGCGCGGATCGCGCACCTGGAAGATGAACTTCGCATCGGGAAAGCAGTCGACGAGGAAGAACAGCATCTGGTGAATGTTGTTCTCCTTGATAAAGGCGTGTTTCCCCTGCGCATCCAGCGGCATGTCCTGGAACACGAAGCGCGCCACCTCGGCAGGCACGATCTCGTCGCGCGAATCGAGCCAGTCACTGAAGCGCTGCGCCTCCTCGTCGCCGCGGTACTTGCCAATGCGCATCGCGGCGCTGCGCTTCAGAACATCCAGCGCCGCAGATTCCTTGCCGCCGGCAGCGACTTCGTGCAACCGCATGATCAGGTCGCGACCGAGGTGATACGGCGGGTGCGCATAGACCGACGGATGCTCACCGACGATCGAGGCTATCAGGTTGGAGCCCGAACGCTCGGAGCAGATCAGGAAGATTGGCGCTGCTGACATCGGGGATTTATTCCGCCCGTTATGCGAACCTACGCAGTATATGGACAAGCTCAAGGTCATCGCAATCAGTGGCACCGGGCGCACGGGAAGCACGTTGCTCTCCTTGCTGCTGTCGCAACACCAGGCGGTCTTCAACCTCGGGCAAATGCGGCACCTCTCGCGCGCGTTCGCGGACGATGCGCCGTGCAGCTGCCTGCAAACGCTGCAGTCCTGTGCGGTCTACAGCGAGGTCCGGCCTGGCGACGACATGGCGGCCACGCTCGAGTCCTTGTCCACGGTGACGGGGGCCCGCATCTTCGTCGACTCGTCCAAAGCACCTGCCTACGCCCGCGAGCTCGGCGCCGTGCCCGGCGTGGACCTGTATGTGCTCAACCTGGTCCGCGACCCGCGCGCCGTGGCCTGTAGCTGGTACAAGAAGAAGCAGAGCTTGTCGGCCCTCGTCAAGAACGCCCGCGACTGGGTGGCGCGGCAACGGGTGCTCGACGAATGGAGCGGCGACCTGGGCGACCGGTTCCTGACCGTTCGCTACGAAGACCTGGCGTCGTCGCCGCAGGAGACGATCGCCGCCATCGCCGCCTGGGCCGACATCCCGATTCCGGATTCGCTGTTCGTCGAGCTAGATCGGGTCACGATCGACTGGAGCACCCAGCACCTGTTCCCGCCCGCCAACGAGAGCGTGCTGGCCAAGCGCGCGAGCGACGTGCGCATCGCGCCCGCCGAGAGCTGGAAGGATCCAGGTAATGCCTGGATCCACCGGGTTGCCCGCTTTTTCGCGGGTGCTTACGGCCGCAAGCTCTACCCCTGAGCCTCGTCGGCCTCGATACGGTCGAGCGTCGCGAGGCAATCCGTCGCGGCGGTTGCAAGCTGACCTTCACCCTTTGCCAGGGGCGTAATCACGGCTCGCGCGCGATCGTGATCGATATCGGCGAGCAGCCGTAGAACATTCGGCGCCGCCCTGCCGGCCTCAATCTCGTCTTCGATCAGATCAAAAGAACGGTCGCCCGCCCTGACGAGCGACATGCCGGCCAACATCCGGTTTTGCTCGTTGTCACCCAGGTAAGCCTCGAGCAGGGTCCTGGCGCTGCCGGCCAGACCGAACGTGCGCCACAACGCACCAGCCATCAGTACCCGAACCGGCGTCACACCTTGGCCCAAAGCCCGTGCTCGTCCCAGTAGTCGGGCTCGTGTGTTGAGCTGTGGTCAAACCAGCCGTTGCGGTGGGTCTTGACCCTGGTGCTCCGCGATTTGAAGCGCTGCCGGCCGCGGTCAGCCATGATGACCAGGTCCATGTGCACGCGTACATCGACGATCTTGCGGACGTTGGAGAATTTCGGGTACCACTCGCGGTGCACGGGCCAGCTGAGCAAAACGAGACGGTCGAACTCGACGCCGCGCCAGGTCGCGAGATTGGCCACGGTGCCGCCATGGCTGTGAGCCAAGAAGTCGGGCCTGCCCAGCCCCTGGTCGCCGATCCACTGCTGCAGCAGGCGGGCATCGGCCTTGCGAGCGCGTTTCGAATAGGCGCCGGTCCAGGTGAAGCTCTGGTCATGCAGGTGCAGGTCTGGCCGGTTGGCGCCGACGGCCTCGTAGAAATTTCCGCCCGGCCGATACCACGCGCTCTCGGCCGCCCAGGTGCCGTGCGTGATCACGGCCGTGTCCGACTTGCGACGGCGCTTGCGAGACTTCGGCTGCCTGATCACGGCTGCCCGCGCCAGCTCCTGCATCGGCGGCATCTGGCTCATCGCAGAAACGGCGAGCCTGGAGGTGAGCCGGTCCTCACTGCGATAACCCAGCTCGAGTTTTTGCCGGATGCGCGGCCGTAATCGAGTGGTCTCGCGGGCCCCCGCCGCGCCGGCCACTGCAACGAGCGGATGCGGGCTGAACATCGCGGCCTCGAACAGCGCGGCGGCCGCGTCGATACAGGGCTTCGAGTACAGTTCGCGGATGAGTCGCGACATCTCCTGCTCGAGCGGCGGCTCCCCGTCCTGGAGCAACTCACTCTCAGCAGCGCCCAGGTAACCGCAGGCGTCGGCAACGTGAAGACGCCGCGAGCGTTTCAGAGGTTTGACGTTGGGCAGCGGAAACTCCTTGAGCTTCTCGGCAGTCGCCACCTCGCCGAGCACGCCGGCCCGAATCGCCAGCAGCAGCGCCGCCTGCGAGGCCGCGGCAGACTGCGTCGACGCGTCGTCGGGCCGCGCCGTCACCGTGAACGCGTCGCGGGGGTCAATCGGTTCGAAGCGCTGGTAACTCATAGCAATTCCACGGTTTCCGCGGTCACCTCCTGCCAGACGCGGAAGAAATTGCCACCCATGACTTTGCCGACATCCTCGGCACTGTATTCGCGATTCAGCAGCTCACTGGCGATCGCATGAAAGCGCGCCTCTTCGTCGAAACCCACCACGTAACGGGAGATGCCACGCAAGTCGGAACCAATGCCGACGTGGTCGATGCCTCCTACGTCGATGACGTGCTCGATGTAGTCGACCATTTCAGCCACGTCCGAAATATGGCGCCCATGCGGCCAGATGCCGATGACGCCGCCTTTCCCGGCGATTGCCCTGATCTCGTCGTCGGTAACGGCCCGGTCGTGGTCCGTGAATTCGCGCACACCGCCATGGCTGAAGATCACCGGGTGCTCGGAGATTTTGAGGATATCCATCATGGTCTCGTTGTTGGCGTGCGCCATATCGATGATGATGCCCAGCCGGTTGGACTCACGGACCACTTCGCGGCCGAACTCCGTAAGGCCGCCCGGCGAGTACGGCCAGGTCTGCATGTGGCCGAGCTCGTTGTTGCGGAAGTGAATGAGCTGGATCAGTCGCAGACCGTTGTCGTACATCCGATACAGGTTCTCGATGTCGCCCTCCAGCGCGTCGGCGCCCTCCAGGGCCGGGAGTATGGCCACCTGGCCCTTCTCGCGAGAGTCCTCGATCGATGCCGGGGTATCGGCGTGGACCGCGTAGCCGAGTTCGATGGTCTTGCCGAGTCGCGCGAGCCGATCAGCGGCCAGCGCATAGACCTCTCCCGGCTCCGGCTTGTATTTGCCATCGTCGACAAAGCTCCCGTCCCGGTTGGTGTAGTCGCCGTCGTAGGCCATGTCACTGCTGATATTCGCGACAACGACGTCCATCGTGCTTCGCCGATAGACCTCGATCTCGTCGGGCAGTATCGTCTCGACGTTTTCGCGATGAAAGCGGCTGGGATGGGCGTGCATGTCAACGAAAACCGTCGACTCGTGAATTGCCAGGACGCGCTCATCGGTGAATGACTCGGGCGCCCCCGACGTCTGCGACGACGGCTCCTGCGTGCAGGCGGCAACGACGAATGCGGCGAACAGGAAGGTGACAAGTCTCATCAGGCTCTCCATCGGTGAACCCTGATTATAGCCGCCGGGCCCGGTGCTATAGTGAGCTTCAGGAGGCGCGCATGAAAAGAACGATCATCGTAATGCTGCTGACTGTCTTCGCCGGCGCTCCGGTTCCCGCGCAGGAAACCATGACCGGCATGTTCCGAATGAGCCATACCGTTGGCGACATTCTTGGCGAGCAAATGGCGCAGTCGCTGAGTGACATCGTGCCGAGCGACCAGGAACTGCAATGGCAGGCTTACGTGCCTATGGATTACGATCCCGCGCGTCCGGCAGGCGTGTTTATTTATCTCGACCCGAACCGTTACGGCGGCATACCTGACGCCTGGACGAGGGTAATCGACCAGCACAACCTGATCTGGGTCGGCCCACGGGTCAACGAGCGCCGCCAGAGCGATGAGAAGCAGATCTGGCACGCGGTGCTGGGGCTGCGCGCCATCGAGGCACAGTACGCGGTCGATCTCGGACGCATCTACATTGCCAGCGCGCGCGACACCACACCCACGGCGCTCAGAACGGCCCTGGTCGCCAACGAGATATCGGGCATCATTTACATGCGCGGTTCTGCCATGTGGGTCCAGATCGGCGACGACCAGCTCGGGCAAATACAGCGCAAACGCCACGTGTTTATCACAGGCACTAACGACAAGGCCAAGGCCCAGGTCCAGCAGCACTACGAAGCCCACAAGGCTGCCGGGGTCGAACATGTCAAGCTGATCTTCGATACCAAGCGCATCGAAGAAGTCCCCAAGGCTCAGCATATCGATACGGCGATTCGCTTCCTCGACGGCGGCTGAGTACGTAAAAGCCCGACTTGCAATCCTCTCGTTTCGGGGGAGAGTGGATAGATGGGGAGGTAAGGGCTATGACCTCGACGAAGTTGTTTGCTTTTTGCCTGGCCGCGTGCGGGCTTTCACTTGCGGGTTGCGAAAAACAGGTCAGCTATACCGAAGACGTGCAGCCGATCCTGTTTGCCTCGTGCCTGAGCTGCCATGACCAGAACTCCGAGGGCTACCTGAACAGCGGCTTCAGCCTCGACAGCTACGAATCTGTCATGAACGGCACGAAGTTCGGAGCCGTGGTGGTACCCGGCAGCGCGGAATCGAGTTCGCTGTATCTCGTCATTGCGCACAAGACCGCGTCAGAGATACACATGCCGCCGCACACGCACGATGCGCTCGCGGAAGGTCGCGGCGTCTCGCTGACCGACGAGCAGGTCGAGACATTCCGGCTCTGGATCGAGCAAGGCGCACTCGACAACTAGCGGCCGGACCGGGCCGCCGGACAGCCACGTCGCAGGGTCGCGGGCTGGCGGCGCGGCTGCGCGCTCTACAGCGGCAAATACACGACCGTGTTCGTCAACAGGATCATGATGAAGACCAGGCAGGTCACCATCGGTCCGAGGTAGAT
>JASJBB010000119.1 GCA_030066735.1 Woeseiaceae bacterium | reverse complement strand
TACGGCGCGCATCCGCTACCAGGAATTCTGCGAATCGACCTTCCCGCGCAAGCTGGGCCTGGACGGCCTGAAAGTCGTCTTCGACGGCGCCAACGGGGCAGGCTACAAGGTCGGTCCGCGGACGCTCGGGAACCTCGGCGCCGATGTCATTCCGATCGGCTGCTCCCCGAACGGCCGCAACATCAACCAGGGCTGCGGTTCGACCAACCCCGAACTGCTGAGCCTGACCGTGCCCGCGGTCAAGGCCGATGTCGGCGTTGCACTCGACGGCGACGGCGATCGGCTGGTGATGGTGGACGAGGACGGCGTCCTGGTCGACGGCGACCAGCTGCTCTACATCCTGGCGACTGCCCGGCAAGACGCCGGCGAGCTCGAGGGGCCTGTCGTGGGCACCGTTATGAGCAATCTCGGCCTGGAGCACGCGCTCAGGGACAAGAGCATCGATTTTCGCCGCGCCAGGGTCGGCGACCGGTATGTGCTCGAGACACTCCGTGAGACCGGTGGGGTCATCGGTGGCGAGACGTCGGGCCACATGCTCGTTCTGGACCGCACGACCACAGGCGACGGGCTCGTCAGCGCACTGCAGATCCTGGCGGTCATGAAACAGACCGGGAAACCCCTCTCGGAACTCGCGTCCGGCATGCCGCGGTATCCGCAGACGATGGTCAATGTCCGAACCGACAAAAAGCTCGACCCGAATGCGTCGCCGGCCATCCAGGAAGCGGTAGGCGCGGTCGAGGAAGAGCTCCGGGAGACGGGCCGCGTGGTGCTGCGCGCCTCGGGCACGGAGCCCGTGATCCGGGTCATGGTCGAGGGCGAGGACGAGGCCCAGGTAGCGGCCCTCGCGCAGCGTCTTGCCGATGTCGTGGCCAAGGCCGCCGCCTGAACCGAAACCCCTGAAAATTACGGCCTTTACGCGTTGATTTGCGGGGGTAGCCCCGGTATCCTTGCGCGCCTTTTAAGCCTCCGGACAAACTGATGCGCAACATACTCGTCGCAGGCAACTGGAAAATGAACGGTGACACGGTCGGCAATGCCGAACTCGTGGCCGGCATCATTGCGGGCGCCCCGGATTCGGACCGGGTAGAGCTGCTGGTTTGCCCGCCGTACCCGTACCTTGGCGCCGTGGTTGCGGCCACCGCGGGCAGCAAGGTTGCCGTTGGTTCGCAGAACGTGTCCGAGCACGAGAAAGGCGCCTTCACCGGCGAGGTTGCTCCCGGCATGCTGCGCGATATCGGCTGCGAGTATGCCATCGTCGGGCACTCGGAGCGCCGCACGCTCTATGGTGAGTCCAGTGACGACGTGGCCGCCAAGTTCAAGGCGGCCCTGGATGCGGGATTGAAGCCTGTTCTCTGCGTCGGCGAGACTCTCGACGAGCGTCAGGCCGAGAAGACCGAGGCCGTCGTCGACGAACAGCTCAAGGCAGTGCTCGACCTGGTCGGCGTAGCCGCCTTTGCAAACGCGGTCGTTGCCTACGAGCCCGTCTGGGCGATCGGCACCGGCATGACCGCGACGCCGGAGCAGGCGCAGGACGTTCACGCCCACATACGGCAGCTGTTCGCCGGGCATGACGCGAACGTGGCCGAAGGCCTGCAAATCCTGTACGGCGGCAGCATGAAAGGGGAGAATGCGGCAGGGCTGCTGGCCAAGCCTGACATCGATGGCGGCCTGATCGGTGGCGCGTCACTGAAAGCCCCGGATTTTTTGGCGATTGCGAACGCAGCCGCCCAAGGTTGAGAAACTCATGGACAATATGCAAAAGATCTTCCTGATCATTCACACGCTGATCGCGCTGGCCATCATCGCGCTCGTGCTCTTGCAGCGCGGCAAAGGCGCCGATGCTGGCGCGGGATTCGGCGCCGGCGCATCGGGAACGGTGTTCGGCGCTCGTGGATCGGGCAGTTTCTTCTCCCGCGCCACGGCCGTGCTGGCCACGGCTTTCTTCGCGAGCAGCCTGACGCTGGCCTACCTCAGCAGCCAGCGCCCGACCGAGCCCGAGGGCCTGCTCGAGGGATCGCCGGTGCTGGAAGAGACCGTGGAAGAGGCCCCGGCAGTCGAAGAAACGGCTACGGAGGGCGATATGCCGGCGCTTGAGCCGATCGGGGAGGATGCGGTTGACGGTGCGCCGGACATGCCGGCTCTTGAACCGGAAGCGCCTGCCGAGGAAGATACCCAGTAGGTCGAAAAACACCCCAATGCTCTGGTGGTGGAATTGGTAGACACGCTGTCTTGAGGGGGCAGTGGCGAAAGCCGTGCGAGTTCGAGTCTCGCCCAGAGCACCAACCTTACGCATTGTTACGATTCCGAGGCGCCGAAGGGTGTATTCGGGGTGCGCCGCGCTGATACAATGCGCGGGTTTTAACGGTCGCAAGGCCCAGAGCCCGCCCAACAATGCTGCAAGAGTATTTCCCTATCCTGGTCTTTTCCGGCGTCGCCGCCGGCATTGGACTGCTGCTGCTGGGCCTGGGCTTCGCAATCGGCAGGGGCGCCAAGGACGAGGAGAAGCTGTCGCCTTACGAGTGCGGCTTCGAGGCGTTCGAAGACACGCGCACCAAGTTTGACGTTCGCTACTACCTCGTCGCCATCCTGTTCATCATTTTCGATCTCGAGATCGCTTTCCTGTTTCCGTGGGCCGTGTCGCTGGACACGGTCGGCAAGTTCGGCCTGCTGGCCATGGCGTTGTTCCTGGCAATCCTCGTGGTGGGCTTCATTTATGAATGGAAGAAAGGGGCGCTCGAGTGGGATTAGCATCACCGGCTGAGACGACGGCCCCCGAGGCAAAGAACGGCGCCGAAGCCGCGGGCGAGAGCCTGCAGCAGAAGGGCTTTGTCGTGACCTCTGTCGACGCGGTCATGAACTGGGCGCGCACGGGCTCGCTGTGGCCGATGACCTTCGGCCTGGCCTGCTGTGCCGTCGAAATGATGCAGGCCGGGGCCTCTCGCTACGACCTCGACCGCTTCGGCATCATCTTTCGACCGAGCCCGCGGCAGTCCGACTGCATGATCGTCGCCGGCACGCTGACCAACAAGATGGCGCCGGCGCTGCGCAAGGTCTATGACCAGATGCCCGAGCCGCGCTGGGTCGTGTCAATGGGTTCCTGCGCCAACGGCGGCGGTTACTACCACTATTCCTATGCTGTCGTGAGAGGCTGCGACCGCGTGGTGCCCGTCGACGTCTACGTGCCGGGTTGCCCGCCGACCGCCGAGGCGCTGATTTACGGCCTGATCCAGTTACAGAAGAAGATTCGTCGCACGAGTACGATTGCCCGTTAAATAAAAAGAATGTCGAACCGGTACGAGAAATTGGCTGCTCGCATCGACGAGCGCTTCGGCGAGCAGATGACGCGCGTCGAGTCCATCTGCGGCGAGGTCACCTACGAAGTCGACAGGGACGACCTGCATGACGTGGCGACCGCGCTGCGTAACGAAGCCGAGTTCGGTTTCGAAATGCTCATGGATGTCTGCGGGGTCGACTACCTGACCTATGGCGCCGACGAGTGGACGACGGCCAGCGCGACGGGCACCGGTTTCAGCCGCGGCGTCGAGCGCGAGCCGGTCATTCTTGACGAAGCCGACGAGTTCGATCCGCGCCGATTCGCGGTGGTCTACCACTTGCTGTCGCTGCAGCACAATTTCCGCATGCGCCTGCGGGCGTTTACGGGTACGGACAACCCGCCGATGATTCGCAGCGTCGTGGATATCTGGAACGGCGCCAACTGGTTCGAGCGCGAGGCGTTCGACCTCTACGGCATCCTTTTCGTCGGCCATCCCGATCTGCGCCGCATCCTGACCGACTACGGTTTCGTCGGCCACCCGTTCCGCAAGGACTTCCCGCTTATTGGCAACGTCGAGGTAAGCTACGACGCCGAGAAAGGGCGTGTCGCCTACCAGCCCGTCAGCATCGAACCGCGCACGCTTGTGCCGCGCGTCATTCGCGACGACAACCGCTACTCCGATGACCTGAAGGACCGAATCGATGGCTGAGATCCAGAGCTATACGATGAACTTCGGTCCGCAGCATCCGGCGGCGCACGGCGTGCTGCGCCTGGTGCTCGAAATGGAAGGCGAGGTCATCCAGCGCGCCGACCCGCACGTGGGGCTGCTGCATCGCGGCACCGAAAAGCTGGCCGAGTCCAAGCCGTTTAACCAGACGATCGGTTACATGGACAGGCTCGACTACGTGTCGATGATGTGCAACGAGCACGCCTACGTCATGGCCATCGAGAAGCTGCTCGGCGTCAAGGTGCCGATCCGGGCACAGTACATCCGCGTGATGTTCGACGAGATCACGCGCATCCTGAACCACCTGATGTGGCTTGGCGCCCATGGCCTCGATATCGGCGCGATGACGATGTTCCTGTATTGCTTTCGCGAGCGCGAGGACCTGATGGACACCTACGAGGCGGTTTCGGGAACGCGCATGCATGCCACGTACTACCGGCCCGGCGGCGTCTATCGCGACCTGCCGGATTCGATGCCGAAGTACCAGGAGTCGAAATTCCGCAGCAAGAAGGACGTCGATCGCCTCAACGCGATCCGCGAAGGTTCGCTGCTCGATTTCATCGAGGCTTTCACCGACCGTTTCCCGGGCTGCGTCGACGAATATGAAACCCTGCTCACCGACAACCGCATCTGGAAGCAGCGCACGGTCAATATCGGCGTCGTCACGCCCGATCGCGCCATGCAGCTGGGCTTCTCGGGCCCGATGATTCGCGGTTCCGGCGTCGAGTGGGACCTGCGCAAGAAGCAGCCCTACGAGGTCTACGACCAGGTGGACTTCGACATCCCGGTGGGCGTCAACGGCGACTGCTACGACCGCTATCTCGTGCGCGTCGAGGAATTGCGGCAGTCGAACCGTATTATCAGACAGTGCATCGACTGGCTGCGCGCCAACCCGGGACCGGTCATGGTCGAGGACAACAAGGTCGTCGCACCGAGCCGTGTCGAGATGAAAGACGACATGGAATCGCTGATTCACCACTTCAAGCTGTTCACCGAGGGCTACAGCGTGCCCGAGGGCGAGGCGTATGCGGCGGTGGAGCACCCGAAAGGAGAGTTTGGCATCTACATCCTGTCCGACGGCGCCAACAAGCCGTACCGCGTCAAGATTCGTGCGCCGGGTTTTGCTCACTTGTCGGCGATGTCGGAGATGGTCGAAGGCCACATGCTGGCCGACGTGGTTGCTGTCATTGGCACCCAGGACATCGTATTCGGGGAGGTGGACCGATGAGCGCCGCACAGGTCCTGTCCGATCACGTCCGCGAAGAAATCGATCACTGGAAGGCGCGGTTTCCCGAGGGCCGGCATCGCTCCGCCGTTATCGGCGCATTGCATGCCGCACAGCACGAGAACGAAGGCTACCTGACCACGGAACTGATGGATGCCGTCGCCGAATACCTCGACCTGCCGAATATCCAGGTCTACGAGGTTGCGACGTTCTACTCGATGTTCCAGACGAAGCCGGTCGGGCGCAACAACGTGGCTATCTGCACCAACATTTCGTGCATGCTGCGCGGCGCTGACGAGGTTGTCGCGCACGTCGAGAAGAAGCTGGGCGTCAAGCTCGGCCAGTCGACCGAAGACGGCCGCATCTACCTCAAAAAGGAAGAGGAGTGCCTGGCTGCCTGCTGCGGGGCGCCGATGATGATGGTCAATCACGAGTACCATGAAGACCTGACGCTCGAGCAGGTCGACAAGATCCTGGACGGGCTCGACTGATGGCGTACGAACAAAACCTGACGGCTTACAGCACGCTGGGCGAGGCAAAGTCGTGGACGATGCCGGTCTACGAGAAGCACGGCGGCTATGAAGCCTGGCGCAAGATCCTGGCCGGCAAGATGACGCCCGAAGAGGTTGTCGAGGAGATCAAGGCATCGGGGCTGCGCGGCCGCGGCGGCGCCGGCTTCCCGACCGGCCTCAAGTGGACCTTCATGCCGAAGGACCCGAAGATCCAGAAGTACGTCGTCTGCAACTCTGACGAGAGCGAACCCGGCACCTGCCACGACCGCGAGGTGCTGCGCTACAACCCGCACGCACTGGTCGAGGGCATGGCCATCGCCGGTTACGCGATGGGTGCGACGGTCGGTTACAACTACATCCGGGGCGAGTTTATCGAAGAGCCCGTGCCGCGCTTCGAGGCCGCGGTCAGGGAAGCCTACGAGGCCGGGCTGCTGGGCAGGAACATCCAGGGCTCGGGTATCGACTTCGACCTGAACACGTTCGTCGGCGCCGGCGCGTACATCTGCGGCGAGGAAACCGCATTGCTCGAATCGCTCGAAGGCAAGCAGGGCAAGCCGCGCTTCAAGCCGCCGTTCCCGGCAGGGTATGGCCTCTATGGCAAGCCGACCACGATCAACAACACGCAGAGCCTGGCCAGCGTTCCGACCATCATTCGCAAGGGGGCAGCGTGGTTTGCTGCGCTCGGGCCCGAAGGCTCGGGCGGCACAGCGCAGTTCTCGGTGTCCGGTCATGTCGAGAAGCCGCAGAACCTCGAGCTGCCGATGGGCATCCCGTTCAAGGACCTGCTGGAGCTTTGCGGCGGCGTCTGGAAAGGCCGCAAGCTCAAGGCCGTGATTCCAGGCGGCTCGTCGTGTCGCGTACTGCCGGCCGAGATCATCGAAAACTGCACGATGGACTACAACTCGTTGCAGGAAGCGGGTTCGTCGTTCGGCACGGGCGCGGTCATCGTCATGGACGAGACGACCTGCATGGTGCGCGTACTGCGCCGCATCTCACGCTTCTACATGGCCGAGTCCTGCGGGCAGTGCACGCCGTGTCGTGAGGGCACGGGCTGGCTGTACCGGATGCTGTCACGGATCATCGACGGGCAGGGCACCGAGGAAGACCTGGACAAGCTCGTGGATGTGGCCAACAAGATCGAAGGCCACACGATCTGCGCATTGGGCGACGCCGCAGCGTGGCCTGTGCAGAGTTTCCTCAAACACTTCCGGCACGAGTTCGAATACATGGTCCGCAACAAGGGCCGCAGTATCGTTGACGATCCGTCGGAGGCTGCGGCTTAGGGTATGAGCGACGACGTCATCAACATAGAAGTCGACGGCAAGCCGGTCGAGGCGAAGCGCGGCCAGATGGTCATCGAGGTGACCGACGAGGTCGGCGCCTACGTGCCGCGATTCTGCTACCACGAGAAACTCAGCATTGCCGCCAACTGCCGCATGTGCCTGGTCGAAGTGGAGAAAGCGCCCAAGCCGCTGCCGGCCTGCGCCACGCCCGTCAACGAGGGCATGAAGGTTTTCACGAAGTCGCCCCAGGCGATCGCCGCGCAGAAAGCGACGATGGAGTTCCTGCTGATCAATCACCCGCTCGACTGCCCGATCTGCGATCAGGGCGGCGAATGCGAGTTGCAGGACCTCGCCATGGGCTACGGCCGCGACGTGTCGCGCTACAACGACGGCAAGCGTGTCGTGAAGGACAAGGACATCGGCCCGCTGGTCTCGACCGACATGACGCGCTGCATCCACTGCACCCGTTGCGTACGGTTCGGCGAGGAGATTACGGGGCAGCCGCAGCTCGGCACGACCGAGCGCGGCGAGAACATGAAGATCGGCACCTACATCGAGCAGAGCGTCGATCACGAGCTGTCGGCCAACATTATCGACCTGTGCCCGGTCGGCGCGCTGAACAACAAGCCGTATCGCTACAGTGCGCGCGCCTGGGAGATGGTGCAGCGCCCGGCCGTGTCGCCGCACGACTGCGTGGGCTCCAACATGTTTGCTCACGTGCTGCGCGGCACCGTGAAGCGCATCGTCCCGCGCGAGAACGAGGCGATTAACGAAACCTGGCTCGCCGACCGCGATCGCTTTAGCTACGAAGGTATCTACAGCCCCGAGCGGCTACAGAAACCCCTGGTCAAGGAGAGTGGCGAGTGGCGCGAGCTCGACTGGGAGGAAGCGCTCAACACAGCCGCCGACCGCCTCAAAGGCGCCAACGGCGATGTCGGCATGCTGTCATCGCCGAGCGCCACGATCGAGGAAGGCCACCTGCTTGCGCGGCTGGCCGAACATCTCGGTACGGCCAGCATCGATCACCGCATCGAGCGGCGCGACTTCAGCGACCAGGACGCCGATCCCGCATTCCCCTGGCTCGGCTGCGACATCGCCGACATCGAGGAACAGGATGCGATCTTCGTTGTCGGATCCAATCTTCGCCACGAGGCTCCTATCATCGCGCACCGCATCCGCAAGGCATCGCTGGCCGGGGCCAGGGTCAGCATTGCGAGCAGCGAGGAGCACGAATACTTTTTCAACGTCGCCAACACGCTGTCGGGCGCAGGCCTGGCAGAGCTTTTGGCGGGCGCTGGCATCGAGCCTGTCATTGACAGCCTCAAGGCGGCCGATAACGCACTGGTACTGCTGGGCAATGTCGCGGGTCGCCACGAAGCGTTCAGCACGGTGCGCGCGCTTGCAGCCGACATCGCCAGTAAGACCGGAGCCAAACTTGGTACGTTGTCGCCGGGCGCTAACAGCGCTGGCCTGAGTCTGACTGGCGTCCTGCCGGGCGAGGGCGGTCTGGACGCCGGCGCCATGCTGGATGAATCGCTCGATGCCGTCGTGTTGCTCAACGTGGAACCGGACAAGGACCTGCATGCGACGCCCGATGCGGTCGGCAAGCTCGGCAGGCAGGGCTACGTCGTCGCGATGACGCCGTTCGATTCGGAGTCGTTGCGCGAGGCGGCCGACCTGTTGCTGCCCATCGGTACCAGCTTCGAAACCTCGGGCACCTTCGTTAATGTCGAGGGTCGCTTGCAGAGCTTCGCTGGTATCGCCAACCCGGTTGGCGAGTCGCGTCCGGCCTGGAAGGTGTTGCGCGTGCTCGGCAACCTGACCGAAGCGCCCGGGTTCGAGTATCTCTCAACCGAAGAAATCCGCGACGAAGTACAGGCGAATCTCGGCGAGATCGAGCCGGAGAGCTATGCCGGCACGACCCGGCCGGCCGGACTCAGCGGCGAGGATGCGCCAGCAGCCGAGATCGACACGCCAATCTACTCGGTGGATAGCCTCGTACGGCGCGCGGCCGCGCTGCAGATGACCGTTGCCGCGAAACGGGCCGCCGGAGAGACTGACTAGTGCTGGAATTCCTCGGCAGCCTCGTACCGGCATTTGCGCTCGACCTGTGGAACGCGATGCCGTCACTCGCGCAGTACCTGATCACGGTGCTTTTCAAGGTCCTGATCGTGACGATCGGCGTCATCCTGATCGTCGCCTTCTCGACGTACTTCGAGCGCAAGGTCATCGGCAGGATGCAGGCGCGCGTCGGGCCCAATCGCGTGGGGCCGAGAGGGCTGGGCCAGCCGTTCGCCGACGTGATCAAGCTGCTCGTCAAGGAAGTTGTCGTTCCGTCCAAGTCGAACCGCTTCCTGTTCGTCATTGCGCCGCTGCTGACGCTGATCCCGGCGCTCATGGCGTGGGCCGTGATTCCGCTGAACGACTGGTTCGTGATCGCCGACATCAACGCCGGTCTGCTGTACGTGCTGGCCGTTACCTCGATTGGCGTGTACGGCGTCATTCTTGCGGGCTGGGCCACCAACTCCAAGTACGCGTTCCTCGGCGCCATGCGCTCCGCGGCGCAGATCGTCGCCTACGAAATTGCGATGGGCTTCGCACTGGTTGGCATCGTGATGGCGGCCGGCAGCCTCAATATGGGCGAAATCGCGCGGGCCCAGGCGGGCGGTCTGTCGCAGTGGTTCCTGTGGCCGCTGCTGCCGTTGTTCCTCGTGTACTGGATCTCGGGTGTGGCGGAAACCAACCGGGCGCCGTTTGACGTGGCCGAAGGCGAGTCCGAGATTGTCGCTGGCTTCCATGTCGAGTACTCGGGCGTCGCATTCGCGCTGTTCTTCCTGGCCGAGTACGCCAACATGGTGCTGATCTCGACGCTGACGGCTATCTTTTTCCTCGGCGGCTGGGCGTCGCCGCTGGAAGGCATCGCGTTTTTCGAGCCCTGGCACGACAATCTCTGGTTCGGCTGGATCTTCGCTGGCGGCTTCCTGTGGCTGTTCATAAAAATGGCGTTTTTCATGTACACGTTTTTCTGGCTGCGAGCGACGTTCCCGCGCTACCGCTACGACCAGATCATGCGGCTGGGCTGGAAAGTGTTCATCCCGGTTAC
>JASJBB010000025.1 GCA_030066735.1 Woeseiaceae bacterium | reverse complement strand
GGCGGGCTCCTGCTTCAGAATCCGGACGTCGGCAGGTTCTCGGTCGCCGCCGGCAGGAGTTCCGTATTCTCCTCCGCGAGCAGTTTGCGCATGTCGTCGAGCGATTTCATGATCACCGTGTCGGCAAATTCGTCGCTGTCCAGGGCGTCGCGTTTGACGGCGTGCGGATCGCTGAACTTGATGCGGTGATGGCCGAGCGAGATCACGTCATCGTGGGCCAGCACCTGGTTGGAAACGCGCCGGGAATTCACGAAGGTCCCGTTGGTGCTGTTGAGGTCCATGAGGAACGTCGAGCTGCCATGGCGCACGATCAGCGCATGGTGGCGACTGACGAATTTGCTGTTGATGGCAATGTCATTGTGCTCGGAACGGCCGACCAGCATGCGCGGCTGGTCGAACGTCAGTTCCTGCAGGGTCTCGCCCTGGTGAGTTAGATACAGTAGCGGCGCAGGCGGCTGCTCGACCGGCTGGGCGTCCGCCGGGGCGTGCTGATCGGTCGTCTTCCAGGTCCCCTGCGGCAGGACCGGGCGCTCGATGCTCGCCGTGGGCACGGGCAAGGTCTCGGCGTTGGCCAGCGCCAGCAGCGCAACGCGGTCCAGGATGCCGGGCCAGCCGCCGGACGCTTTCCACAGCTCCGTGCAGACCGCCAGTGGGAAAATGAACTCGGGGATCTCGCTGCCCGCGGCTCGCAGCTTGGCGTGGATATACTGCATCGCCTCGCCCTTGCGCATGGGCCGCAGGTGAAAGTCGTGCGTCAGGCGCCGGTTGAGCGATTGCATCTCCGGTGACTGCACCAGCGGTAGCAAGGGGCGATCGCTGACGAGCACCATTTTCAGCGCGCTGATACCGCGGTGTTTGATGTCGGCAAGCTCGCATAACGAGCGTAATGCGCTGGCGCGCAGGGCGTACGTGTTCTCGATAATCAGGATCGGAGCGTCGTGGCTCGCGGTCTGCTGCATGACGAAAACCCGCAGGAGTCCCAGCAATTCGTTGGTAGAGCTGTTGTCGAGGACGAAGCCGAACTGGCCCAGGACCGCCTGCAGCAGCCCGACCGTGTTGAGGCCCGAGCCGTCGACGACGGCAACCGCGCGCTCTTCAGGGATCGAGTCGACATACTCGCGAATCAATGTGGATTTTCCGGCGAGGGTGGGGCCCTGGATCAGGCTCAGGCCGTGGGCCTGGGTGCAGCATTCGTCGAGGACCTTGAGTCCATCCGCAAAGGACGAGTAGGATACCGCGGCCAGCGGTCGTCCGTGGGTGCGAAAAGGCTGTTCTGTAAGTCCGGCTGCCCCTAAATCCATGTTTCGTCGCTCGCAGACATTCGTTGTCGCGTATTATTCGTTTGTCTCGGGCCCCGGCGCAGTGAATATGATTCGATCACCGGGCCGATCAGTCTAAGGTGGAGATCAATCACTTGCAAACGGCGTCTGCAAGACGTTCTTGCGGATGAGCGAGACGTAGCAGAAATTTTGAATAAACTTAAATTAGATACAGTAACTTACTAAAAATAAACATGTTTTTCGTTTTGTCACAAACGTTCGCAGATTGGCGACGAGGCTCCGGGTTTTGACGGCAAGATTATCCGCCGACGGGCTTACGCTGTTCCGCGGTGAGCGGCTCCTGTTCCAGGGTCTGAGTTTTGCGCTCAACCCCGGCGAACTGCTGCTGCTGGAGGGTCAGAATGGCAGCGGCAAGACCAGCCTGATGCGTGCTATCGCCGGGCTGATCGAGTTCGAGGACGGCGACGTCATGTGGGACGGCAGGCCGGTGCGCCTGAACCGGCCCTCGTTCTACGGGTCGCTGGTCTGGATGCAGCACCGGGTGGGCTTCAAGGCCGACCTGACGCTCGTCGAGAACCTGCGGTTCGAGTCTCACCTGCGGGCGCAATCGGATGAGGACTTCGACCAGGTGCTCGACCGGCTCAGCATTTCGCGCCTGAAGCGCCTGCCGATCAGGTCGCTATCGGCCGGTCAGCAACGGCGAGTCGCCCTGGCGCGCATGCTGCTGTCGAAGGTGCCACTCTGGCTGATGGACGAGCCGTTCACCAATCTCGACCGCCAGGGCCGCCAGCTCGTCATGGACGTGACGACGGAACATCTCGATCGCGGGGGCATGTGCATCATGGCCGCGCACCAGGACGTCGACATCGGCGGCAACGTAACGAAGATAGTGCTGCAATGACCAACGAAGACTCATCCGTCGGCCTCATGTCGGGCGTACTGGGTGTCGCGCGACGCGACCTGCTGCTGGCATGGAAGCGGCCGGGCGACATCCTCAACCCATTGTTCTTTTTCGCCATGGTTGCGGCGTTGTTTCCTCTGGCCGTCGGCCCGAGCCCGGAGCAATTGCAGTTCAGCGGCCCGGCCGTCATGTGGGTGGCGGCGCTGCTGGCCATGCTGCTGTCGCTCAACAGCCTTTTCCTGTCCGACTTCGAAGACGGCAGCCTTGACCAGATGCTGACCAGCCCGGTGCCGCTGTCGGCACTGGCGCTGGGCAAGACGCTGGCGCACTGGCTGACCAGCGGCTTGCCGCTGGTCGTGGTAGCGCCCGTCGTTGCCGTAACTTTCCAGATGCCGTTTTTCGTGACGGGCTACCTGATGCTGACGCTGCTCCTCGGCACCATCAGCCTGAGCCTGCTCGGATCGGTCGGTGCTGCGCTGACGGTCGGGCTGCACCGCGGCACGGCGTTGCTGAGCCTGCTCATTCTGCCGCTCGCAATGCCGATCCTGATATTCGGTGCGCGCACCGTGTCACTCGTGGCTGCTGGCGATGGCGCTGCGGGAGGTCTCTATTTTCTTGCGGCATATGCTGTGTTAACTCTGTCATTCGCGCCGTTTGCAACCGCGGCCGCCTTACGTATCAGTAACGAGTAAAATCCCCGAACATGTGGAAATTCATACACCAGTTGGCGTCGCCGCCACACTTCTACAGGATTGCCGCCAAAATGATCCCCTGGTTCATGGTGCCGGCGCTCCTGCTGATTGGCTACGGCACCTATGCCGGACTGTTCCTCGCTCCCATGGACTACCAGCAGGGCGATGCGTTCCGGATCATCTACGTGCACGTGCCATCGGCGTACCTGTCGATGATGGCCTACATGGTCATGGCCATCAGTGCCGGCATCGGCCTGATCTGGCGCATCAAGTTGTCGCATGCCGTGGCAGCAGCAGCCGCCCCGATCGGCGCCTGCTTCACGTTCCTGGCGCTTGCTACCGGCTCGATCTGGGGCAAGCCGATGTGGGGCACGTGGTGGGAGTGGGGTGACCCGCGCCTGACCTCGGAGCTGATCATGCTGTTCCTGTACATCGGCTACATGGCGCTGCGCGGCGCAATCGACGACACGGTTAAGGCAGACAAGGCGAGCGCCGTGCTGGCGCTGGTCGGCGCGGTCAACGTGCCGATCATCCATTTCTCGGTCGAGTGGTGGAGTTCCCTGCACCAGGGGCCGACGCTGATCAAGGAAGGCGGGCCGGCCATGGATCCCGCCATGCTGTACCCGCTGCTCGCCATGATCCTGGGCTTCACGCTGCTCTTCGGCGCCATGCTGTTGCGGCGCGTGCGCACCGAGGTGCTGTTCCGCGAACGCCGCACCAAGTGGGTCAACGAGCTCGTTCTCTCTGGAGGAAAATGAATATGGACTTGTCGATGGGCGGTTACGGAGCCTACGTATGGACTTGTTACCTGCTGACTGCTGTTGTAGTCATAATCTGCGAATGGCGGGCACGAATTCGGCACCGCCGAGTCTATAGAGACATCGAAGTTCGCATCAAAGCGCTTGGAGATACGCAATGAAACCGAGGCAGCAGCGCATGCTGGCCGTTGGACTGGTGATTGTCGGCGTCGCGATAGCGACCGGCCTGACTCTGCAGGCCATGAAGGACAGCATGATGTTTTTCGTCAGCGTGACGGAAGTGGCCGAAGGCAAGTACCCCGCGGATCGTAACTTCCGCGTCGGCGGCCTGGTCAAGGACGGGACGGTGCAGCGGGAGGAAGGCTCCCTCGAGATGACCTTCGAGGTTACCGACCTGCGCTGCGATCTCGGCGTCAGTTACTCGGGCGTTCTGCCCGACCTGTTCCGCGAGGGCCAGGGCGTGGTCGCTCACGGCAGCATCGACGAGAACGGCATATTCGTGGCTGACGAGATTCTCGCCAAGCACGACGAGAACTACATGGCGCCGGAAGTTGCCGATTCTCTCGCCGATCACGTCCAGGACCAGACGCTGGGCCTGCAGTACGGACCGGAGGAGTGCCCGACCGGTGATTCCTGAGATTGGCCATTTTGCGCTGATCCTGGCGCTATCCCTCGCGCTCCTGCAGGGCATCCTGCCGATGGTGGGCGCGCAACGTAACGACGCCACGATGATGGGTACGGCGCGCACGGCGGCTTTCGGCCAGTTCGTGTTTGTCGTCATTGCCTACGCGTGCCTGACCTGGGCGTTTCTCACCAACGACTTCTCGGTGGCCTACGTCGCCGGGCATTCGCAGCTCGACCTGCCGACGATGTACAAGATTACGGCGGTCTGGGGCGGCCACGAAGGTTCGGTGCTGCTCTGGGTGCTGATATTGGCCGTCTGGACCGTTGCGGTCGGCAAGTACAGTCACAGCCTGCCCGAGACCTTTATCGCGCGCGTCATCGGCGTGCTCGGGCTGCTGTCGGTCGGCTTCCTGCTGTTCGTCCTGCTGACCTCGAATCCGTTCGATCGGCTGGCCGTCGCGCCTGCGGACGGCGCTGACCTGAATCCGCTGTTGCAGGACCCGGGAATGGCGATCCATCCGCCGATGCTGTACATCGGCTATGTCGGCTTTTCGGTTGCATTCGCGTTTGCCATTGCGGCCATGATCAGCGGCGACCTCGACGAGGGCTGGGTGCGCTGGACCCGGCCGTGGACCGTGCTCGCCTGGATTTTCCTGACCCTGGGTATCGCGCTGGGTAGCTGGTGGGCTTACTACGAGCTCGGCTGGGGCGGCTGGTGGTTCTGGGATCCGGTCGAGAATGCGTCATTCATGCCCTGGCTCATCGGCACGGCGCTGATTCACTCGCTGGCCGTCGCCGAGAAGCGCGGACTGTTCAAGAGCTGGACATTGATGCTGGCGATCGCCGCCTTCTCGTTGAGCCTGCTCGGCACCTTCCTGGTGCGTTCCGGCATCATCGTGTCGGTGCACGCGTTCGCGAGCGACCCGGGACGCGGCCTGTTTATCCTGACGTTCCTCGGCATCGTGGTGACGTCAGCCCTGGTGCTCTATGCATGGCGCGCTCCGTCGCTCGACACCGAGGCCGGCTTTGCGATCAATTCGCGCGAGACCTTCCTGCTGCTGAATAACGTGTTGCTCGTCATCGCGACGGTCGTCGTGTTCTTCGGAACGCTGGCGCCGCTGGTTTATGAAGTGCTCGACATTGGCAAGATCTCTATCGGCCCGCCGTGGTTCGACAAGGTATTCCTGCTGCCGATGCTGCCGCTCGTGTTCCTGATCGGCATTGGCATGCACACCACCTGGCGCCAGCACAAGGGCAACCTGCTGCTGGGCCGTCTCAAGATTCCGGCGATCCTGTCCATCGTGCTCGGCATCGCGATCCCGTGGCTGTTCTATGGCCGCCTCGATCTCATGGTGTGCGTTGGAACGACCGCCGCGGTGTGGGTTGTTGCCGCGTCGCTGGTGGATCCGATACGGTCCTGGCGCCGCCCCGAGGGCGCCGCCCGCATCACGCCAGCCGTGCTGGGCCAGGCGATCGCGCACCTTGGTGTCGGCCTGTTCGTGTTCGGCGTCACCATCGTGTCGGCTTTCAGCGTGGAAACCGACAACTCGATGCGCCCGGGCGAAACGCTCGACGTCGCGGGTCACGCCTTCGAGCTGCGTGAGTTGCGGCAGGTACAGGGGCCGAACTACACGGCCATCGAGGGCATCGTCGAAATTCGCAAGGACGGCAAATTCGTGGCCGAGGTCCGGCCGCAGAAACGCCAGTACCTCGTGCAGAAGAACTGGATGACCGAGGCCGGCATCAACGTGCACTGGAACAAGGACCTGTTCGTCGCGCTTGGCGACCAGCTGGGCAACGACACGTGGAGCGTGCGCATCCAGTACAAACCGATGATTCGCTTTATCTGGCTGGGTTGCCTCGTCATGGCGCTGGGCGGACTGATCGCCGTTACGGATCGCCGCTATCGCGCGCCGGCGACCCAACGCGTTCGCAAGAACAAGAAAAAGGGTAAAGCCGTACCGGAGCCTGCCTGATGTGGAAGTATTTTATCCCGCTGATTATCTTCGGCCTGGTGTTTGTCGTTCTCAGGAGCGGCATGAACGACATCATGGAAGGCAAGAACGTCAATGAGTTGCCTTCGCCACTGATTGGCAGGGCGGCGCCCGAGTTCGAACTGCCGTCGCTGAACAACCCGGAGAATACGATCGGCACTGCCGACTTTGCCGGCAAACCGGCGGTTCTCAACGTCTGGGCCACCTGGTGCGTGGGCTGCCGCCAGGAGCACGGCTTCCTGATGGAACTGTCGCAGTCCGGCACCGTGCCCGTTTACGGTTTGAACTGGAAGGACACGCTGCCGGAAGCACAGCAATTCATTGCCCAGCTTGGCGATCCGTACATCGACTCGGCGTTCGACGGCAGCGGGCGCGTAGGCATCGACTGGGGCGTCTACGGCGCGCCCGAGACTTTCCTGATCGGGCCCGACGGGACCGTGCTCGAGAAACACCTCGGGCCCATGAGCTGGGGCATCTGGCAAGAGAAGTTCGCACCGTATCTCGCGCCGGCAGGAGCGAATCCATGAAATCACTGTTGAGTCTCCTCGCAATGGTTTTGCTGGCCTCGACCGCGCTCGCCATCGATGCCGATGAACCGCTCGAGGACCCCGAGCTCCAGGCGCGGTACGAAAAACTCATCGAGGAAATTCGCTGCCTGAAGTGCCAGAACGCCACGATCAAGGACTCGCCGGCTTTTCTTGCGACTGACCTGCGCAAGGAGATCAAGCGCATGCTGGTGGAAGGCTATACCGACGATCAGATTCTCGATTTCATGGTTGAGCGTTACGGTGATTTCGCGCTCTACAGTCCGCGCGCGCGCGGCAAGACCCTTGTCGTCTGGATAGTGCCGGCAGTCTTCCTGTTGCTGGGCGGGCTGTTCCTCGCAAACATTGTCCGACGCCGCATGAAGATGCCTATTCACGACGAGCCCGACTCCGGGAGCTGAGCAGCATGAACCTCTGGATTATTTTCGCCGTAATGAGTCTCGGCGCGGTCGCTTTTGCAGCCTGGCCGATTTTCAAACGGCAGCGGCGCCTGAGCCCGCTGGTCGCGTTTTCGGTCATCTTCGTTGTTGGCCTGTCCGCCGGTCTTTACTACAAACAGGGTAAGCCCGAGCTGCCTTCGGCCAGCGGCGGCGCGCAGCAAAGCATGGACGAGGCCGTCGCCGGCCTCAGGGAAAAACTGGCAGACAACCCCGACAATCCTGCGGGCTGGATGATGCTGGGCCGCACCTACATGTCGATGGGCAATTATGCCGGTGCAGTCGAGGCGTATGAGAAAGCGTCCGAGTTAGAGGCGGCGCAGAATCCGCAGGCCCTCGTCGGCCTGGGTGAGGCGTTGCTGGCGAATGCGGATGGCGCTTGGGACGGCCGCATGGTTTCCCTGTTCGAGAACGCGCTGGCGCTGGACCCGAACAACCCGCAGGCGCTGTTCTACGGCGGTATCGCCGCAGCCAATCGTGGTGATACGGCGCTGGCTGCCGATCGCTGGGAACGGCTGCTGGGACTGAATCCGCCGCCGGACATCCAGGGCATCCTGCAGCAGCGGATCGCCGAATGGCGCGGCGAATCGCCGCCGTTGCCGCCTTCGCATCCGCCGATCGACGGTGGCGACGAGAGCGTCGCCAGTGCCGAGCCTGCTCCGGAGCCGGAGGCGGCGCCGGAACCAGAGGCCGCGCCGGAACCGGTCGAACTGCCGCCAATGAGCGAGGGCGCCGTCGTGCGGGCGAACGTAACGTTGAGCGCCGAGGCCGCCGCCGCACTGCCGGCAAACGCCACCGTGTTCGTCATCGCCCGGGATCCCGCCCAGCCAATGCCGCCGATCGCGGCGACGCGCCGGCAGCTGGTCGACTTGCCCGCGCTGGTCGAACTCGGCGACCGTGAGTCGATGGTGCCGGGACGCGATCTTTCGGGGTTTGCCGAGTTCGAACTTCTGGCGCGCGTGTCGCTGTCAGGCCAGCCGATGGCCGCCCCCGGCGACTGGTACGGTTCTGTCGTCGTCGATCCCGCCGCCAACAATGACGTCGAGCTTTCGATTCAGACCGAAGTTCAATAAGCTTCGGGAATGACGGGGGAAATCGAAGCCGCGCCAATGTGTTTTGCCTGCGGGCCGGATAATCCGATCGGCCTCAGGATCCGGTTCGACGTCGACGGCGACGTATGCACCGCCGAGTTCACGCCCGGCGAGAACCATGTCGGCTTCTCGGACACCGTGCACGGCGGCATCATCTATACCGCGCTCGATGACGTCACGGCGAATATCCTCTACCAGCAGGGCCGCAAGGCGCACACGGCACGGTGCGAAATCCGCTACCGCCAGCCGGCGCGCGTCGGCGAAGCGCTCAAGATCAGGGGCTGGATCGAAAACGAACGCCGCCGCCTCGTGATACTGAAAGGCGAAATCCGGCGCAAGGCCGACGATGTGCTCGTTGCCGACTGCGAAGCGAGCTTCATGCTCGAGAAAGCCTGAACCACGGGATTACTGCCATGCCGTTACCCGCTGTACTCGAAGGCAACCTGCGCCTGCCCCTGATCGGCGCGCCGATGTTCATCGTGTCGCACCCCGATCTCGTCATTGCCCAGTGCACGGCGGGCATCGTGGGTTCTTTCCCGGCGCTCAATGCGCGGCCCCAGGAGGCGTTGCACGACTGGATCGTGCGCATCAAGGACGGCTTGCAGGCGCACAGGGAAGCGCATCCCGGCGAGCCCGTGGCGCCGTTCGCGGTCAACCAGATCGCGCACCTGAGCAATACGCGGCTGATGGCCGACATGGAGGTGTGCGTGCGCCACGAGGTGCCGATCATCATCACGAGCCTGCGACCGCCCGAGGACATCGTGACCGCCGTACATGCCTACGGCGGCGTCGTGTTTCACGACGTCATCAGCATGCGGCACGCACAAAAGGCCATCGAGCAGGGCGTGGACGGCATCATCGCGGTCTGCGCGGGAGCGGGAGGCCACGCCGGGCCGGTCAGCCCGTTCGCGCTGATCAAGGAGATCCGCAAGGAGTTCGACGGCACGCTGATCCTGTCGGGTTCGATGACCAGCGGCGCTGACGTTGTGGCGGCCCGGGCCATCGGCGCCGACCTGGCCTACATCGGCACCCGGTTCATTGCCACCGAGGAGGCGAACGCGGCGCCGGCTTACAAGGAGATGATCGTGGACAGCGCCTGCGCCGACATCGCCTACACGTCGCTGTTTACGGGTGTGCCCGGCAGCTACCTCAAGGGCAGCATCCGCAATGCGGGCCTCGACCCCGACAATCTGCCCGAGGCCGGCAAGGACGCGATGGATTTTGGCAAGAACAAGGCTGATGCCAAAGCCTGGCGCGACATCTGGGGCGCGGGCCAGGGGGTCGGCAGCATCGGCGACATCCTGCCGGCGCGCGAGGTGGTACTGCGCATGGAGCAGGAGTACCGCGAGGCTATCGAGCAGCTCGGAGCCGCCTGAACGGTGCGGGTCGTCCTCTGGTCTTATGGGTTTGTCGCGCTCGGCGGTGCGCTGGGCGCGATGGCCCGATTCGGTCTGAACGTGCTGTTGCAGCGCGATATCGCGTTCCCGTGGGGCACGCTCGCTGCGAACCTGCTGGGTTGCCTGATCATGGGAATGGTGGCGCAGCTGGTCGCGACCTCCACCTGGTTCAACGAGGCGGGCATCATCCCAGACCAGTACCGCCTGCTGTTCGCGGTGGGGTTCTGTGGCAGCTTTACGACGCTGTCGGCGCTCGTGATGGAAATGCACACGATGCTGCAGCGTAATGAGCTGCTGAGCGCGTTCTCTTACCTGATGGCGACGATGATCGGCGGTTTCGCGTTCTTCTACGCGGGCTTTTTGCTGCTGCGTTTGCTGCGAGGATAATCGCCCGCCCGGGCGGGCTCTTACGCGGCTGCTTCGAGGATCGCCATGATCCGGGGCACCCACTGGCGGTGCTCGGGTTTCATCAGTACCGAGCGCAGGCAGGTAACCGTTTCCTGGTCCGTATCCATGCCCTCGATGTACTCGGCCACCAGGGCGGCCGGCAGCTCGATCATGGCCAGGTGCAGATCGCGTCGTGCCGCCTCCTCGAAGACCCGGCGGGCCCGTGTCGCCGATTCGCTGGCCGTGTCGGCCGCGAGCGCATAGCAGACGATGTCGAGTTCCGGCCGCATTAGCGGCTGGTAATGTTTGCTGTCGGCCAGCGCCTGCCAGAACTCCCTGGCGGCGAGCAGGCAGTCGTCGAGCCAGGCTGCCATCTGGCCGCCTTTCTCGAGAGGGTACAGCTGCTGGGTGGCCCACAGCGCGACCGCCGAGGCGCCTGCCCGCGAGCACTCGAGGCTGATCTCGCCGAGGTGCAGTTCGGCGGAACTGAAATACGTGTAGGGCGAGTCGTGTTTGTAGATGCGGCCGACTTCGGGGTCTCGGAACAGCACGCAGCCGCAGCCGTAGGGCTGCAGGCCGTGTTTGTGCGGATCGACGACGATCGAGTCGACATTGACCAGGTTGGCGTAGGCGCGGCGGGTGTCCTCATGCAGCTCGCTGGCAAGGCCGAAGTAGCCGCCATAGGCTGCGTCGGCATGCACGCGCACGCCATGCGTTGCCGCGAGATCGAGAATGTCCGCGAGCCGGTCTACGGCGCCAAGGCCAGTATTGCCGATCGTGGCGACGATCGTGCCCACGTCACCGGCGTCGAGCTGCGATTCGAGGGCTGCCAGGCCCATACGGCCGCTGTTGTCGACGGGCACCGCTGAAAACGGCAGGCCCAGCACTTCACTGATGCGGCTGTGCGTGTAGTGAGCCTGCTCGGAGGCGAGAATCTTCTTGCCCGGATGCAAGCGGCCCGCGACCCAGAGAGCTTCGAGGTTGGCCATCGTGCCGCCACCCGTGAGGTGGCCGAGCGGGTTGTCCCAGCCGTACATCCGGCCCAGCTCGACGACGCACTCTTTTTCGAGCGCCGAGCTGGCCTTGCCACCGTCGAGCGCGTGGTTGTTCGGGTTCACCCACAGCGACATCGCGTAGGCGATGCGGGCTACCGCGTGCGGCGGTTTGAGCATCTGGCCGGCGTACTGCGGATGGTAGTAGGGGTAGTTGTCCTGCATCCGCGTCGCGACCGTGTCCAGCACGGCCGCGGCCGCGTCAACATCGAACCCGGGCGTGAACTCGGGCAGGTCATCGAAGCCCTCGGCCAGCCGGGCGAGGGCTTTTTGCAGCAGTTCGAGTTCGGCCGGGTTGATCATTGCGCGCGTCTTTGCTGTTACGGCGCGGAGCTTACCGTACTATTGACGCATGGACCTAATAGCCCTGGCCGTCCCGTTCTTCCTGCTGGCGATTGTCATCGAGCTGGTCGTCAACCGGGTGCGTGGCAGCGGTTATTTCCGGGCCAACGATGCGATCAACAGCCTGAGCGCCGGCATGCTCAGCACGACAACGGGCTACTTCACCAAGCTGTTGCCGCTGATTGCGTGGGGGTTCGTGTTGCAGAATTTCGCGCTTATCGACATGCCGCTGTCGTGGTTCGACGCGTCGCCACGCGGCATCGCGCTCTGGGTCACGGCCGCACTGGCCTGGGATTTCTGCTACTACTGGTTCCATCGCTTCAGTCACGAGATCTCGGTCCTCTGGGCCGCACACGCCGTGCATCACCAGAGCGAGGACTACAACCTGACGACGGCGCTGCGCCAGACCAGCACGGGTTTCATCTTCGGCTGGATCTTCTATTTGCCGATCTTCCTCGCCGGCTTCCCGCTCGAGGTGATCGTTGCGGTGAATGCCGTCAACCTGATCTACCAGTTCTGGGTGCATACGCAGACGGTCCGGCGGCTCGGAGTCCTGGACTACATCTTCGTGACCCCGTCGAACCACAGGGTGCATCACGCCCAGAACGAGCGCTACATCGACAAAAACTACGGCGGCATGCTGATTCTATGGGACCGCATGTTCGGTACCTTCCAGGACGAGTTGGAAGAAGACCCGGTCGTGTTCGGCGTGCGCAAGCCGCTGGCGAACTGGAACCCGTTCTGGGCCAATCTCCAGGTCTACGACTACCTGCTGTTCGACGCGCGCCACACGAAGCGCTGGCGGGACAAAATCGGCGTGTGGTTTCGGCGCACCGGCTGGCGCCCGGCCGACGTCGAAGCAGAATTCCCCAAGGCCCGGGCTGACCTGGACCACTTCAGGAAGTTTGATGCGCGGCCGGGCCCCGGCCTGCAGGCCTACGTCATGGCTCAGTTCCTGGTCTCCCTGGTGCTGGCGCTGTTCATCTCGGCGTGGTTCGCCGAGTCGGGCCTGGAGGCTGTCCTGGTTCCCTGCCTGCTGCTGTGGGCGCAGCTCTGGACGATCGGGCTGCTCAACGAGGGCAGGGGCTACGCCGTGCGGGCCGAGCTGGTTCGGTTGCTGCTGCTGGTGCCGGTCGGCGCAGCCCTGCAGCCAGGGGCAGAATGGCCCGTGGTGATTGGCTATGTCGCGCTGTCGTTGGCCTGGCTTGGATACATAATAATTTATTCAAAACAATTGGTTAAAGAGCATACCTAATGCAAAATATTACACTGGATCGCGAACGATATTCGTCAGGGGCTCCCTGGGAATCGATGGTCGGCTACTCGCGCGCCGTTCGCACCGGCCCGTTCATCGCGGTCACGGGCTGTGCGGCTGTGGGTCCGGAGGGCGAACTCGTGGGCGAGGGTGACGCCTACGCCCAGGCTGTGCGCTGTATTGAAATCATCGCCGAGGTGCTCGAAAAGGCGGGCGCAGGCCTGCCGGACGTCGTGCGTACGCGCATATTTGTCACCGATATCGATCGCTGGGAAGAAGTGGGGCGGGCACACCGCGAGGCTTTTGGCGCGATCATGCCGGCCACGACAATGGTCGAAGTCAGTAGGCTGATCGATCCGCACATGCTGGTCGAGATCGAGGCCGACGCGGTGGTGACGGAAGACTAGGTCGTAGCGGCAGTGTCCGCTTCCATCTCGATGACACGTTCCGCAATGGAACCCGTCAGGTACTTGAACAGGGCGTCGGAACTCCCGAACCACTCGTGAAAAGTATCGGCGCCGTTCGGTTTGCAGGTCACTTCCCAATCTTCGGCTGACCCGCCGACGGCAGGCGCGATTTCCCAACGCGCTACCCACGCATCGTTCGATCCATACAGCTCGACGATAGCGATGTCGCTGGCGTACGGCCCTACGGCGTATTCAACCTTCAGACTGTAATTTTCCGTCGAGTGCGGTAGTTCGTCGAGTCGAGGTCGAATCCCATCCAGCCGAGTGCCCGCGCCACCGGTACCGTCGCGCCGGGTTTGGGCAGGCTTGTCCGAACTCTCACGTTCCTTCAGGATTTCCTGCTGTATCTGGTCTTTGAGACTACCCATCTAAACCCTCTCTAGCGTTCCATGAGCTCGAACCTGGTTTGCACATCGCCCACCGAACCCGGCTTGTTGTCGATAGCCAGCGCCGGACGGCGCCGATAGCAGCCAGTATGCCGACGATAATTTTCGCCAGGGAGTCCATCAGAACTGGTGGCCGCAATTCGGGCAGGTGTTTTTCGGTGCGACTGATGAAGCTGCGAGAACCGGCCTGGCGCCGTCGAACCGGTCGATCCGGACCGACTGGCCGACGCGGAATGAGCTCAATCCATCGATCGGGATGTCGACCTCGCCAAACGTGACAAAGTCGGGGCCTTTGACACTGCCGATGTCCCCGATCTTCAGCCTGACGATCCGTTGCGTACCCGGAGTTACGAAGATCAGACCCGGGCCCCTGAAATCCATGAATCTGCCGAGCAAGAAAACGGCGAAGCGCTCGCTTTCATCCGCGATCTTGATCGACTGATACAGGACCACTATCACCACAAGGCTTGCTACCAGCAGAGTCGCGAGGCTCATGAGTTCAATTGGCCTCCGTGTCAGGGTCGTCGCGCGTCCAGGTTGCCGAGCGGCCGAACAGGGAGACTCCGACAAAGCCGCGGACCTTCAGTGTGTTCGCATCGATAAGCGTAATCGTGCAACGGTAGGTCTTGCCGTTGTTGGGGTCGTAGACCGTGCCGTTCTTCCAGCGGCCGTCGCCGTCATATTCGAAACCCGACATGATCACCAGGCCATCGAGTTTGCGCGTGCGCAGCGACGGGTCCGGATTGCGGTCGTCGAATTCGCGCTCCTCGGGGCTGCCGGGCGGGGCGCCCGCGATGCGGCCCTCCAGGCTCTCGCCAATCAGCGAGATGCGAATCCAGCCGTCTTGCTCCTGCGTCAGCCAGCGGCCCTCGACGGCGGCCCGGTCCGCAAATGCAGTGCCCGCAAATAGCAGCAGAGCGAGGTAGCCGAAGCGAGTGGCATGCAGCATGAAAAAGGGCCTGCAATATGTTCCAGGCCCTGATACTAGCGGAAATTCGGTCTAGCTGGACTCGTCTTCCGATTCGGCTTGCCGTGCCGCCGCCTGCCGCTTTTCGTTCGGCGCCGCCGGCATCATCGAGCTTTCGCCAGCCGATATGAAGTTCGGCGACAATTTGGTCTTGGCCGACTGCTTCGGTTTTTCCATGCGCTGTAGCACGTACAGCGCCAGGCCGTAGATGCAGCAACCCCAACCAAGAATCAGGTAGACGAAGAACATGGAAGCTTCGAAACCGATCCACAATGCGAGGGCGTTAAACAGCAGGCCCAGCAGGAACCACACCATCGGCAGTCGCTCGAAAACGATGTTCAATACTCGCATGTGTCGTCTGGCCGTTGATTATGGGTTACAAGGACCACAATAATTCCAGATCTGGCTGCTCAAGACTTACGGTTATTCACAAAAAGCATGAATGTGCCGCTAATCACGCCCCAAACTGAGACCCGTGTCACAAACGCGGGCCTGCCGAATCGTGCGTAGAGTAAGGCTTTCGCGTGCCGAAGCCCGCCGCATTGCGCTGGCCGCGCAGGGATTCGATCGACTACGCCCGTCGAGCGCACCGGACGTGCGTCACTTCCGGCGCGTCATCGACACGCTCGGCCTGCTACAGCTTGACTACGTCAACGTGCTGATGCCGGCGCAGTTCCTGATTCTGTGGTCGCGTCTGGGCGCCTATGACCGGCAGCGTTTCGAGCGCTTCGTCTACGACCGCGGCGAATACACGGAGCAGTGGGCCCACGAAGCGTCGATCGTGCCTGCCAGCACGTGGCCGCTGCTCGAATACCGGCGCCGTTCCTACGAGATGTCGAAGCGCAACCCGCTGCGAGAACTGCGTGGCCGGCAGGCGTATCTCGACACGGTGCTCGAGCAGGTCCACCGTGACGGCGCCGTGACCGCCAACGATGTGCCCCCGGCCCCCGGCCCGAAGCGCAATCCCGGGGACTGGCATCGGCCAATGTCTCGCTTGGCGCTCGAGTATCACTTTGCGCGCGGCGACCTGGCCGTCCGGAATCGGCTGCCCAACTTCCAGCGGGTTTACGATCTTCCCGCGCGACTCCTGCCGGACGAGCATCTTACCCGGGAACTCAGTGTCGAGGAGGCGCAGACGGAACTGTTGCGTAAGTCGGCCGCCGCGCTGGGCGTGGCGACACTCCATGACCTCGCGGATTACTACCGGATGTCGCCGCGTGTCGCGGCGCCGCTGGTAGACAAGCTCGCACGGGCCGGAGAGCTGCAGGCAATTTCGGTGGAGGGCTGGGACGAGACGGCCTACCTGTCTCCGCGGGCGCGACTGCCGCGCGCCATCGAGGGCGTGTCCCTGTTGTCGCCGTTCGACCCCGTCGTGTGGTTCCGGCCGCGGGCCGAGCGGCTGTTCGACTTTCACTACCGCATCGAAATCTACGTCCCGGCCGCGAGGCGGCGCTGGGGATACTACGTGCTGCCGTTCCGCGTTGGCGATAGAATCGTCGGCCGGGTGGACCTGAAAGCGGACCGCAAAGCCCGCCAGCTGCTCGTACTCAATGCCCACGAGGAAGACAGCATCGACGTGGGGCACTACTGCGACAGCCTGGCCACCGAACTGCATGCGCTGAGCGCCTGGCTCGGCCTCGAAGAGGTTTGCGTCGAGCGCTCCAATCGATTTGCGGACAGCCTGGCGAAGGCTGTCGCATGAATGGAGACACCATGGAAAACAATGATGTGATCGAGCTGCTCATCGAGCCTGCTGCCAGGGACCTCGGCGAATTCACGGTGCGCAGGGCCTTGCCCGACAAGCGCCGCCAGCGCGTTGGGCCGTTCATCTTCTTCGACCACATGGGGCCTGCCGAATTTTCTCCCGGACAGGGCGTCAACGTGCGCGCCCATCCGCACATCGGGCTGGCGACCATCACCTACCTGTTCGACGGCGAGATTCTGCACCGTGACAGCCTCGGCTTCGTGCAGCCAATCCGTCCCGGCGAGATCAACTGGATGACGGCGGGCAAGGGCATCGTTCACTCGGAAAAGGTCACTCCGGAAATCCTGGCGAGTGGCCAGAAACTGCATGGCCTGCAGACCTGGGTCGCCCTCCCGCTCGAGCACGAGGAAACCGACCCGCGCTTCGAACACTACGAGTCCGGGGCAATTCCCAAGGTGTCGCTCGATGGCGCCGACATCACGGTCGTCATCGGCACAGCCTACGGCCATACCTCCCCGGTACAGGCGGCCAGCGAAACGCTGTATGTCGAAGTGAAGCTGAACGAGGGCGCCCGTATCGAGCTACCGGTTGCCGAGGAGCTGGCCGTCTACGTCGTCGAAGGCAACGTGGAGATCGGCGGCCAGCCCGTGGCAGACGGCGTTCTTGCCGTGCTGAAAGACGGGGCGACCGCGACGGTCAGTGCGCCCGGCGGCGCGCATATCATGATTGCCGGCGGCGATACGCTCGAAGGTGAGCGCATCGTGTGGTGGAACTTCGTCAGCAGCTCGCGCGAGCGCCTCGAGCAGGCCAAGCGCGACTGGAATGACGGCAACTTCGACGAGGTGCCCGGCGAGACGGAGTTCATTCCGCTGCCCGAAAAGGTCGTTGCATGAAATCGGCGGCGCTCGCACTGTCGTTGGCCATGCTTCTCATTGCCGCTTGCGGTTCGACGCCTCCGTTGCCGGCCAAACCGGCGACGGTGCCGGATGGTCTGGACCTGTCCGGCGACTGGACGATGCGCGACGCCAGCCGATCCACCAATCGCCGTATCCGCGACGCCGAGCGCAACGCGGCCGGTCCCGGGGAGAGCCTGATTCCGGGCCAGAGCAAACGGTCCGGCCGCGGCAATAGCGATGTCCAGGTGCACGTGTTTCTCGAAAGCGGCGAGCTGTTGCGCATTACGCAGACCGATTACGGCCTGTTCATCAGCTTCGACCGCGCCATTGTCGAGGAGTACCGTTTCGGCGAGCAGCGCATGATCAGCGTGGGACCCATCCAGGCCGAGCGCGTCTCGGGCTGGGAGAACAATGCCTACGTGATCGAAACCCGCGACAAGAACGGGACGATGCTGATCGAGTCGTATCGCCTGCAGAATCCCGACAGCCTCGTGCGCAGTGTGGAAATCACCGGCGACCCGACGGCCGAATTTTTTGTACAGCAGGTGTTCGACCGCAGGTAAGGGGAGTCGGGCGACGGCCTGTCAGGCGGCCCGGCGGGAAGGAAAGGCTTTCCAACGACCGCCGCCCGGGGAGTCTACTCACCCATGTGAAAGCGGAACTTGTTGCGCACGCCCTTGGTGACCTGCGGAACGCCCTGGACGATTCGCGGTTTGAAGCGAAATTTCTCGGCTGCCATGCGGGCCGATTTTTCGAAGATGCGGTCGCTCGATTCGACGACGGCGATATTCGAGACCGAGCCGTTCTCCAGTACGTCAAACTGCACGACGACCCAGCCTTCGATGCCGTCCTGCAGCGCGCGGGCCGGGTAAACGGGGCGGGGACGGACCAGGAGAACCATCGGTCCGTCGCCCGGCGTGACGCCTTCAACCACATAGCCCTTCACGACAGGCGGTGTCATCGGTGGCGGCCGGTAGCCGATCGCTTCCTCATTGCTCCCGGATACGTCCGTGAGCGGAGGGACTGGCGGCTCCACGAAATCGCGGCTGGGCGAAGGGTCGAGCGCGTCGGGCGGCTCTTCAGCTTCCGGCAACCGGACCCAGTCGATGGTCCAGGCCGGGGCCGGTTCCACGACCGCGTCCGGCTGGGCTCCAATCAGCAAATTCATGACGAACAGCAGGGCCAGCGTGACGAGCACGCTTGCGCTTATGGCTGCAACGAAGTTCTTGAACATGCTGGAAACCTCAGGAAGCTGCGTGTATTTTACATACCTAGAACCACAAAGTAATGCTTGCAATACCTTTTGGTTCGAGGTATTGTCGAACAGGTTCTCGAGAAGGGCATGCCCATGGCGCGAAGCAATCCTCCCTTCATGAGCGGCGTTCCAGAGCTCCTGTTGCTCCGCCTGCTCGATCAAAGCGAAATGTACGGCTACGAGCTGGTGCGGTCCATCCGTTCAGCCACGGGCGAGGCAATAACGCTGGGCGAGGGTGTTATTTACCCCGTGCTGCATGCACTGGAGCGCAACGGTGCGCTGCGTTCGCGGCGCAAGGCCGTCGGCGGCCGCACGCGCGTTTACTATTCCCTGACCGCGAAGGGCCGCAAGCGGCTGGACGAGCTTCGCGAGGACTGGCACCGGATCCAGGGCGGTGTCGCGAGCGCGCTCGAGGCAGGCGGCCATGCATGAACTGGACAGGCGCCGACTACGCCAGGGGCTGATCGGCGCGGGTATCGCGCCGCGGCACGTCAGGCGCACCATCGATGAATTGCAGGATCATTACGACGACGTCGTCGAGCAGGAACTCGAGGAGGGCGCCGACCGTCTGACGGCCTGCCGCAATGCGCTTGCCCGGGTCGGGCCGGTCGACCACATTGTCGACGCCGTCAGGGCACGGCCCGAATTGCAAAGCTGGGCATTCCGCTTTCCGCGACTGGCTGCCGTGCTGTACCCGCTGATATTCGTCGCTTTGCTGCCGGCGGCGCCGGTGTTTATCGGCTATGCGCATGCCAACCTGCTAGTCCGCTGGGTGGTTTGCCTGTTCCTGAGCGCCCTGGTCACGGCCGGGCTGCTGCTAATCCTGCAGTTGGCGATAACCTTCAGTTAGCCGCCACTTCCAGGCAGGTACTCGGTCAGCGTTGCGCGTACGCGCAGTTTCCCCTTGCGGTGCTGCTCGATAACGACCGGCAGGTAGCCGAGCTCGGCCGAGCACCAGAGCGTCGTGGCGCGCTTGCTGCCTTCGGCCTGGTGCCGGATACCCACGACAGCAAACTCCCCGGCGGGCACCTTGACGGTTTTCTCGCCGACGATCTCTATGTTGACCGGGCGCAGCCGATCGATCTCGAACATCGTGTACCGGTCGCTGGGTTCGCCGTTCAGCAGGTCGTGCATGACTTCGTACTGGATGGA
>JASJBB010000024.1 GCA_030066735.1 Woeseiaceae bacterium | reverse complement strand
GTCGCTGCTTGCGCTGCTCGCCGCGGCGCCGGCTGGCGCGAATGACGAGCCGGCTTACGACGTCCTCGAATTGCTGGCGGCTATGGAGCAGGCCTGGCTGGAAATCGAGGACTACAGCAAGCTGGTCGACAAGACCGAACGCCTGGTCAACGGCGACGTCACCCAGCAAACCGTCTATATCAAGTTCCGGCAGCCAAACCAGTACTACATGACCGTGCTTGACGGTCCCAACAAGGGCGGCGAGCTGATCTATCCCGTCCGGGAGGGTTCGGAGCTCGCGGTTGCTCATGCCGGCGGGTTCCGGGGCGGGCTGGCGCGATTCCTCCAGGCAACGGTCATCCTGAGAAAGGTCGTCCCGACCGAGTTCCGGCTGGACGACCCGACCTTGGGCGAATGGCAGCACCAGACCGCGACCGACACCAGCATGGGCGCCACGATAGCCAGGATCGCCGGCAATGTGCGCCGCGCCATTGATTTCGGCGAGGGTGACATCAGTGTCGAAAAAGACTGCGATATCGCCGATAAGTGTCTATTAAAGCTGGATTTTCTACTGCCCGCTGACATGGGCGAAGAGCATATCGTCCGCGACGGCGAGACGCTGTGGACCATCGCCGCGAGGTACGGGCGGCCGATGTATGTCATCTGGTACAACAACCCGGATGTGAGGAGCCCGCGCAAGGCTGAGCCCGGCCAGACACTGTTCATCCCGCGCTACTACGCCGCGCACGGCACGGTCTGGGTATCACCCGACAGCCTGATGCCGGTGCGGATCGAGATCTTCGACGCGAACGCCGAGCTCTACGAGCGCTACGTCTACCGGGACGTGCAGCTGAATATCGGTCTCACCGACCTGGATTTCGATCCGGAGAACCCGGACTACCGTTTCTGACGGAAAAAATGGTGCCGATAGGGTGACTCGAACACCCGACCCACGCATTACGAATGCGTTGCTCTACCAACTGAGCTATATCGGCACTCGGGAGGGCGCGCAGTATAGCCGCAGCGCCCTGTTTGTAAAAGGGTTCCGAGCGAATTTTCAGGTTTGGCCGCGAACCCTTATCAGCAACTCGACGCTCTCGCGCTCCGTGCCCTCGGGTAGCTCCGGCAGCTGCTCGAACGCCACCTGCTCGTCCGGGATATCGGCCAGCTCGCCCGTGTCGACATTGTAGAAGTGGTGATGCGGGTGCGTCGTCGAATCGTAAAACTTGCGCACCGGGTCAACCATGACCTCTCTGATCAGGCCACGCTCGGAGAACAGGTTCAACGTGTTGTAGACGGTTGCTTTCGACACCCCGCTGCCTGCACTTCTGAGCTGTTCGATAAGTTGTTCTGCTGACAAGTGCTGCGGCTTATCCAGCAGGATTCCTGCGATCTCGATGCGTTGCGGCGTGGGGAGTATGCCGTGTTGCTCGATCAGGGAACGGACGCCTGAACGGGTCATTTTCCCGGTCCTCAATGATGTAATTCCGCGATTATAGCCCAGTTTTTCAAGCCGCCGACAATGCGGAATAGACCTATCCTGATTGCGCGACAAGGAGGTCCGCATGCGCCATAGACGGCACGGTTTCAGCCTGTACGAACTGCTTTTGACGTTGACGCTGGTGGCGCTAATTGCCGGACTCGGCCTGCCCGCTTTTGGCAGCATGCTTGCCCGCGCCAAGACGCGCGTCGAGGTCAACGCGCTGTTCCACGCCATTCACCTGGCGCGCAAGGAATCCATCATGCGCAAGCGGGTGGTATCGCTCTGTCCGAGTGCCGACGGGCTGCACTGCACCCCCGGGCGCGACTGGTCGGCCGGGTGGCTGATGTTCGAAAACAGCGATCGTGACGAACCGCCGCGGCGCGACCCGGGCGAACCGCTGCTGCAGTCCCACCTCGCGCACCCGGACGTGATCATCACGGCCAACCGGCGCGGGTTCACGCTCAGGGCCACCCAGAAACGCGCCACGAACGGGACCTTTGTCGTCTGTGACCGGGCGGCCCGGGCCATCCCCGTGGCGCTGGTCGTCAGCTACACGGGCCGGCCGCGGGCGGCCGAGAAGGACCCGCGCGGCAGGCCGTACGCCTGTGCGGATTAAGTAAAGTCGACGGCCCCGGTTTCGACCGCTTGTCGGCCCCTTTTGCCCGCTCGTCGGGCCGTCGGGACCGCCCGGAACCCGCGCAGTATATTGCCCGCATGAAGAAACGACTCCAAACCGGCTTCACGCTTTACGAATTGCTGATCACCTTGCTGGTCGTCGGCGTCATCCTGACGCTGGGCATCCCCAACCTGACGCAGTTCACCGCCAACAGCCGCCTCACGGGCGCAGCCAACGACCTGCACGCCGCTTTCCAGCTGGCGCGCTCGGAAGCGGCCCGCGCGAAGACCAATATCACGATCTGCGCCAGCGCCGATCCGTTCGCGGGCAACGCTGACTGCAACGGCACCTGGGAACAGGGCTTTATCGTCTTCCTCGATGACAACGGTGACATCGCCCGCGCCGGCGCTGCCGAGACGGTGTTGCGTGCACACGGCCCCCTGGACAACGAGATCATTCTGGCCGTCGCCAACAATGCGACCTATTTCAGCTATGCGTCGACCGGCCTCGGCCGCGGCGACGTCGGCGGCAACCCGGCCCTGACCCAGGTGGTCATGTGCGATGACCGCGGCAATATCACGGCTGCCGGCGGCAACTCGGCGGCACGGCTGTTTGTCGCCACACCGCTGGGCCGCGCGACCATCCTGCGCGACAAGGCCCTCATCGGCACCGCGCTGGGCAACATAGGCGCGACCTGCCCGTAAGGCATAGGACAAGGAAACCACTCGATGTTGATCAAATCCCACACACAGCAGCGCGGCTTCTCGCTCGTCGAGGTGCTGATCGCGCTGATCATCATGTCGGTCGGCATGCTGGGCATCGCCACGTTGTTCGTACAGAGCATGCAGGCGGGCCGCACCTCGATGTTCCGCCACCACGCCGTAACGATGGCTGGCGACGTCGCCGACCGCATTCGCGCGAACCCGCGGGCAGGCATTGCTTACCAGGGCGCGGGCGCCGACAACGGCTGCATTGCCACGGGCAACGACTGCAACGAGGCAGCGATGGCGGCCAACGACATTCTCCTGTGGGACGCGCAGGCTGACGAATCGCTCCCGAACGGTGCCGTAACCGTCACGTTCGACGACACGGTGAATCCTCCCGAGTACACGATCCGCATCGACTGGGACGAGCCCGGCGAGGACCCGAATGCGCCGCTGAACTACACGATCACGATTCCGGTACTGGGTATTTGATGATGGAACAACGAATCAACACCATGATGCGACAGACTGGCCTCACCCTGGTCGAACTGCTCGTTGCGCTCGCGATCGGGTCATTCCTGATCATTGGCTCCGTCCAGATCTACAACCAGAGCCGCCAGGCATTCGTCGTCAACGAGTCCATCGCCCGCGTGCAGGAAACCGCACAGTTCGCGATGGACACGATCGAGGCGGACCTGCGCATGGCGAGCAACTGGGGCCGCACGAGCCGGCCGCTGTCCATCGAGGGCAGATCGGTGCTTGGCGATCCCAATCCTAACGGGTTGCCCGAGCCGAATGGCTGCGGCGACGGCTGGGCCCTCGACATCGCCATGACGGTCGATGGCGAGAACAACGATTACAACCTGGCCTGCGCGGCGCAGCCTGCCGCCCAGGGCAATTCGGATCATTTCACCATTCGCCGCGCCACTGTGGATCCGGTCGCTCTCGAGAACGGTCGCCTGCAGGTGCAGACGACGCGAATTCAGGGCGCAGTATTTGCGGACGGCGCGGTGCCGCCGCCATTCTCGGCGGCCGACTCGTCGACCCATAACCTGATCGTCAACACTTATTACGTAGCCGACGATTCACCGCTGATTCCCGGCACGCCCACGCTGCGGCGCAAGACGCTGACGACAGCAGGTGGCGCTCCGATCATCGTCGACCAGGAGATCGCGCCGGGCGTCGAGAATCTGCAGATCCAGTTTGGCGTTGACACCAATGAGGACAACACGGTGGACCGCTACGTCAACCCGGGCGACGACGTTTACAACCCGATAGCTGCCGGCTATGTCCCGGGCGCACGCATCATGACCGCGCGGATATGGCTGGTCGTACGCGGCCTGGCGCCGGAAGTCGGCATTGTCGACAACCGCGACTACGAGCCCGGCGATGTCGACCTCGGCACCTATAACGACGGATTCCGCCGCATGCAGGTCTCCAAGACGATCCTGCTGCGCAACGCGAGGACCTGATATGAAAACCATGCGATTCCATAACAAGCAACAGGGCGCGGCACTCGTCGTCGGGCTAATTCTGCTCGTCGTCATCTCGGTACTGGCGATCTCGGGCATGAATACCGCAACGACCGAACTCGCGATGGCGCGTAACGACCAGAACTACGAGAACGCGTTCCAGGCGGCCGAGACCGGGCTGGAACAGGTGCTCAGCCTGGGCTCGTTCAACCCCGCCGGCATGCCAGACGTCACTTACATCATCAATACGAATGACAAGGTGACCGCGCAGATCCAGCCGGAGAATCCGCCCACGATCGTGCCGGACAAGGCGTTCAGCCTGGGCGCAGGCAGCGGCATCGTCGCCTATCACTTCCTCGCGACGGCTTCGGCCGAGTCGCGGCGCGCCCCCGGATCGACGACGGATCGCGATTCCACGGCGACGCATTCGCAGGCCTTCTACATTGTCGGGCCTACCCAGAATCAAATAGTGCCCACCACGCCTTAAGCGGTAGATGTAACGGAGTACTCTCATGAAAATCAAGATGATAATCACCGCCCTTCTGCTCAGTCTCTCGTTAACGGCTGCCGCCCAGTTCACTACGATTGCCGAGGCCTACGAAGTCCGTCTCAGCGATGTACGGCTGCCGCAAAGCGAAGCCGGCACCATCGCATTCAAGAAGTGCGTTGAGTGCGACTACGAAGTACGGCGTGTCAATGCCGCCACCATTTGGGAATTCAATGGCCAAAGGATGTCGCTCGAGAAATTCCGCCGGGCGCTGGCAACCGTTGATCGCTCGGAAAACATCCCGGTGCAGGTACTGCATCATCTCGAATCGAACCAGGTCACCAAGGTCTGGATTCTGATTCCGTAGCAGAGCATCAGGATTAAGAGGGAAGAATCATGAATACGGTAATTCAAAAGACGAAATGGATGTGCGTCAGCCTGTTGCTGGTCCTGACAGCCGGGACGCCGGCCTATGCCGACGACACGGAGCTGCTGCTCCTGAACCCGAATGCGGCGACGCAGTCGATTCCGAACGTGCTGCTGGTCATCGACTCCTCGGGCTCGATGGGCAATACGGAGCAGACGCGCGAGGTCTATGACTCCTCGGTAACGTACGTCGGCGGCGCGAACGCCTGCGACACCAATTACCTGTACTGGACGACCTACAAGAACACGGTGCCGAGCTGCGACCCGGGCAACACTCGTCGCATCCTCAAGACCGCATTCGTCTGCGACCATGCGTCGATGCAACTCGCAGGTATCGGTATTTACAACAACCGCATGGCTCAATTCCGCGACGGCGGCTCGGGCTTCCTCAGCATCTTCCTCGGCCTCAGTAAGGTCCGCTGGCAGAACCTGGAGCCGGGCAACGAGACGGACATTGTCGAGTGCCGGAAAGACCGCAAGAAACACGGCGACGGCTCGAGCGCCACAGAGGTCTATGCGCAGAAAGGCGGCGACGTAGCCCCCTTCACGGACGACAAGGACGACGAAGTGGCCTGGGGATCGTGGCCGACGAACCAGAACGTCACCATGTATGACGGCAACTACCTGAACTACATCCAGAACCCGGTCTTCATCGATGACTCACGAATTAACATCGTCAACAACACGGCGACCGCAATTCTGAACTCGATCAGCGGTATCAACGTTGGCGTTATGCGCTTCAACAACACCCAGGGCGGCCCGGTCATCCAGGCCATGAAGGACCTGGACACCAACCGCACCGAGATCCTGAACACGATCAACGCCATCACGGCCGGCGGCTGGACGCCAGTGTCGGAAACGCTGTTCGAAGCCGCCCACTACTGGCGCGGACTCCCCGGGCACTATGACAACCTGATCAACGAGCACACGACCGACCCGCTGGCGCTGGCATCGACGTCGCCTGACGTCTACCAGGCGCCGCCGAACATGGCCTGCGCCAAGAACTTCAACGTGGTGTTAACGGACGGCGCGCCCACGGAAGACACGGACCCAGCCGGTCTCGTTGACAATCTGCCCAACTGGGTGGCAACGCAGGGCTATTCCGGCTGCACAGGCACGGGCAACGGTTCCTGCCTCGACGACATCGCCGCTTATCTTTACAACGACGACATCGCGCCGAATGAGCCGGGCGTACAGACCGTAACGACGCACACGATCGGCTTCGCCATCGACCTGCCGATCCTGCAGGAAGCGGCCCTCCGCGGCGGCGGCGAGTACTTCCAGGCCGATGACGTGCAAAGCCTCACACTCGCCTTGCTCGAGATCGTCAATAACATCACGGACCGCTCGCTGTCGTTCGCGGCGCCTGCAGTCGCGGTGAATACCTTCAACCGTACCCAGAACTTCAACGACCTGTACCTGTCGACGTTCTCGGCCAGCGAGCAGTACCACTGGCCCGGCAACCTCAAGAAGTATCGCATCGACGACGGTGTGGTCGTCGACAAGTTCGGTGTACCGGCGGTCAACCCGGCTTCGGGTCTGTTCCAGGACACCGCGACGAGCTACTGGTCCTCGAGTGCCGACGGTAACGACGTGAAGCTCGGCGGCGCCAGGGAGAACCTTCCGGATCCGTCCGTGCGCAACTTGTACACCAATAACTCGGTCGACCCGGACCTGACGGCCGGCGCCAACGCGCTGTCGACGTCCAACCTCATGGCGTTTACGCCAGCCGACTTCGGCATGACCGGCGCGGCCGGCGAGCCGAGCGTCGAACAGCTGATTCGTTTCGCCCGCGGCGAGGACATCACCGACGTCGACCTCGATCCGAGCACGACCATTCGCCGCCAGATGGGCGACCCGCTGCACTCACAGCCTGCCGCTGTTGTCTATGGTGGCACCCAGGCCAACCCCGACATCGTCGTGTTCTCGGCCACCAACGACGGGTACCTGCATGCGGTAGACGCGTCCACTGGCCAGGAACTGTGGTCCTTCATTCCCAAGGAGTTCCTGCCGAAGCTGCCAAACCTGTTCTTCAACCCCGACTCTTCGTTCAAGCAGTACGGCATCGACGGCGACATCGTGGCCGTGACGGCTGACCGTGACAACGATGGTGTCGTCGAGGCTGCCGACGGTGACTTCGTCTACATTATCTTCGGCATGCGCCGTGGCGGTAACGGCTACTACGCGCTGGACGTCACTGACAAGTACGGCCCGGAGGTTCTGTGGCGCGCATCGGAAGCCGAGTTTGGCCAGAGCTGGTCACGGCCGACGATCGCCCGTGTCGACATGAATGACAATAGCCTCAATGCCGACAAGGCTGTCGTTATTGTTGGTGGCGGGTATGACACTCAGCACGACACGATCAGTCACCCGGCGACGGACGACGCGCAAGGCGCGGGCATCTACATGCTTGACCTGCAGTCCGGCGCCGTGCTCTGGCGCGCCGGGCCTGACGCGAACGCTGACCTGCAGCTTCCGGGCATGACCCGCTCGATCGTCAGCCAGGTGCAGGCAATCGACCTTGACGGCGACACGTTCGTCGACCGCATGTACGCCTCGGACATGGGCGGCCAGATCCTGCGTTTCGATATTTTCGGCGGCAAAGCGCCCGGCGGTATCGGCACCGATGCCCTGGTTACGGGTGGCGTGCTTGCGCAGCTCGGCGCGGAAGGCCTCGTGACCCCGACGGACGCCGAAACGCGCCGATTCTATACGTCGCCGGACGTGTCGATGTTCAACGACAACGTCCAGAACCGCCGCTTCATGGCCATCAGCATCGGTAGTGGCTACCGGGCTCATCCGCTGGATAACACGAATACCGATCGGTTCTACTCGGTCCGCGACCGCAATGTCTTCAAGCAGATGACACAGGCCGAACACGATGCGTTCACGCCGATTGCCGATGGCGACCTGGCCGAAATCAGCGGCTCGGTGGGCACGACGATCGGCCAGAACCAGCCCGGCTGGAAGTTCACGCTGCCTGCGGACCGCAAGGTGCTCTCGGATTCGGTGACGTTCAACAACGAGATCTTCTTCGTTGCTTTCTCGCCGGATGCTGCCGGGGCCGCAACTTGCACCGCCAGTGGCGGCAAGAACTTCCTGTACCGCATCTCGGTCGTCAACGGCGACCCGATCACGGACCTGAGCGCCGTCGTGCCGGGTCAGGAAGACAACGAGCGTGTCGAGGACCTCGCGCAGGGCGGCATCGCACCATCGCCGCGCTTCCTGTTCCCGAGCCCTGACGCAAACTGCACCGGTGCCGATTGCTCGCCGCCGCCGATCTACTGCGTCGGCGTCGAGTGCGACGACCCGGGCTTCGACAACAACCCTGTACGGACGCTCTGGACCCAGGACGGTATCCAGTAGCGGTTAATGGATTGGAGGAAAGGACGATGAAAATCCGATTAATTGCAGCTGCATTGGCAGTCTTCGCCGCCCCGGGCGCCGTGGCCGATTTCGAAATAGTCACGCAGGTCCGGGCGGTCGAAATGTCGCCATCGAACATGATCCTGCCGGCTTCGACCAGCGGCATGATGACGTACAAACCCTGCGCCGACGAATGTGACGCGAAGTACGAGCGTGCGCAGCTGAGCCCCGAGACCAAGTTCAGCGTCCAGGGCAAGGCCGTGAAGTTCGAGGATTTCCAGGAGGAATTCGCGCTGGCCAGGAACGATAAGGACGGCTACGCGCTGCTGAGCGTAGATACAACAACAAAAGTAGTTACGAGTATTGATATTGCGAGGTAGGTAACCCGTTATGTGACTGAGTGAGCGATTAGGTCACGGATTGACAATTTAAAGAGGTAAGGACACATGCTTATGTGCCGAACGCACTCCGCTTGGGCAATAGCGGGAATGCTGCTCACACTGATGGTCGGATCCCCGGTCTGGGCCGACGACGTTGAACTCCTGTTGACGACACCGGAGGTCAATGACGCGGCAAAACCGAACATCCTGTTTATCATTGACTCGTCGGGCAGTATGACAACGGTCGAACAGAGCCAGGAACCCTACGATGGCTCCGAGACCTACACGGGTCCGTGTGACGCGGACATGTATTATTGGTCGACCAACAATTCGATTCCGAATTGCGGCAACCAGTACAAGTTCAAGAAAGACGTCTTCTACTGCGAGCAGGGTAAGGACCAGGCCCGTGATTCCGGTTCCTATACCGACACGATGGCCATGTACTTCTCGTACAATGGCCGCGCGTACTGGCGCGAGCCGTATCGCACGTTGCAGAACAGCCCGGTCGAGTGCCGCGCTGACTCGGGCGTGCACGGCTCGAACTCCGCGCCGACGCCGAAGACGTATGCCCGCCGTGGCACCAATCGCGCCATGTATAACGACAAATCGCGCCGCAGCGTCAACTGGGGATCGTCCCCGACGCACCGCATCATCACGGTCTGGGACAGCAACTACCTCAACTGGTACCACAACCCGCCGGGTTCGAGCATGCGTCGTACCGACATCGTGAAGGCCGTGACCAAGAACGTTCTCGGCTCGGTCAAGGACGTCAACGTCGGCTTCATGCGCTTCCACTTCGAGGAAGGCGGCCCCGTCATTCATGCCGTCAAGGATCTCGACGACAACCGCGTCGAGGCCAACGACGTGGTAGACAGCATACCGGCCAGCGGCTGGACGCCGCTGTCGGAGACCCTGTACGAGGCCGCACGCTACTGGTCGGGACTTTCCGGCGTCTACGGCGGGCTAACCCACACGGATAACGATGCCCTGGTCAGCAGCAACCCTATGGTCTATGACCAGCCGGCCGAATACGCCTGCTCCAAGAACTTTGTTGTGCTGCTGACGGACGGCGAGCCCACCCGGGACCGCGGCGCTTACAGCCGCACGCCCTTGTTGCCGGAATATGCCGACGTCATGGGACGCAACTATTGCACGGGCGGCGATGTGAACGGCGCGTGCCTCGACGACATCGCCGAGTACATGTCGAAGGCCGATGTCAACCCGCTCGTGCCCGGCACGCAGTCGGTCACGACCTACACGATCGGCTTTTCGGTCGACCTGCCGATTCTCAAGTCGACGGCCGAACTCTCGGGCGGCGAATACTACCTCGCCTCGGACGTGAAATCGCTCACGGCCGCCCTGACCGACATCGTGACCGATATCTTCGATCGCGACATCTCGTTCACGGCGCCGGCCGTCGCGGTCAACACGTTCAACCGCACGCAGAACCTCAACGACCTGTACGTGTCGGTTTTCCGCGCGACGGACGAGGTCTACTGGCCCGGGAACCTGAAGAAGTACCAGCTCAAGGAGAACGAGATTCGCGATGCCGACGACCGCAGTGCGGTGGATCCGAACACGGGCTTCTTTGCGGACAGTGCCAGGAATTTCTGGACGGACGGTTCGGACCCTGATGGCGCCAACGTCCACGAGGCTGGCGCAGCCAATCGGCTCCCGGACCCCTCCGATCGCAACGTTTATACGAACTACCTCGGCGGCGACCTCACCCAGGCAGGCAACGGCCTTACGACTGGCAATGCCGGGAACTACACCCTGGATGACTTTGGCCTGACAGGCGCGGCCAACGAGCCCAGCCTTACGGAGCTCATCGACTTCGCCCGCGGCGTGGACGTCAAGGACGATGACAATGACCCGGATACGACGGTGCGCAAGCAGATGGGCGATTCGCTGCATTCCCAGCCGGCCGCAGTTGCCTTCGGCGAGGCGGGCGGCACGCAGAGAACCGTCATCTTCAGCGCCACCAACGACGGCTACCTGCATGCGATCGATGCGGACGACGGGCGAGAGCTTTGGTCCTTCGTTCCGAACACACTGCTGCCGAACCTAAAGGACCTGTACTTCAATCGCAACGTCGATTACAAGAACTATGGCCTTGACGGTGACGTCGTCCCGATCGTCGCTGACCTCAACCAGGACGGCGTCATCGAGGTCGGCACAGACTTCGTCTACGTTGCCTTCGGCATGCGCCGCGGCGGTGACCGCTACTACATGCTCGATGTGACCAACCCCGAGCGCCCCATTCTCAAGTGGATCAAGACCTTCCCCGAGTTGGGCCAGTCGTGGTCGACGCCTGCCGTGGCTCGCGTCCAGATCAACAGCACTTCGGTCGCAAGCGATGAGGACGCCGTTCTGATTATTGGCGGTGGTTACGACACGACACACGATACCGCGGCACACCCGGACACGGCCGACCTCGAGGGCGCCGGCATCTACATGCTGGATATCGAGAGCGGCGATGTTTTGTGGCGTGCCGGTGCGGACACCCTTGCAGACTTGTCGGTCGACAAGATGACGCGGTCGATTCCGAGCCGTATCAGCGTGATCGACCTGACCGGTGATGGCTACGCGAACCGTATGTACGCGTCGGATCTCGGCGGACAGGTCTGGCGGTTCGACATCAAGAACGGCGAGCAGCCGTCCGACCTGGTCACGGGCGGCGTCATTGCGCGACTCGGCGCCGAAGGCCTGAGTAGCCCGGGCGCCGACGAAACGCGCCGCTTCTATACGACGCCCGACGTCGCCATGTTCACCGACGAACGGCTGCAACGCCGCTTCCTGTCGGTGAGTCTTGGCAGCGGCTATCGCGCGCACCCGCTGGACAACAGCGCGGCCGACCGCTTCTACTCGCTGCGTGACCCTGACGTACTGACGCCGCTTACCCAGGCCCAGTACAACAGCTACTCGATCATCACGGATGACGACCTTACTGACGTTGCGGGCCAGTACAACACGGTAATCGGCCAGAACGGGCGCGGCTGGAAACTGGTCCTGCCGCCACAGCAGAAGGTGCTGTCGGATGCGCGGACGTTCAATGACCTGGTGTACTTCGTGACACTGCAGCCGGAAATCGACGCAACCGATCCGTGCCGCGCGGGCCTTAGCACGAACCGGCTGTATCGCGTGTCGGTACAGAACGGCGATCCGGTCTGGGCGGACGGAGAGCCCCTGCCGAACGAGACGACCGACCCCGAGGTCATCGACGGGGCGCGTGTCGTCGAACTCGAGCAGAGCGGTATCGCTCCAGCGCCTGTGTTCCTGTTCCCGTCGCATTGGGACCCGGACTGCATTGGCGAGGAGTGCAAGACGCAGCCAGTCGCCTGCGTTGGCGTGGAGTGTCTCGATCCGGACTTCGACAACATCCCGGTCCGGACGCTGTGGACGCAGGATGGTATAGACTAAACGCAATCTTTACAGGATAGAGCTATGCAGATTCACAAGTACATGCGCGGCATCACGCTGATGGAGCTCATGATCGTCGTAGTCATTGTCGGCATCATGGCGGCGATCGCGTACCCGAACTATCGCGATTTCGCCGCCCGCGCCCAGCGCAACGAGGCCAAGGCTATCCTGCTGGAGATTGCCCAGAACCAGGAGCGCTACTACCTGCAGAACAACGACTACGGCACATTGACCGAGCTTGGCTACGGCGCAAATACGATCACCACGGATACCGGCTCTTACCAGGTGACGATCAATCCGCCGCCCGATGCCAGCAACTTCACGGCCGTGGCGACCTACCAAAGGGGTGGAGCTGAAGCCGGCAAGTGCCAGACGTTCACGGTTGACGGCCGCGGGGCACAGACCTCGCAGCCCAAGACCGACTGCTGGACGACGGCTCGCTAGCCTGGACTAACTGCAATAGCGGCGAAAGCCGCGAAGAAAACCGGGGCTACTCCCCGGTTTTTTTTGTCTCGCGTCCGGTCAGGAACAGCGCGTCGATGATCAGCAGCGCGGCGCCGACGGTTATCGCCGAGTCGGCCACGTTGAACGACGGGAACGCCCAGTTGCCGAACCATACCTGGATGAAGTCGGTAACGTAGCCCAGCCTCACGCGGTCGATGAGATTGCCGACGGCGCCACCGAGCACCAGCGACAAGCCCGCCATGAGCACCAGCGGACCCTCATGGCGCAGGCGCCACAGCCAGACGGCGATGACCGCGCTGACCACCGTCGCCAGCACGACAAAGAACCATCGCTGCCATCCTCCGGCCCCTGCCAGGAAACTGAACGCCGCGCCGGTATTTTGCTGGTGCGTGATACTAATGAACGAGTTGATCGGCACCTTGCCATACAGCGGTACCCACTCGACGATCGCCCACTTGGTCGCCTGGTCGGCGATGACGACGAGCAGTGCCACGACCATCCAGGCGATGTAGCGGCGGATCGGCCGGTCGGCAGTCTCAGTCATGGGTATTCCTTCATGTGGCGAAACGGGCAAGCGCGGATTTCGCATTGTCGGCATCGCGGTGCATCTGCGCAACCAGTTCGTCGACCTCGTCGTACTTCACCTGTTCGCGCAAGCGGGCGATGAAGTCGACGTGGATATACCGGCCGTAGATGTCCTCATCGAAATCGAAGATGTGGACTTCGAGCAGTGGCTGGGTGCCGTTGAACGTCGGGCGCGACCCCACGCTGGCCACCGCATCCTTCACGCCGCCTGCCAGTCCCTGAACGCGGACGGCGAAGATGCCCATGACGGCGCTCTGCTTGCGGCGCAGGTCGACGTTGGCGGTCGGATAGCCGAGCGTCCGGCCGATCTTCTCGCCCATGACTACCTTGCCTGACATGCGATAAGGACGGCCGAGCAGCGCCGCGGCCACGGGCAGCTCTCCGCTGGTCAGCGCCTCGCGAATGGCCGTGCTGCTGACCCGGACCCCGTCGACGACGACACTGGGCACCTGCTCGACCGAGTAGTCGAGCGCCCTGCCCGCGCGTTGCAGGTGTTCGACCGTACCTTCGCGCCGCGCGGCAAAGCGGAAATCGTCGCCGATGACGATGTGCCGCGCGCCGAGGTTGTGTACGAGAATTCGACGGACAAAGTCGTCAGCGCTGATGTCGCGCATGCGCGCATCAAAGCGCGGGCAATAGAACAGGTCGATGCCGTGATCGGCCAGGGCTTCGAACTTCTCCCGGAAACGCATCAGGCGGGCCGGCGGATTGCCTGATGAGAAGTACTCTTTCGGCGTCGGCTCGAAGCTCATGACCACCGATGGCAATTCCCGCTCCGCTGCCGCCGCGTTGACGCGGGCCAGCAACTGCTCGTGCCCGAGATGCAGGCCGTCGTAGGCGCCGATCGTGACGACACTCCCTCGCGCCAGCTGCGCGAACGGAATATCCCGGATGTGACGAACCAGGCGCATGTCAGTGCGGCCTGATGCCGAGGCTGGAGGGCCGCAGGCCCAGCACGACGAGTACAAGGAAGTAAGCCCCGGCCCCGGCGCCGATAATTGCGACGAGCGAGCTGACGCGTCCCCAGACACTTGCATCCAGCCACCAGGACAGCGGCTCTTGCAGGCGGTCGACGATCAGCCACATGGCGATACTGGCGACGGCGACCTGGACCAGCAGCGCCGCCCAGCCCGGCGAATGGCGCAACACGGATTCAGCCCGCAGTCCCCGATACAGCAACGCGGCATTGAGGATCGCGGCCACCGAGATCGCCAGCGCCAGCCCGGCGTGCGAGCCGGCAAAGCCGATCGCGGTCAGGTACCAGGCCAGTGTCACGGACAACAGAAAATTCACGCCGAGCGCGATGAGGCCGACCTTCACGGGCGTCTTCGTGTCCTCGCGAGCGAAGTACGCGGGCGCCAGGATCTTGACGTAAGAGAAACCGATCAGGCCGGCGGCAAATGCCTGCAGCGCGAGTGCTGTCATTTCTACGTCGTCCCGCGTGAAGACCCCCCCGTAGAACAGCGTGGCTACCAGCGGCTCGGCCAGCACGATCAGGCCCAGGGCAGCAGGAACCGCGATGATCAATACGAGTTTCATCGACCAGTCGAGCGTCGCCGCAAACTCATCATACGATTCGTTGGCATACTGGCGGGACAGGTATGGCAGCGTCACAGTCGCCAGCGCAATGCCGAACAGGCCCAACGGGAATTCCATGAGCCGGTCCGAGTAATAGAGCAGGCTGATCTTGCCGACGCCCAGCAGCGAGGCAATGATGCCCCCTACGAGCACATTGAGCTGCGCCACCGACGACCCGAAAATCGCCGGCAACATCAGCTTGCCGGCGCGGCGCACCCCCTCATGCCCAATCGCCCACCTGGGCCTTGGCAGCGCCTTGATCTGCATCAGGAACGGCACCTGGAACAACAGCTGGCAGACGCCGGCGATGAGCACGGCGTAGGCCAGCGCCATGCCGGGCTCCTCGAGCCGGGGCGACAGCCAGATCGCGGCCGCGATCAGCACGACATTGAGAATCACGGGAGTGAATGCGGGCACGGCGAAGCGCCCGTAGGTATTCAGGATGCCTCCTGCGAACGCCGTCAGCGACACGAAAAACAGGTACGGGAACGTGAACCGCAGCATCAGCGTAGCGAGCTCGAAGCGGCCGTCCTCACCGATGAAACCCGGCGCCACGATCGCCACAAGCAGCGGCGCCGCAATGACGCCGGCGAGCGTCACGACGAACAGGATGATGCCGAAAGTGCCGGCGACCGCGTCGACGAATTCGCGGGCGTCCTCGTGGCTGTGCTTCTCCCGGTAGCGCGCCATGACCGGCACGAAACCCTGTGAGAATGCGCCTTCGGCGAAGAACCGGCGCAGCATGTTGGGAATGCGGTTGGCCACGAGGAAAGCGTCCATGACCAGCGAGGCGCCGAAAAAGCGGGCGAAAACGATATCCCGGACCAGCCCCAGGATTCGCGACAGAAATGTCATGCCGCTGACCACCGAGGTCTTCAGCATCAGCTTGAATCCAGTGACTTTTTTACCGGCCATACGGGGCCCGAGTTTAGCGGAAATGCCGCCCCCGCGGGGTGTGCGGATAGTCATTGACAAGGGGCGGTCGGGCACGAATAATACGCGGCTCTTTGAACACCTGACACGGTCGAAACCAGTGGCAAACATCAAACAAGCCGGGAAGCGCGCCCGCCAGGCCGAGAAGGCCCGCAAGCACAACATGGCCCTGCGCTCCCTGATGCGGACCAAAATCAAGAATGTCGTCAAGGCCTGCGATGCCGGCGACAAGGACGCTGCTGTCGCAGCCTACAAGGATGCCGTTCCGGTCATCGACAGGATGATCAACAAGGGCATCGTCACCAAGAACAAGGCATCGCGGCACAAGAGCCGCCTGAACAAGCGCGTCAAAGCACTCAGCGCCTGATCCCGCCTTTACACTTCTTGTAGCTCCTCCTCGATCGCCTCCAGCTCCCGCATGACGGACTGACCGAGCTGTTCGGTTCCCTCACCCGTCGCGGCGCTCACCTCGAACACCGGACCCTGCCAGCCAAGCTCATCGAGCAGCCGCTCCCTGGCGGCTTCGCGCTCCTCGTTGTCGAGCAGGTCGATCTTGTTGATCACCAGCCATCGCGGCTTGGCCGCGAGCTCCGCGGAGAAGTTCTTCAGCTCAGTGGCGATGGCCCGGACGACATCGGCCGGCTCCGAGCCGTCGATGGGCGCGATATCGACGAGGTGCAGGAGCAGACCCGTACGCTGCAGGTGCCGCAGGAACTGGATGCCGAGCCCCGCGCCTTCCGACGCGCCCTCGATCAGCCCGGGAATGTCCGCCATGACGAAGCTCTGCAGGCGACCCACGCGGACCACACCGAGGTTAGGGTGCAGGGTCGTGAACGGATAGTCCGCGATACGCGGTTTTGCCTGTGACATCGCCGAAATCAGCGTCGACTTTCCCGCATTGGGCATCCCGAGCAGCCCGACGTCGGCCAGCACCTTGAGTTCCAGCGCCAGGTGACGCCCCTCGCCCTGTGTGCCCTGCGTGGTCTGGCGCGGCGCACGGTTGGTGCTGCTTTTGAAGCGCGTGTTACCGAGTCCGCCGCGGCCGCCTTCGGCAACCTTCTGGCGCTGCCCGGCCTCGGTGAGGTCGCAGATGACCTCGCCGGTATCGACATCGCTGACCACCGTACCGCACGGAATCCTGACCTCGAGGTCTTCACCGGACTTGCCGGTCTTGTTGCGCCCGGCGCCGCCTTGACCGCTCTCTGCCCGAAACTTGCGCGCCACGCGAAAGTCGGCCAGCGTATTCATGGCGGGGTCGGCGACCAGGTAGACGCTGCCGCCGTGGCCACCGTCGCCGCCGTCGGGGCCGCCCTTCTCGACGTACTTTTCACGACGAAAGCTCAGGCAGCCGTGGCCGCCGTTGCCTGCCTGGACCCTAATTGTCGCTTCGTCGACGAATTTCATTGCGCTAGCCTATAAAAAAACCCCGCACAAGGGCGGGGCTTCTTGTCTTGTAGGAGCCCGCCCCAGCGGGCGACCGTTAGTTCGTGACAACACTCACGAACTGGCGGTTCTTCGGGCCCTTGCGCTCGAACTTGACGTGGCCGTCCTTCTTCGCGAACAGCGTGTGGTCGCGGCCGATGCCGACGTTGGTACCGGCGTGAAAACGCGTTCCGCGCTGGCGCACGATAATGTTGCCGGCGAGCACTTCCTGGCCACCGTAGATCTTCACGCCAAGTCGTTTGGATTCTGAATCGCGGCCGTTCTTACTGCTGCCGCCTGCCTTTTTATGTGCCATGGTCGGTTACCTTAACTTTAGTCTGCAGACTTCTTGGCGGCCTTTTTCTTGGCTGCCTTCTTGGTGGTCGTTTTCTTCGCAGGAGCCTTCTTGGCTGCCGCCTTCTTAGCTACTTTCTTCGCCGCCGCCTTTTTCTTGGCCGGCTTCTTGGCTGCGGTTTTCTTGGCGACCTTCTTCTCGGCCGGCTTCTTGGCAGCCTCTTCCTTGGCAGGAGCCGCCTTCTGGGCGGGAGCCGCCTTCTGGGCGGGAGCCGCCTTCTTTGCGCCGCTTGCCTTGATATCCGTGATCTCCACCTCGGTGAAGAACTGCCGGTGCGAGCCCTGGCGCAGGTAGTTCTGGCGGCGCTTGAACTTGACGACCGGAACCTTGCGGCTCTTGCCCTGGCGCACGACCTTGGCGCTGACCGAGCTGCCGGCGACGGTCGGGCTGCCTACCTTGACGTCCGAACCCTCGCCAACGAGCAGGACCTCGTCGAACTCAACCGTTGCGCCCTCGTCGCCGTCGATTCTCTCGACTCGCAGGACGTCGCCTTTAGCCGCGCGGTACTGCTTGCCGCCGGTGCGAAAAACCGCATACATCGTAGTGCTCTCCGTGTTGTGACTCGCGTAGATCACGCAACTCACTGAGAATTAAATGATTTTCTGTGGCTGCCGGTACGCCGCACGAGCGCGTTTCTTGCGGCTGTCACAAGGGAGCACGGATTCTATAGATAACCCCGCCCCGGGTCAACGTTGGAACCGCTTCATTTTAGTCTTGAATTCAATAGCTTGCGACCGCGCTTCGGCGGTTGCCAGAGCGGCTGGGGCAGTCGCCAAGCCCAGGCGATTCAGGCATCATGCGTTATTCATGCACGCGGTTGATAAATCCCCGGTCCCGCCGTCCTTTGACGACGTTACCGCGCTCGCCCGAGACGACATGCAGGCTGTCGATGAACTCATCACGGTCAGTCTCGAGAGCGACGTCGCGCTGGTCTCGCAGGTATCGCAGTACATCGTCATGAGCGGCGGCAAGCGGCTGCGGCCGTTGCTCGTGCTGCTCGCCGCGCGAGCCCTGGGCTACGAAGGCGAACAGCACGTCCGCTCGGCTGCCATCATCGAGTTCATCCACACGGCGACGTTGCTGCACGACGACGTGGTCGACGGTTCCGACCGCCGCCGCGGCCGCGACACCGCCAATACCGTTTTCGGCAACCAGGCCAGCGTGCTGGTGGGCGATTTCCTCTATTCACGCGCCTTCCAGATGATGGTCGACATCGACAGCATGCCGATCATGCGCATCCTTGCCGATGCCACGAATACTATTGCGGCGGGCGAAGTCCTGCAGTTGATGAACGTACAGGACCCCGACGTCACGGAAGAGAGCTACCAGACGGTTATCTATCGCAAGACGGCGAAGCTCTTCGAAGCCGGTTCCCAGATCGCGGCGGTACTCGCGGGCCGGCCAAAAGACGATGAATCCGCCATGATCACCTACGGACGAGAGCTCGGCACGGCATTCCAGCTGGTTGACGACGCGCTGGATTATGACGCGTCGGCCGCGGAGCTGGGCAAGAATCTGGGTGACGACCTGGCCGAGGGCAAGCCCACCCTGCCCCTGATATACGCGATGCGCAACGGATCCAGGTCCGACGCAGCCTTGATTCGCGAGTCCATCGAAACCGGGGGCATCGAACGGCTGGACGACATTCGGGCGGTCATTGAATCGACCGGGGCACTTGAGTACACTGCGGCGCGCGCCAAAGAGGCCGCTGATACGGCCATTGCAGCACTGTCCGAAATTCCCGACTCGGACTACAAAGAGGCGATGATCACGATCGCTGACTTTGCCGTCAAACGGCGCTCATAGTCCGATCCAGTACGGGGTGTAGCTCAGCCTGGTAGAGCACTGTCTTCGGGAGGCAGGGGCCGGAGGTTCAAATCCTCTCACCCCGACCAACTCAATAGAAAGATCGTCTGGTCGTTTGGATCGCTTTTACTGATTGCTCTCGGTAGTAAGGTATCGAGCTTGCTGCTGCCAAGTCGCAAGCAGAAGGCGCCCGCAGGGCGAGCGGCGAA